>CAYNCS010000047.1:0-21501 GCA_964395875.1 uncultured Caulobacteraceae bacterium | reverse complement strand
GGGTTATGCGCCGATGCGCATTATGGTGAATGGCGAAGAGCGCCGCGGGCCTGAGCAGACGATCGCCGAGCTCATGTCGGCGCTCAAAATGCCGGCCAATGGGGTCGCGGTAGAGCATAATCGCGCGATAGTTCCAAAATCACTATATAAAACAACACAGTTACAGGAAGGCGACGAGATTGAGATTGTCGACATTGTTGGAGGCGGTTGATGAACGCTGAAACCCGCTCGGCCACCTCCGACCCGCTGGTGATCGCCGGCCGCACCTTCCGGTCTCGTCTCATCATCGGCACCGGAAAGTACAAATCATATGCGGAAAATGCCGCCGCCGCGGAGGCTGCCGGCGTCGATATGGTGACCGTCGCGATTCGCCGGGTGAATCTGGGCGATCCGAGCAAGGAGCGCCTGACCGACTTCCTCAGCCCGCAGACCTTCACCTATCTGCCGAACACAGCCGGCTGCTTCACAGCCGAGGACGCAATCCGCACCTTGCGCCTGGCGCGCGAGGCGGGCGGCTGGGACCTCGTCAAGCTGGAGGTGCTGGCCGATCAGAAGACTCTTTATCCCGACATGGAAGAAACGCTGCGCGCCGCGAAGCTTCTGATCGCCGAAGGCTTCAAGGTGATGGTCTATTGCTCGGACGATCCGGTCTATGCGCGTAAACTCGAAGACGCGGGCTGCGCCGCCATCATGCCGCTGGGTTCTCTCATCGGGTCGGGCCTTGGCATCCAGAATCCCGTGAACATACGGCTGATCGTTGAGCAGGCGCGCGTGCCGGTGATCGTGGATGCGGGCGTGGGCACGGCGTCAGACGCGGCGATCGCGATGGAGCTGGGCTGCGACGGCGTGCTGATGAACACGGCGATCGCCGAGGCGAAAAACCCGATCCTGATGGCCAGCGCGATGCGCCACGCCGTGATCGCGGGGCGTGAAGCCTATCTGGCGGGACGCATGGGCAAGAAGCGTTACGCCGATCCGTCCTCGCCGCTGGCGGGACTGATTTGACGCAATGGGACGTTGAGCCTTAGCTCGCTTCCTTCAGCGCTTTTTCGATCGCCGCGTTCAACGCCTTCTCATCGAACCCGGCGACAAGGATGCCGTTGATCAGGAAGGTCGGCGTCGATTCCACCTTTGCGCTCTCGGAGAGTTTCTTCACGCGGTTCAGGTGTTCGATCACGTTGGCGGAATCCATATCGCGGCGCATCCGCTTGACGTCCACGCCGGCGGTTTGCGCTGCTTTGTCGATGGACGCGGTGTTGAGCTCGCCGGTCGTGTGCATCAGGGCGCGGTGGAGGCCGGCATATTTGCCTTGCTTGTTGGCCGCCAGCGCCGCCTGCGAAGCTTCGTATGATTCCTTGGTCAGGAACGGCATTTCCTTGAAGACGACCCGGACGTCCTTGTTCTTCGCCGGCTGCTGCAACACCCAATCGGCTGCGTGCATGCAATAGGGACAGCGATAATCGAAGAATTCGATGATCGTGACCTTGGCGTCCTTCTTGCCGATAAACGGATCGTCCTTATCGGCGACCGCGCTCTTGAAGAGCGCCAGTTGCTTTTTCTCCGCCAGGGCTTTTTGCGCTTCCTCGATCACCTCAGGATTGGCGAGCAGATAGTTGCGCACGGCGGCGCCAAAGGCGGGGTCCGTGGGCGCAGGCGCTTTTGCGCCGCCTGGCGAACACGCCGCGAGAAGGATGGCCAGCGCGGCGAACAAACGCGACTTCATGCTTCAATCCAATCTGTGATCTGGCGGGGTTTCTAAAGAGTTCGGGCCTTGATGGAAAGCCGCCCCTCGATCTTCCCGGGATTAGCCCCCAGAACGCCGGTTTCGCTTCATTAGCGCCTGCGCGCGCGGCTCCGCTATCAGAACGATGTCGCTGGCGCGCTGCCAGGCATGCGAACCCGTGGTAAGCTTTTTTTGCGCGCGCTGGGCGAATTCATGCGCTCGCACGTAGTCGCCAATTGTAAAGGCGGATTCCGCCGTCGCCAGCTGAGCCATCGGCAGGTCGCCGGAGCGTTCATAGGCGATCGCCAATTCACGCCAGGCGAAGCCGTTGTCGGCGTCGTTGGTGATGGCGCTTTGCAGAAGTGCAATCGCTTCTTTGGTGGATTCCGTTGTTTCCAGTGCGTTGAGCGCGCGCGCCAGATTGATCTGGAGGAGCGGCGTGCCCGGCGCCAGTTGCAACGATTTGCGGTGATGAATGACCGCATCCGGGATCTTGCCGTTCTCAAAGTAGATCTGACCGAGAAGCTCTTCGAAATAGGGGTTCTTGGGGTCGTCCGCAATCAGCGCTTCGGTCTCCGCGACCGCCCGTTTCAGGTCCGGAATCCGGTAAGCCGCGATGGCGCGTGCATAGCGTGCGGGCTGGGATTGGTCCGTATCAGGATATTTCAGGAAGGTTTGCTGCGGCGGATCGATGAAGCCGCGGAGCTTGGCCTGCATCATTTTCAGCGCCCGTATGTTTTCCGGAGTGTCGACCGCGTCCTTGTACGGACTGGCGCTGACCTTGGCGCGCAGCGCTGCGATCCGGTCGGAGGAAAGCGGGTGCGACCGGAAGAAGGGATCGCGGCGCTGATCGCTCAGGACCTCCTGGACGCGGAATTTCTCGAAGAAGGACTCCAGACCCTCGGCGCTCTGTTGGGTCGCCGTCAAATAGGTGAAGGCCGCCTGATCGGCGGACGCTTCCTGGGTTCGCGAATAGCCGAGATAGGACTGCATCGCGAATTGTTGCGATCCTGCGATCAACGCGGCGCCGGCGTCGCCCGCGCCGGCCGCGATCGCCAGGATGCCGAGGCCGATCGACACGTAGGCCGGACGCATGGCCGCGGCGATGGCTTCGTCCGAGCGTGCGAGGTGACCGCCAGCGATGTGGCCCGTTTCGTGACCGATGACGCCGATCAGCTGGTTCGGCGTGTCGGCGGCAAGAATGAGGCCCGAATTCAAATGCAGCTTCTGGCCGTCCGCGACGAAGGCGTTCAGCGTCTGGTCCTGCAGAAGGATGATGTCGACGTGGGTCGGGTCCAGGCCCGCCGCCTTGAAGATAGGATCGGCGTAGCGGCGAAGATCGCTCTCAATCTCCGCATCCCTCAGCACCGTCTGGGCCGCGGCGGATTGCGCTGACGTCATCATTGCGAGGACGGAAAGGATGCCTGCGAAAGCGCAGCGAGCCAGCTGCCCGGAGAGTTTCACGAACTAATCTCCCTAAGGCGTCGAAAGTTTTCCGGTCTGCTGAATGGCGTCGGTTTGCGGCGCCAATATGGCCCCGCCGGCTCGTCACCGGTGGGGCCATGAATTTAATTTCCTTTGAGAATCCGGCGCCAGTGCGTCGGGTCGAAGGCTTTCCGGATGGGGTTCGAGGCGGAGACTTCGATGACCGGATCGGAGTGTTCGATCGTCAAAGCGGCGCCCGCCTCATCGGTTTCGACCGGGGGCCCGGATTCGGTCTGAATGGATGCGGGCGCTTGGGTGCTGGCCGCGACCGGCTCCGGCAGTGGCTGAGAGTCGCCGATGCCGGTTTCAACCCGGATGTCGACGACATGCGGTTCAGCGACGTCCGTATCCAGCGGCTCGTACGATTCTTCCGCGTCCCCAGCTTCCTCCACCTCTTCGGCGTCGGAGGCTTCGGCGTCGAAAGAGTCCGCCGATCCTGGCGTCTCATCGCCGTCTTCACGGCGGCGTTTGCCGCCGCGCCGGCCCCGGCGCCGGCGCCGGCGCGATTCGCCCGCGCCTTCCTGCGCCTGAACGGTGCTGGTTTCGGCCTCGCCTTCACCTTCACCTTCATCCTCGCCGGATTGGTCTTCGGCCGAAACGGCGTCTCCATTCGAGGCGACGCGCTCCGCCTGGGCCTGATCTCCGCCCCCGCCGCGCCGACGTCTGCGTCTGCGGCGCCGGGATCCGGTTTCGCCTTGCGCAGAAGCGCTGGGAGCTGCTTCTTCCTGCTCAACGGGTTCGCGGTCGCGGCGGTCTTCGGCCGGCGGCGATACGGACTGCGGGGCGCGTTCGCGCGGCTCGTCAGCATCGTCGAAGTCGTAATGCTGGGAATCTGCACCGATGCGGATGTTGAAATCAGGCGCTTGCATATCCGACATCGCGTTGATGCGGATTTCAGCCTCCTTGCGCGTCTCAATGGCGGCGAGGAAGCTACGCTTCTGGTTCAGCAGATACAGCGCGACATCGATCGGCGCGTCGACGTCTATAACGCCGCCATGAATGCGGTCGGCCTGGTGTTCGAGCGTGCGCAGGACGCGCAGGGCGCAGCTTTCAATCGAACGCACGCGGCCCGAGCCGGCGCAGTGCTCGCAGATGTGCGAGCTGCCTTCGAGGACGCCGGTGCGGCGGCGTTGGCGGGAGATTTCCAACAAGCCGAAGTTCGAAATCTTGCCCATCTGAACGCGGGCGCGATCGTGGCGCAGACATTCCTGCATCTTCTTTTCGACGATGCGGTCGTTCTTTGGCTCCTCCATATCGATGAAATCGATCACGACGAGGCCCGCCAGGTCCCGCAGGCGCATTTGCCGCGCGGCTTCTTCAGCGGCTTCCAGATTGGTCTTCAGCGCCGTCGATTCAATCGAGCGCTCGCGCGTGGCGCGGCCCGAGTTCACGTCGATCGCCACCAAAGCTTCGGTCTGGTTGATCACGATCGAGCCGCCGGAGCGCAGGTGCACGACGGGGCTGTAGATGGATTCCAGCTGTTCTTCGACGCGGTGCTTGAGGAAGAGGGGCTCGCCTTCGCGCTGCTGCTGCACCTTCCGCGCATGGCTCGGCATCAGCATTTTGACGAAGTCTTTGGCTTCCTTGTAGGCCGCATCGCCCTCGACGACGATGGACTCGACGTCCTTATCGTAAAGGTCGCGTAGAGCCCGTTTCACCAGGCTGCCTTCCTCGTGGATCAGCTTCGGCGCCACGGCTTTCATCGTGTCGTCGCGGATCTGCTCCCACAGGCGCAGAAGATATTCGTAGTCGCGCTTGATCTCGGTCTTCGTGCGCTTGGCGCCGGCCGTGCGGATGATCAGACCCATACCGTTCGGGATTTCCAGTTCGCCGGCAATCTTCTTCAGGCGCTTGCGGTCGGCGCCGTTGGGGATCTTCCGCGAAATGCCGCCGCCGCGCGCGGTGTTGGGCATGAGGACACAATAGCGGCCGGCCAGCGACAGATAGGTGGTGAGGGCGGCGCCTTTATTGCCGCGCTCTTCCTTCACCACCTGGATCAGCATGATCTGGCGGCGCTTGATCACTTCCTGGATCTTGTAGCGGCGTTGAGCCTGACGGCGGCGGCGCTGGGCCTCCATCACGTCATCGTCATCGTCTTCGTCGTCGTTTTCAGCTTCGACGGCGGCGCGTTCTTCCGCCAACAGGGCTTCGCGGTCGGCGACGGGAATCTGGTAATAATCCGGATGGATTTCGTTGAAGGCCAGGAAGCCGTGGCGGTTGCCGCCATATTCCACGAACGCTGCCTGCAGCGACGGTTCGACCCTCGTCACTTTTGCGAGATAGATGTTCCCGCGCAGTTGTTTTTTCGTGCTCGATTCGTAATCGAAATCCTCAATTCGCGACCCAGAAAGCACCACCACCCGCGTCTCTTCGGGGTGAGATGCGTCGATCAGCATCTTCTTTTCCATTAAAAACTCCAGACGCCGCTCGATGCGTAGGCGGTCCAAAACAGGACCAGCCGGCGCGACGGCGTTCATATGCAGGACGAGAGGGCCGAGGCTCCGACACGCGCGCTACCTTGCCCAGCGACAAGCGCGGGCAAGCCTGCATTTCATGAAGGGCGTGCTCGACCAAGAAATTCTCCGGTTTTCGGAGGTTAGCAAATGAGGCCTCTGGATTGCGTCCGGCCCGGCGCGCCTGCGAAAACAGCTCCTTAAGGGAAAAATTCCCTCACAGGGCAAAGGCGCAGCGCACTTTTGGCCGACTCGACTATTCGAGCCCTCGCAGATGACTGTGCCCCAATCCCAGGCATAAAGTAAAGCAGAGCAAGCCGAGGAGCGCGCGGAGTGGGCCGGGCGCCTGTTCTGGCGTCAACTATTTCGCAAGAACCATTGTTGATAAGTGAATTGGGAGCTTAGGAGCGTCGCTGTGTTTCGACTGAAACGCTTGCTGATCTGCATTGGTCTGGCCTTGGGTTTGGCGCAGGCGGCGTGGGCCGCCGATGCGCCCAAAGTGGTCGCCGTGAATGTCGAGACGGTCGGCGGGGCGACCCTCGTGGAGATCGTCAGCACAGCAAAACTGGATGCCCGTGTGTTCACTCTCGCAGAGGGAAAGCCGCGGGTCGTCGTTGATTTTCCAAAGGTTATCTGGCTTCTGGATGGCGTAAAGGCCGAGCGCGGCGATCGGACAGGCGCCGGAGCTGTCGCTAAGTATCGTTATGCGCAGAACTCGCCGACGCGGTCGCGGCTCGTCTTTGACCTTACCGGTCCCGTGACCCTGAGCACCGAAAACAGCGTCGCTGGGGGGCAGGGTAAACTTAAAATCATGCTGACCGGCGGCGATGTGTCGGCGTTCAGCCAGGCGTCCGGTTTTCCGCCGGCGCCTGCCGAAACGGTGATCGCCGCTTTGCCCGAGCCGTCGAAATCCAGGCGGAAGACCATCATTCTGGATGCTGGACATGGCGGCAAGGACCCCGGCGCGCTGGCTGTGAACGGGGCTCAGGAGAAGACCGTCACACTTGCGGCTGTCCGCCAGCTTGCCGAAATTCTTCAGGCGACGGGCCGGTACAAGGTCGTCATGACCCGCGCAGACGACACCTTTATTCCCCTCGAGCAGCGGGTGGACATCGCCCGAAAGGCCAAGGCGGACCTGTTCCTGTCGCTTCATGCGGATTCGGGAGAGAACGCGGAGGTGCGCGGCGCTTCGGTTTACACGCTGTCCGAAGCAGGCACGGCGCGGGCGAAGAACATCATGGCCGTGCAGGACTGGGAGCTTGACGTCAAATCGACAAAGAGCCGGGAAGTCTCTGACATTCTTGTGGATTTGGCGCAGCGCGACACAAAGAACCAATCCAGCGTGTTCGCGCGGAAGATTGTTCCTCGGCTGCAGGAGGTGGGCGCCTCCGTGCTAGAGAACTCGCACAGAAACGCGGGCTATTTCGTGTTGCTGGCGCCGGACGTTCCGGCGGTCTTGCTGGAAATGGGCTTCCTGACGAACCCGGGCGACGCGTCGGAGCTGACCGATCCAAAATTCCGGAAAAACCTCATGGGCGCCGTCGCACTGGCCATCGACGATTACTTTTCGCCTACGGTGGCCACGCAATCCGCAAGCCGTTGACGACTTCATTGAAGTTTACGCGTCCGCCGCTTGCGGCGCGGGCCGCATCAATTTATCCGCAGAGCGCGCATGAGCGCATGATGCGCAAAATCAGGCAGAGTCTGATCGCCTGATTTTGCGCTGAATCATGCGCTTATTTGGAAGGGTGCAGCATCGGCCCCCGGCGATTCGATTTCGACTAGCCGGACGATGCCGCAGCGGCCTTATTCCGGCCTTTCGCCGGGATTAGCAGGCGGCGAGTTTTAGACGCTAGGCGGACATGGATTTTCGAAAGCTCGTCAGTTACGCCCTGATCGGCGCGGCAGCGCTTGTCGCTTTGGGGATCGGTTACATCGCCTTCGCGGCGTTGACGCTTCCGTCGTTCGAAGCGCTGAAGAGGTACGAACCTCCGGTGACCACCCGAGTTCATGCCAGCGACGGCGACCTGATCACCGAGTTCGCAGAAGAACACCGCGTCTTCGTTCCGTACCAGGAACTGCCGCCGCGTCTGGTGGATGCGTTCGTGTCGGCCGAGGACCAGCACTTCTTCGAGCACAAGGGCGTCGATCCGTCGGGCTTGCTTCGCGCCTCGGTGGTGAACATCAAGAACGTCCTGATCGGCAAGCGCATGCAAGGCGCGTCGACGATCACCCAACAGGTCGCGAAGAACATGCTGCTGTCGTCCGAGCGCAGCATCGGGCGCAAGATCAAGGAAGCGCTGACGGCGCTCCGCATCGAGCAGACCTTTTCAAAGCAGAAAATCCTCGAACTCTATCTGAATGAAATTTATCTCGGCCAACGCGCTTATGGCGTCGGCGCGGCGGCGTTGACCTATTTTGACAAGCCGCTGGACGAACTCACTTTGGCGGACTGCGCCTATCTTGCGTCGCTGCCGAAAGGGCCAAACAACTACAATCCAGTCACCCGCAGACAGAAGGCGATCGACCGCCGGAACTGGGTGCTCTCCCGCATGGCCGAGGACGGCTACATATCGGAATCCGATATGAAGCAGGCGCAGGCGGAACCTCTGAACGCGCACATCGCCACCGATGCGCTCCGCAACATCGCCGCCGAATATTTCGTTGAAGAATTGCGCCAAAGCCTCGTGAAGCAGCTGGGTGAAAAGAAGCTGTACAATGGCGGCCTTTCGGTGCGCTCGACGCTCGATACGCGGTTGCAGACCGCAGCGCGTTCGGCCCTTCGCAACGGCCTTGAAGGTTATGACCGCCGCCGCGGCTGGCGCGGCGCGATCGCCAACATTTCCGTCTCCGACGATTGGGAAAGCTCTCTTAAGGCGGTGAAGGTCGCAGCCGATATTGGCGATTGGCGTCCCGCGGTCATTCTCGCGACCAACCAGGCCGGCGGGGTCCAGCTGGGATTCTCGGACGGAACGCGCGGATCCATGTCGGCCGCCGAGGCGTCCTGGGCTAATCGCAGCAAAAGCAAGTTGGCGCGGGGGCAGGTCGTCTATGTTCAAAAGAAGGCTGACAAGACCTACGCGCTGAAGCAAATCCCGCAGGTCAATGGTGCGCTGGTGGCGCTCGACCCCCGCACAGGCCGGGTGCTCGCCATGGTCGGCGGTTATTCGTTCGAACAAAGCAAATTCAACCGTGCGACGCAGGCGCTCCGGCAGCCGGGTTCGTCATTCAAGCCGATCGTTTATGCGGCGGCGCTGGATCACGGCTACACGCCCGCGAGCCTCATCCTCGACGCGCCGTTTGTGGCGCCCGCGGGGGAGCCGGGCGAATTCTACGCGCCGCTGAATTATTCGAAGGAATATTACGGACTCTCGACCCTGCGCCTGGGCCTTGAGAAGTCTCGCAACGTCATGACGGTGCGGCTCGCTCAGGACATGGGCATGGGTCCCATCGTCGAATACGGCAAGAATTTCGGGGTGAGCGACAAGCTTGAGCCGGTTCTTTCCACGTCGCTGGGCGCTGGCGAAACGACCGTCCTGCGGATGGCGTCCGCATACGCCGTGTTCGTAAACGGCGGAAAGAAGGTCACGCCGACCCTGCTCGACCGGGTGCAGGACCGCTTCGGCCGTACTGTCTATCCGAAGAAAAAGCCGGAATGCCCGGGATGCCGCGCCCCGTGGAGGGGACAGGCGGCCCCTGAAGTTCCGGATCGCCGTCCGCCGGTGATCGATGAGGTTACGGCCTATCAGATGACCTCGATGCTGCAGGGCGTCGTGGAGCGCGGCACCGCCGCGTCGCTGAAGTCGCTCGGCCGTCCGCTGGCGGGCAAGACCGGCACGACGAACGATTACAAGGACGCCTGGTTCATCGGCTTCTCACCCGATCTTGTGGCCGGCGTCTGGGTTGGCTACGACCAGCCGAAATCCCTGGGGGAAGGCGAGTCGGGCGGCGCGCTCTCCGTGCCGATCTTCGGCGAGTTCATGGGCAAGGCGCTGGCGGGGCAACCTGCGACGCCGTTCAGAACCCCGCCGGGAGTTAGTTTCGTCACGATCGACGCGCGCACCGGCGGACTGCCGAGCGCCGCAACCACCCAGACGATCGTTGAGGCTTTCCGGCCTGGCACCGAACCGACGCGGTCGATCTCCAACGACGTGTTCTCGTATGGCGGCGCCAATACGCAACCGCCGACGACCCCGGCGAACGGCCAGAACCAGGCGACGGGCCAAAACGATCTCGACGATCTCTACTGAGGCGCTCTTGGCCCGGGCCTTGCGAATCCTCCACTTGGGGGGTATGCGGGCGCCTCCCAAAACGCCTGAGCTGACGGACACTGACCATGCGCGCCGAGTTGCAAACGCTCTCCGATGACATCACGCGGTCGGTTTCGCTGCTGCGGAGGCGTCTTTGACTGGGATCATGCGCTTCGCCGACTAGATGAGCTCAACGCCATGGCTGAAGATCCGGCGGTCTGGAACGATCCGGCCGCCGCGCAGAGCGCCATGCGCGAACGCAACAAGCTCTCCTCCCAGGTCGATGCAGTGCGCGCGCTGGAGCGCGAACTTTCGGATACGGTCGAACTCATCGAGCTGGCCGAGGCGGAGGGCGATGAGGCCCTTTTGAACGAGGCCCAGGGAGCTCTGGAGGCGGCGCGGGCGAGAGCCGGGCGCGCCGAACTTGAAGCGCTGTTGTCCGGGGAGGCCGACGGCAACGACGCCTATCTGGAAATCAATGCTGGCGCCGGCGGCACCGAGGCGCAGGATTGGGCCTCCATCGTCCGCCGTATGTATATGCGTTGGGCCAACGCGCATGGCATGAAGGTCGAAGAGATCGACGAAAGCCAGGGCGAAGAGGCGGGGATCAAGTCCGCCACTTTGCTCATCAAGGGCGAGAACGCGTATGGCTGGCTGAAAACAGAGTCCGGCGTGCACCGCCTGGTGCGCATTTCGCCGTTCGATTCGAACGCCCGCCGTCACACCAGCTTCGCCAGCGTCTGGGTTTATCCGGTCATCGACGACAAGATTGAGATCGAGATCCTGGACAAAGACGTGCGCACCGATACCTACCGGGCGAGCGGCGCCGGCGGCCAGCACGTCAACAAGACCGACTCCGCCGTCCGCCTGACGCACATTCCGACCGGAATTGTCGTCGCTTGCCAGTCCGAACGCTCACAGCACCGCAACCGTGAAACCGCGTGGAACATGCTTCGCGCGCGTCTGTATGAGGCGGAACTGCAAAAGCGCGAAGCGGCGTCTCAAGCCGTTGAGGATTCAAAGACTGAAATCGGCTGGGGACGGCAAATCCGCTCCTACGTCCTTCAGCCCTATCAGATGGTGAAAGACCTCCGGACGAACGTTGAAACCTCCGACACGCAGGGCGTGCTGGATGGAGACCTCGATCCCTTCATGGCGGCATCCCTCGCCGCCCGCGTCGGTGGTGAAGTCGAGCAATAGGGCGCAAAAAGAAAACCGGCTGATCGCTCAACCGGTTTCCCGAAACTTTCACTGTGCGTGGAGCTCTTAGGCGACCGCAGCGCCGCCGGAACTCGCCGGTGGCGTGGAAACGGGCGCCGGCGCCGGCGCCAATTGCGGCTTCGCCGAGCCTTCGGTCGCCAGCGGATCCTGAACGTACCGCACCTGGCCTTCGAATTGAGCGCCCGGTTCGATCGACAATTGCGCATGCAGGATGTCGCCCTGGACGCGGCAGCCCGCAACCAGCTCCACCTTGCGGCCGCGAATACGGCCTTGAACTTCGCCGCGAACCGTCACGACTTCCTCGCCCGTGACGTCACCCTTGATGGAGCCGCCGACGGTCAACTTGCGCGCCCGGACGTCGCCTTCAACGGCGCCGTCGAGCTGAAGCTCGCCCTTGGTGGTGATGGAGCCGCGGATAAGAACGTCTGCGTTGATGATGGACGGCCCGGTCGATTGCGGACGGCGTTGCACCGCAGGGGCCGCTTGGGACATCGATTCAAAAGACGGCGGAGGACTTTCTGCGCCGCCGGAACCCTTACCCTTCGTGAACATGTCGTCCTGCCCTTAAAAAATTCCGAGGATCGTAGACTTTGTCGCGGAACCACACCTCGTAATGCAGGTGCGTGCCCGTCGACCGGCCGGTCGATCCCATTCCACCAACCACATCCCCAATAGCAATCCGCGTACCACGCCGAATGCCGGGCGCGATTGAGCTCAAGTGAGCGTATCGCGTCTTAAAGCCATGATTATGGTCAATTTCGACAACAGTGCCATAACCTGAACGGGGCCCGGTATAGGTCACGACGCCGGGCGCCGTGGAGCGGATCGGCGCGCCACGATATCCAGCAAAATCAAGGCCTGAGTGGAAGGCCATGCGATTGTTGAACGGGTCTACGCGCACGCCGAAACCGCTGGTCGTCCGGTATCCGTCGGAAAGGGGGGCCGCCAATGGGGCGGAGCGCGCCACATTCTCAAGACGGCGCATTTCGTCCAGACGTGCCGCAACTTGGGCCACGCGCTGAGCGAAAGCCGGGTCGGTTTCAGTCGCCAGGCGCGCTGAAACCTTGGAATCAAGCGGGATCATCGGGCCGCCCATCTGGGAATCGCCGTCCATGATGCGGGCGACGCCCACGCCGGTCATCCGGATGACGCCACGCAGTTCTTCGGAGCGTTGAACCGCTTCTTCCTCGGCTGTGTCCAGAAAGGCGCTCTGTTCGGCGCGCAGGCGATCCAGCCGGTTGGAAAGCTGCTTCGCGCCGCTTCCCGGGGTGTAGTTAATTTCCTTGGTGCGGCCTTCGCGCGGATCGGCTTCGTCCAGGCCAGCTTGCGGGAGCATACGGGAGCCGTTGGAGGCCAAGACTCGCGAAGAGGCGCCGACATCGGAATCGCTGTCGCCGGCGACGCTCAGAAGCACTTTCAGGGTTTCGTGACGGCGCTCGAATTCGGCGGTCGCTTTTTCAAATTCCGATGTTCGCTCATCGAGAAGGGCGAGAGCCGCCGCTTCCTTGGCGCGGGCTTCGGCGAGCCACCGTTCGTTGCGTTCTTGTTTGCGGGAGGATTCCGTGTCGCGTTTCCACGCGTCAGAACCCTGTAAAATCATCACGGTAGTCGCATACATCGACCACCCGACGAAGGCGGCGGCGCCGCCCGCAATCAGCGCCTGTCGCCAGGGCGACAGGGAGACGTAGCGAACGGTCCCACCGCTGCGATGGTAGATTTGCCGCTCAGGGAACAGCTTTTCGAAGGTCTGGCGCGCGCGCCAACGTAGCCGCATGTTGTTTCCCGCAGACGCACAAACAAAGGTGAAGGCCCCCCGACCCCGTCGCATATCAACGCAAGATATCCGGCATTGCAACCCCGGATTCGCGCGATTGCACCTATGAAAGCAGGTGGGCCAACGCTTAGTAGAATCTCTTACACGAAACTTTCAGCTAATGGGTTAATGTGAAGCGATTTTTAAGGAGTACCCGGTCAGAGGGCCTTCGCTGCAGCTAAAACAGCCGCCGCATGGCCGGGCGCCTTCACTTTGCGCCAAATCTGCCGAATCACCCCCTTCGAATCGATGAGAAACGTCGCGCGTTCGATTCCCATTGTTTTCTTGCCGTACATGTTCTTTTCGACCCAGACGCCATAGCGCTCGATCGTTTCGCCCTTTTCGTCGCTGCCCAGGGTCACGGCCAGGTCGTATTTATCAGTGAATTTCTGGTGCTTTTCAGGCGTGTCTTTCGAGACGCCGACCACGACGAAGCCAATTTTATCGAAATCTTTAGCTAATGCGCTGAATTCTTTGGCTTCGGTAGTGCATCCGGGTGTGTCGTCACGCGGATAAAAATAAAGTACGACGCCTTTGCCCTTGAGCTTGGACAGCGTCACTTTTTCGCCGTTACCGGTAGGCAAGGTGAAAGCAGGAGCCGGTTTCCCAATAGCGATGTCGCCCATTCAAAACCTCCTAACGCGCCTGAGTGCATGGCGGATGCGTAGGAACGTTGAGCGATCGGAGCCGGTTGTCCAGTCTCCGCTCTCCTCAGACGTGCTCGACGGCATCGACGTGTCGGATTCTCTGGCCGAACCGCCGCGCAACGCACGGCCGCCGCGCAAGCGCATGCGCAAGCGCGTTCGATTCGGCCTGCTGCCGGCGCTTGAGTTGGCGGCTCTGGTCTTGGTGGTTCTCTTCGGCGGCGGCGCGTTCTTGCTGAGCCGACTTCAGGAGGGGCCGGTCTCGCTCAATTGGGCCCGCGGGTATGTGGAACGCGCCCTCGCCACGGACGACAGCGGGGACAAGGTGGCTATTGGAAATCTTAGCGCTGTCTGGGTGGAAGACAGGCGCTCTATTCAATTGCTGGCCACGTCGGTTGATTCCTTCGACCAGGCAGGAGCGCCGGTCGCCCGGGCGAGCCGGATCTCGATCGAGCTTCAGCCTGAGCATCTTCTGGCCGGCCGGTCGCCCTTTTCAGCCTTTGAGGCCGATGGCGGGCTTTTTTCGGTCGTGTTTCGCGCTAGCGGCAAGATAGACGCCGGCCTCGGCCCACCTGAGGCGGTTATGAACCGCAAATCCCGGCCGGATCCGAAACGGTTCGAAAAGATTCTCAAGGCGGTGGAGGCGGCGCTCAAAGGCGAAGGCCGCGCCGGGGGCCTTAACCTGGTCTCGGTGCACAATGCCCGCATCATATTCTTCGACGAGCGCTCCCGGAGGTTTGCGACGGCGGACGGCGCGCAGGTCGATATGCGTCGGTCCAACGGAACGGTGACGGGCCGTTTCAGCCTTAATCTACAAAGCGAGGGCGCTCCGGTTGCAGGCGCCAGCCTTGTATTTGCGGGGACGTCGCCGGGACCGCTCAGAGCACGGCTGAAATTGGCGAAATTCACGCCGGCGGCCTTCTTGCCGCCGGACATCGCGCCTTTGCTGCAATCGGTGGCCGCGCCGGTGAACGCCGACGCCTATGTGCGCCTCGACAAGCTTGGGGCGATTGAGGACGCAACGATCGACGCCGTTGCTGAAGCCGGTCAGCTTATCGTCGACGGCGAGACGCGTGCGCTGGACGGCGCCTTGCTAAAGGCGAAATACGACCCGGCGCAGGACATTCTGCTGCTCGACAAGTTGCAGGGCTCCGCCGCGGGCGCCCGCATTGACGCGAACGGGCAGTTGAGCGCGCCGATGCTGATGTTCGGACGCGCCAGCCGCTACAATTACTCGCAGTTCCAGATTAACGCGCCGGTCGTTCTCTGGACGACGCCGCATGATAAGAACTGGGCGGCGCCCAAAACCGGCGAAATCAGATCCTTGAACGTCTCTGGGCGGATTTTCCGGAACGGCGATCGCATCCTATTTGAGAATATATCAGGCAGCCTCGACCGCGGCGCTTTCAAGCTCTCGGGCGAAGCCAAGCGCGGAACGCTCGGCAAGGCCAAGAAAGCTTATGCGCTACGCGCGAAAGGAACGGTCACCGGACCTGTCAGCGTCGATTCCGTCCTGACCTTCTGGCCGCCCCCGGCCGCCAAAGGCGCACGTGAATGGCTTGGCCAGTCGCTGAAAGGCGGCGACATCGTCAATGCGAGCTTCAATGCAAATATCAGCGCCGCCGCCATCGCGGATTCGCGCGTGCCGGATTCCGCCGTCAATCTGCGGTTTTCGTTCGAGCAAGGCGTATTGCAGCCGTATCCGGGCAGCTTTCTGATCGAGGGCGCCCGCGGGTCGGCCCGTTTGGGCGGCGACAGTTTCCGGCTGACAGGAAGCGGGCGCTCCGGCTCCGTGATCATGGACAGCGCGAGCGTCGAGATTGCGCGCATTGCCGGCGACGACCGCGCGCCTCTGGTGGTGAAAGCTACGGCGCATGGTGACGTGCCGGGCTTCGCGCGCATGTTCGCGCAGGACATGGAGCCGGCGATGGCGTCGCGCCTGGGGGGCGAGGGCTCGGTGAAGTTCTCCCTTGTGCGGCCGCAATACACCAACGTCCCGTGGGATCAGATGACCATTGCGGCCACGGGGAGTTTTTCGGGCGTTCGGGTCGACAACGTCATCGGTCCGCTGTCGATGGAGGGCGGCAAGTTCGACGTCGTCGTCGACCGCAACCGGCTTGTTGCGAAGGGCGGCGGCAGAATCGGCGGCCAGGCGTCGAACATCACCTGGCAAGAAACGATCAGGCCAACGCCGCCCGGCACGGCCACAACGCAGGTTTCCATCTCCGGGACGCCGGACGCATCGATCCTCGACGATTTTGGATTACCGAGCCGTTCCTCGATGCGCGGGAATTTCGGCGCGGAGGTCTTTGCGGCGGGGGAGCGGCTGCGCATCACGCGCGGCGTCGTGACCTTGAACCTCGCGCAGCTCGACATATCCCCCGAAAGCCTTCGCTGGCGGAAGACCAAGGGCACGCCGGGGCAATTCACGCTGGCGTTTTCGAAAACCGTTGCGCCCGACAGCCCATCGGCGATTTCCATCAGTGCACTGACCAATGGCGCAACAATGACCTTTTCCGGCTCGCTTGGGCCAAATAACCGGTTGCTGTCCGGCGATCTCACGCGCTTTTTCATTCCGGGCGCATTCGACTTCACAGGGCGGATGCGTCAGGACCAGAATGGCCGAAACTTGGAGCTTCACGGCCCCCTGATGGAAGGCCGCACGATCCTCGGATTGATCTTCAAGGGCGGGGACGAAAAAAGCGCCGGGCCTCCCATCAAAGAACTGCCTTTGCATATCACCGCCGCCGTCGATCAGGTCTATGCCGGCGATCAGCCCACTTTGAAGGGCGTGAAGTTTGAAGGCGACGTCAAGGACGGCACGCTGAATCGCGCGCGATTGTTGAGCTCGACGCTGAATGGAAAGCTCATCGCACTCTCCGTTGAGCCGGACAGCACCGGCGACCGGCAGATGCGACTGGACATGACGGACCTGGGCGCAGCTGCGCGCTTTGTTTTGGTGAAAGGCCAGGTCCGCGGCGGCGCGGGTATTCTCGATGGAAGACTCTACAAGGATTCCGGCAAGGAAACGGCGCAACTGAAGCTTCGCGCCAAAGACTTTGAATTGCGCGGTACGCCCGCGCTGGCGAAATTGCTCACCTTCGGCTCGCTGCGCGGTCTTGCGGACACGCTCAACGGTGATGGAATCCACTTCTCGTCTCTGGAAGCGCCGATTCTCGTGCGGGATGGCGGCATGAAGATTGACGAAGCCCGCGCGTCCGGCCCAGCGATGGGCATTACGGTAAAAGGCGACGTCAATTTCAACGATCAGACGATGGATGTGAATGGTGTGCTGG
Source organism: uncultured Caulobacteraceae bacterium (assembly GCA_964395875.1). Classification (GTDB taxonomy): domain Bacteria; phylum Pseudomonadota; class Alphaproteobacteria; order Caulobacterales; family Aquidulcibacteraceae; genus JBEVJO01. Next base: position 4,616 of record CAYNCS010000047.1, on the reverse strand, counting down.
CGCCGTCGTACGGCGTCAATTCCGCTTTGGGTAAAGTGCCGTTGGTCGGCGGCATGTTCGTGTCGCGCAAGGGCGAGGGAATTATCGGCATGACCTACGCCATGCAGGGCCCGATGGACGATGCGCGCACGCGTGTGAATCCGCTTTCCGTTCTGACCCCCGGCATCCTGAGGCGGATTTTCGAGCCGGGATCAACCGTGGCGGAGAAAAACGCCGAAACGCCCGCACGCAATTAGAGCGGGGACAGACGCTTTAGTCGGCGACGCGCAGCAACGCGTGCCGTTTTTTGCCGAGGCTTAGTTTGATCAGCCGCTGATCGGTCAGATTGCTTTCATTCAGCAGGGCGTTTGCGTCTTCGACCACGACGTCGTTAACGCGAACGGCGCCTTCGGCGATCTTGCGCTTGCCTTCGCCTTTGCTGGCGGCGAGGCCGGAGGTTTCCAGAGCGGACGTCAGGGAGATTCCGGCGCTGAGTTCGGCAAGCGTGATCATGCTCGTCGGCAAGCCGAGATCGACGGCGCCGCTCTCGAAAGTGGCGCGCGCGGTTCGTTCCGCGTCCTGCGCCGCGTCGGCGCCGTGCAGCATCGCTGTGGCGGCGTTGGCCAGAGCAATCTTTGCGTCATTGATGCGCGCGCCTTCGAGCGCATCGAGCTGTTCGATTTCCGCCAGCGGCAGATCGGTGAACAGGCGCAGGAAACGGCTGACGTCCGCGTCTTCGGTGTTCCGCCAGAACTGCCAGTAATCGTATGGGCTCAGGCGATCCGGATTCAGCCACACCGCGCCCTGGGCGGTCTTGCCCATCTTTGCGCCGGACGCCGTGGTGACGAGCGGCGTGGTCAGCCCGAACAATTCTGCGCCATCCATGCGGCGCGCCAGTTCCACGCCGTTGACGATGTTGCCCCATTGATCGGAGCCGCCCATTTGCAGCACGCATTTATGGCGGCGGTTGAGCTCGACGAAGTCGTAGCCTTGCAGCACCATGTAATTGAACTCGATGAAGGTCAGCGGCTGCTCGCGCTCCAGGCGCAGCCGCACCGAATCCATCGAAAGCATGCGATTGACCGAAAAATGCCGGCCGATGTCGCGCAGGAAGTCGATGTAATTGAGCTTCAAGAGCCAATCGGCGTTGTCGACCATGATGGCGTCGGTGGGGCCGTCGCCAAAGGCCAGAAAGCGCTCGAAGACGGTGCGGATCGAGGCCTTGTTCGCCTCGATGTCCTCGACCGTCAGCATCTTGCGCATTTCATCCTTGCCGGATGGATCGCCGACGCGCGTCGTGCCGCCGCCGAGCAGCACGATCGGCTTGCCGCCCGCTTTTTGCAGGCGGCGCAGCAACATGATGGTCGCCATATTGCCGACATGCAGGCTCGAAGCCGTAAGATCGTAGCCGACATACGCTGTAACCACGCCGCTCTTGGCGGCGGCGTCCAACGCCTCGAAGTCCGTGCATTGATGCACATGGCCGCGCTCGATCAGCGAGCGCAGGAATTCGGATTGGGGGCGAAACGCGCCGGGCTCGGTCGTCACTGTTCAGGTCCTGAGGAGGCAGTTCGCGCGGCGCTGATGCGCGCTGCATTCTGCATCAATCTTCGTCGTCCATGTCGTCGAGCTCGATCTCTTCTTCGGGCTCGGGTTCCTTGGTCAGCTTCTTCGCGTCGTTTTTGGCGCGGGTCAGCGGCGGCGGGGGCGGCGCCGCGAGCCGCTCGTCGAGATACTTGCTGGCCATCTGCTCGACCTGCTCGAGGTGGTTCAGATAGAAGTGGTTGGCGCCTTCAACCAGCTTGTAATCGACCTTTATGTTTTTCTGCGTCCGGATGCGCGAAACGATCCGCTCCACATCGTCCGGCGGGGAGACGGTGTCCTTGCTGCCGTACAGGATCAGGCCGGACGCCGGGCACGGCGCCAGGAAGCTCAGGTCGTAATGCGTGACCGGCGGCGACACGGCGATGAAGCCATCGATCTCCGGGCGGCGCATCAGAAGCTGCATCGCGATCCAGGCGCCGAAGGAATAGCCGGCGACCCAGGTGATGCGGGCTTCCGGATTCATCGTTTGCATCCAGTCGATGGCGGCCGCGGCGTCAGACAGTTCGCCAATGCCGCTGTCGAAAGTGCCCTGGCTGCGGCCGACGCCGCGGAAATTGAAGCGGAGGGTCGAGAAGCCGCGCTCCATAAAGATGCGGTACAGCTGAACCGTGACGCGGTCCTGCATGCTGCCGCCGCCCAAGGGGTGGGGGTGCAGGATCAGGGCGATCGGCGGGTTCTCGCCTGTGCCCGGTGAGTAACGGCCTTCAATTCGGCCCGCGGGACCAGGAAAAATGACGTCAGGCATCGGTGACCAATCCAAGGCGCCAGAAAACGAGGCTAATACTTGACTGTTTTAGTCAGGCATTCTACCTCGAACGTGGCCGCTGTGAATATAAGGGGGCGGCCTATAGCACGTCGCTGACGAAAAAAGCGAGAGATTGGAGCAAGACGCGTGAGATTGGGCTCAAAAGGACGCTACGCCGTCACAGCCCTCGCGGACATCGCTTCGCAGCCTTTGGGCCGTCCGGTGCCCCTTGGCGACATTGCGCTGCGTCATAACCTGTCTTTGCAATATCTTGAGCAGATCTTCGTGAAGCTGCGCCGCGCCGGAATTGTGGAGAGCGCCCGGGGGCCGGGGGGCGGTTACGTCCTCGCCAAACCCAGCGACGAGATCAATCTGGGATCCATTCTGGTCGCCGCGGGCGAACTGGTCCAAACGACCGGCTGCAAGGATCATTCTGTGATGGCGTGCACTGGCAAGGCCGGGCGCTGCCTGACTCATAAATTGTGGGTCGATCTAGGCGATCACATCTACGACTTCTTCAATAAGCGGACCCTGGCCGATATCGGCGGCGTGCCGTTCGTAGAAGGGAAAGTGGCAGCGCAGTCGCTGGAGGCGTCGCAATGACCGCCCCGCGCATCTACGCTGATTACAATGCGCGGTCGCCGCTGCGGCCGGAAGCGCGCACCGCGATCGAGCGGGCGCTCGGCATTATGGGCAACAGCTCCTCAGTGCATGCGGAAGGCCGCAAGGCGAAAGCCGTGCTGGAGGACGCGCGCGATGCGGTGGCGTCGTCCGTCGGCGCGCAGGCCATGGATGTGACCTTCACCAGCGGCGCGACCGAAGCGAACAATCATGCGCTGTTTGGCTTTTTGCGCGCACGGCCGAAAGCGACGATTTTCCTGTCCGGGCTTGAGCACGAATCCATCTGGAGCACGGCGAAGGCGACGGGTGCGCGAATCGAAACGATCCCGGCGAACTTCGATGGCGTGATCGATCTGGAATGGCTGCGCGGCAGACTGGAGAACTGGGACGTGAGCGCCGGTGGCGTTCCGCTGGTTTGCTTGATGCTGGTGAACAATGAGACGGGCGTGGTGCAGCCGGTCGCTGACGCCGCGGACATTGCACATGCCGCCGGTGGTTATCTGCTGTGCGACGCCGTGCAGGGGCTGGTCCGCCTTCCCATCGATATTGAAATGCTCGGCGCGGATTACCTGAGCTTATCCGCGCACAAGATCGGCGGCGCGCCGGGCATCGGCGCGCTCATCGTGCGCGGCGCCTCGCCGATGGCCTCTTTCATTTTCGGCGGCGGGCAGGAACGCGGCAAGCGCGCGGGCACGGAAAATATTCTGGGCGCGGCGTCCTTCGCCGCCGCCTGCCAGGCGGCTTCCGATGGCGAGCGGACGCGCGTTCGCGCCATCCGCGATTCCTTTGAAGCTGCATTGCTCCGCGAAGCGCCGCAGGCGCGCGTCGTGGGGGCGGCTGCGGCGCGCGTCTACAACACGGCTTGCGTGATTGCGCCGAACGTTGCGGCGGAAATGGCGGTGGTGGCGATGGACCTGACCGGCGTGGCGTGCAGCGCCGGCTCGGCCTGTTCGTCCGGGAAAATTCAAGCGAGCCGCGTGCTGTCCGCCATGGGCATGGACGACGCTGCGGCGAAGTCGGCTTTGCGCTTCAGCTTCGGCTGGGCGAACGAAGCCGGCGATGGTGAGGCTGCGGCCCTGGCTCTGGCCGGGCTGATCAAGCGCGCGCAGGCGCAGCAAGCGGCTTAAGAGATGAGTGTTAGCAAAGATACGGTCGCGCAGGTCAAGGCGCTGGAGTCCGACAAATACAAGTTCGGGTTCGAGACGGAGATCGAGCAGGAACTGGCGCCCAAGGGCCTGAATGAAGACATCGTGCGCTTCATTTCCGGCAAGAAGGGCGAACCGGAATGGCTGCTGCAATGGCGGCTGGACGCCTATCGCCGTTGGGTGAATCTCGAAGAGCCGACCTGGGCGCTCGTTCATTATCCGAAGATCGATTATCAGGACGCTTATTATTACGCGGCGCCAAAGATCGGCGGCGGGCCGAAGAGCCTGGACGAGATCGATCCGGAAATCCGCAAGACCTATGAGAAGCTCGGCATTCCGTTGCGTGAGCAGGAAGTGCTGGCGGGCGTCGAAGGCGCGCCGCGCATCGCGGTGGATGCGGTGTTCGATTCCGTTTCCGTCGCCACGACGTTCCGCGAGGAATTGTCGAAGGCCGGCGTCATCTTCATGCCGATCTCCGAGGCGGTTCACGAGCATCCGGAACTGGTGAAGAAATATTTGGG
>CAYNCS010000046.1:0-21569 GCA_964395875.1 uncultured Caulobacteraceae bacterium | reverse complement strand
GTCGTAAACGACAATCGTCTTGGCTTCGGATTTGTCGAGGCCGTAGGCGAGCGCGGCCGCGGTCGGCTCGTTGATGATGCGCAGAACCTCAAGACCTGCGATCTTGCCCGCGTCTTTGGTCGCCTGACGCTGTGCGTCGTTGAAATAGGCCGGGACGGTGATGACGGCCTGGGAAACGGTTTCGCCGAGATAGGATTCAGCGGTTTCCTTCATCTTTTGCAGGATGAAGGCGGAAATTTCCGCCGGCGCGTATTGCTTGTCGCGGCCCTGAACCCAGGCGTCGCCGTTTGGACCTTTGGCGATCTTGTAGGGGACCAGCTTGATGTCCTTTTGCACCGTGGGATCGGTGAACGGACGGCCGATCAGGCGCTTGATCGCGAAGAATGTGTGTTCCGGATTGGTCACCGCTTGCCGGCGGGCGGTCTGGCCGATCAGGCGCTCGCCGCCTTCGGTAAACGCGACCACGGACGGCGTGGTGCGGACGCCTTCGGAGTTCTCGATGACCTTCGGCTGACCGCCTTCCATGACGGCCACGCAGGAATTCGTGGTGCCGAGGTCGATGCCAATGACCTTACTCATATCTGCCTTCCCCTTCTTGGGCGGGAGGTGCGTCGCACGCCGGCCCTTGTATAAGCAACCGGCAACGACGAATCACGTGGTTGATCCTAGTCTGATTTCCGCCGAATTCGGGAAGATTGGCTTCCCGTTTCCGGTTGGGCTTCATATGGGCAGCCTGTTTCCCGCCGCAAGCGCTCGCCAGCCGTGAACTTGGCCTTTGAGCGCCCGCAAGACGCGCACTTCGAAGCACATTTCCGGAGCGCGCGCCGCCTATTTCCGCTCTATGCTTTTGTTTGGACGCCGCGCGCAAGCGCAAACATTTGTTACATCATCTGTTTTTGGCGCTGGCGTGGTCCGGGCGGGGATTCGGAGGCGAAGTCGAAATTCCAATGCCGCGTCAAAACGCCCTTTCTTTCGATAGGCCGCTGAGTCCTGAAATTCATGAGGCGAACGGCTTCCGCCTTTTGCCGGGGCGGCTGTCGCCCACGGCGCAGGCGGATTTGCTGGAGTCTGTGCTGACGGCGATTGCGCCGGCGCCGTTCTTTCGCGGTCGCATGCCCCGGACGGGTACGCCGTTGTCGGTGGAGATGACCAATCTCGGGTCACTGGGCTGGGTGTCGGCCATCGAGGGCTACACCTATCGTTCGACGCATCCGGAAACCGGCGCGCCCTGGGGAGATATCCCGCAAGCGCTTTTGGATCTGTGGTCGGCGCTGGCGGATTACCCGGCTCCCCCGCAGGCCTGCCTGGTGAATTGGTACAAGCCGGGGACGAAGCTGGGCTCGCATATCGACGCGGACGAAGACGCGCGGACCGCGCCGGTGATTTCCGTGTCTCTTGGCGATGACGCGCTGTTCCGCCTCGGCGGGCCGACACGCAAGGATAAGACCCGCTCTTTCCGGTTGTCGTCCGGCGACGTGGTGGTGCTGGGCGGCGCGTCGCGCCGGTTCTTCCACGGCGTGGACCGGATCTATCCGGGCACGAGCGATCTCGTACCGCTGGAAGGCGGCGGGCGCATCAATCTGACGCTGCGGCGGGTGACGGCGCCGTGATGCCTCGCTAGACCGGTTCCGTGTTGTGGGTTCCGATTACAATCGCGGCGGCGTTTCTGCAGACCTTGCGCAACGCCGCCCAGCGCGGGCTGGCGGGTGAGCTTTCGGCGTTGGGCGCGACGTCCACGCGATTCATCTTCGGCTTCCCGTTTGCGCTCCTCTATTGCCTCGCGCTGTTTCTGAGCGCCGGAACGCATCTGCCGCATTTCAGCGGGGAGTTCCTGACCTGGGTCAGCTGCGCCGCGTTCATGCAGATTCTGGCGACTCTGGCGCTGCTCCATCTCTTCCGGCTGCGCAATTTCTCGGCCGGAACGGTGCTGCAGAAATCCGAAGTCCTGCTGGTGGCGTTGTTCGGCTTCGCGTTTCTGGGCGATTCCATCACGCTTGTGTCGGTGCTGGCGATCGTGGCCGCGACCTTGGGGCTGTTGATTGTCTCAGGGGGCAAAGCCTGGACGAACTGGCGCACCTTTATCGGCGAGCCTGGACTGTTTGGCCTTGGCGCCGGCGCGGGATTCGCCATCGCGGCGGTGGGCTACCGCGCAGCCTCGCTCTCGCTGGAGGGGGTGGATTTCCTGCGCGCCGCCGCATTGACGCTCGTCGTCGCGACCTTCCTGCAATCGGTCACGCTGTTGCTCTATTTGAAATTCCGGGAGCCGGGTCAGATCGGCGCACTGTTCGGCGCCTGGCGCAAATCCGTCATTCCGGGCGCGGCGGGGGCTGCGGCGTCCGCTTGCTGGTTCACCGCCTCGACGCTGCAGATCACCGCTTATGTGCGCATGGTGGGATTGATCGAAATTCTGTTCGGATTTGCGTTTTCCGCGATCCGCTTTGGCGAACGCCCAAGCAAACATGAAGTCGTCGGCGCGACGATCATGACCGGCGCGATTTTCGTGTTGCTGGCGGAGCGGGCGGGTTTGATCGGCGTCCGCTGACCCTAGGCGACGAGAACGCCGCGCATTACGGCGACACAGCGCCCGCCAACGAAAGTCGCGGTGACTGCGCCGCCGGATTTCGTCGCGCTTGCGTCGAGATAGCTCGGGCGGCCGAGTTTCACGCCTTGCAGGAAAGTCTTCTGGATCGCACCGTCCTGCATGGGATCAAGGCTGGCCAGCAGGCCGATCAGCGCCACGGCGGCGCTGCCGGTCGCGGCGTCTTCGAACACGCCGAGATCGGGGGCGAACATGCGGTTTTGGAAATCGGCGCCGTCCTTGCCCTCCGCCGCATAGATATAAATCCCGTCGATGACCGGGCGGTTCAGCAGCTTTGACAGCGCCGCGACATTGGGCGCGGCGGCGTTCAGTGAGTCCACGCTGTCGAGTTCCGCGATCAGAAACTGAATGCCGGCGAAAGCGAGAGTCGGCGCATGGCGCGCCGTCCGGATTGCGCTGGCGGGTAGATGGATCGTTTCGGCGATCACGGCGGGATCGAAGTCCGCGCCGCGCACGAAGGCTTTGGGCGCCTGCAGTCGCGCGCCGGTAACGGCGCCGTTCTCAGCAAGAATGTCGATGGGGACGAGCCCGGCTTTTTCCTCGAAGATCACCTTGCCGCCGATGGGTTTGCCGAACGCCGCGCCTTCGCGCGCCAGCGCGAACGCGGTGCCGACATTGGGATGTCCGGCGAACGGCATCTCGGCTTTGGGCGTGAAGATGCGCACCTCGGCGGTGTTGGCCGGGTCTTTCGGCGGCAGGACGAAGGTCGTTTCGGCGTAATTGAACTCAAACGCGATGGCCTGCATCTGCGCCGTCTCGAGACCTTGCGCGTCCAGCACCACCGCCAGCTGATTGCCGCCGAAGCGCGCTTTCGCGAACACGTCGATGGTGACGAAGCGGCGCTCCATGGCGGCTCCTATTTGCTGACGAAATCGCTCGCCTTGAATACGGAGATTAGGCGCACGTTATGCTCGCGCAGCGCCTCCACGGCGCCTTCCTCACGGTCCAGGATCGAGATCAACAGATCCACCTCTCCGCCGTCGGCGCGCGCGGCTTCGATGGCTTGCAGGGCGGAACCCCCGGTCGTGGTGACGTCCTCCGCGATGGCGACGCGCTTACCCTTCAGGCTTTCGCCGGGCGCCAGTCCTTCGACCAATTGTTTGGCGCCGTAATCCTTGGCCTTTTTGCGCACGAAGAAGGCGTTGATCGGCTTTCCTTGAGTGAAGCTGTAGGCGGCGGTGGCGGCGGCCAGCGGCACCGCGCCCATTTCCAATCCGCCGACATAATCGATGTTCTCGGCCGCCAGGCGGTCGAAAAAAGCGCGGGCGCACAGATGCGCGCCTTCGGCCGTCATCATGGTCGGCTTGGTGTTGAAATAGAGGGTCGATTTCTTGCCCGAGGCCAACGTGAAATCGCCGGTTGCGAAGGAGCGGGTCTTGATGATTTCAAACAAACGCTGCTCGTGCGCGGGACGGGTCATGTCGCAAAACCTCCAAATTGCGCCGCACATGGCCTGAGGCGGGCCATCGGGTCAATTCCGTTTCGTGCGCGTGCGGCCCCGGGCCCGTCATCCAATGGTGATTGACGCAGGCTGCTTCCGGCGCTCCTAATCCGCCGCTGCAATTTCAGGCGGAGCTTTCCATGCATCTCACCGGACCTCTGGGAACCGAACCCGGCAAGCTTGAGCGCTTGACGCGCCGCGGCTTCGGCGCGGCCTTGTTTACGGCCGGCTACGCCGCCGCGATCACCCCCGTCAACGCCGCGGCGATCACCACAGACGAGACGGGCATCCTTACCGCCGAGGTGAAGTATCCCGCATTCGGCGGCTATGAATTGCCCGCTTACATCGCGCGTCCGGACGATGGTGCGGCGGTGAAGAAGCACGCCGCCATCGTGGTCGTGAACGAGGTGTTCGGCGTGCACGCTTACATCAAGGACGTCTGCCGCCGCTTCGCCAAGCTCGGGTACGTGGCCATCGCGCCGGATTATTTCGACCGCGCCGGCGATCCCTCGACCATGACGATGGACCAGTTCAAGGACATCTTCGCCATCGTCGCGAAGGCCAATTACGAACAGGTGATGGGCGATACGGACGCAACCGTCGCGTACCTGAAGTCGCAGTCTTTCGTGAACGGCGCCAGGCTTGGGATCACCGGCTTCTGCTGGGGCGGCGGCACGACCTGGGCGGCGTGCGAGCGCTCCGGCGCCTTTAAGGCGGGCGTGGCCTGGTACGGCATGTTGCGCAAGCCCGGCGCTGGTTTCGCGCTGCCGCCGGAAGAGCGTCCCTATCCGCTGGACGCCGCCGCGACGATCAAGGCGCCGGTGCTGGGCCTTTACGCCGAACACGATCAGAACATCCCGCAGACGGATGTCGACGCCATGAAGGCGGCGCTGAAAGCGGCGAAAAAGAACCCGGCGGCCAAGGCCTCCGACATCATCGTCTATCCCGGGACGGAGCATGGCTTTCACGCCGATTACCGGCCCAGCTACAACGAAGCGGCGGCGAAGGACGGCTGGGCCAAGGCGCTGGCGTTCTTCAAGTCGCACGGCGTGGCTTAAGCAGAGACAGGACAAATCATGCGCTACAAAAAACTCGGCCGCACCGGATTGCTGGTGTCGGAAATCTGCTTTGGGACGATGACCATCGGCGGCGATGCGGGCATCTGGGGCCTGATCGGCAAACTGCAGCAGCAGGACGCTGACGCTCTGGTCAAGGGCGCCTTCGACGGCGGCGTGAATTTCTTCGACACCGCGGACGTCTATGGGTTCGGCGCGTCGGAAGAAATCTTCGGCGCCTCGATCAAGGGGCTCGGTTTGCCGCGCGATGAGATCGTTGTGGCGACCAAGGTGCATGGCCGACTGCTGCCGCGTCTGGGGCCGGACGCCACGCCCGCGCAGCGCGCCGAAGCGGAGCGCCGCACCGGCGCGCGCAACGTGAACGGCTTGTCGCGCAAGCATATCATGCATGCCATCGACGATTCCCTGCGGCGGCTGCAGCTCGATTATATCGACCTCTATCAGATTCACGGCCTCGATCCGCTGACGCCGATGGAGGAGACGCTCGGCGCGCTGGACGACGTCGTGAAGGCGGGGAAGGTGCGCTATATCGGCCTGTGCAATCGGGCGGCCTGGGACATCACCAAATCGCTCTGGATCTCGGACAAGAAGAACCTGAGCCGGTTCGAGTCTCTACAGATGTATTATTCCATCGCTGGCCGGGACCTTGAGCGTGAAGTCGTGCCGCTGGCGCAGGATCAGGAACTGGCCATCCTGCCCTGGAGCCCGCTCGCGGGCGGCTTCCTCACGGGCAAGCACACGCGCGACGGCGGGCCCAACGACGCGCGCCGCACTGTGTTCGATTTCCCGCCGGTCGATCGGGAGCGCGCCTTCGCCTGCATCGACGCGATGCGGCCGATTGCGCAGGCGCACGACGCCACGGTCGCCGGCGTGGCGCTCGCCTGGCTCCTGCACAAGCCGTGGGTGACGAGCGTGATCATCGGTGCGAAAAACCCCGATCAGCTCAAGGACAATCTCGCGGCGACGAAAATCAAGTTCACGGCGGAGGAACTGGCGGCGCTGGATTCCGTCTCGGCGCTGGCGGCGGAATATCCCGGCTGGATGCTTGACCGCCAGGGCGAGGACCGCGCCAATCAGATTTCCTAGGCGACGCGGAAACGAAAGAGGCGGCTGAACGCCGCCTCTTTTTCTTATGCTTGCTGATCGACGATGGAGCCCGGCGCCGGGCCTTGCTCCGGCTCTGCGTTGGCGGGCGCGGCGGCGCCGACCGGCCCCAGGCTCACCGCCACCATGGCCGGGCGCAATGTGCGCTCGCCAAGCCGCCAGCCGGGCTGGAAAACCTGCGCCACCTTGCCGGCGGCTTCCGGCGAGGGGATTTGCGCCACGGCTTCATGCACGTTCGGATCGAATTGCGCGCCCGCCTGATTGATCTGCTTCAGGCCATGACGTTCGAAATTCGAGATCAACGTTTTTTCGGTCAGCTCCACGCCTTCCAGCAGCGCCAGCGCTTCGCCGGCCAGGCTCGCGCGCGCTTCGGCGGAAATCGTCGCGATGGCGCGCGCCAGATTGTCGGACACGCCCAGAAGGTCGCGCGCGAAGCGGTCGATGGCGAACGTCTTGGCTTCGGCGATCTGCCGTTCGGCGCGTTTGCGGGTGTTCTCGGCATCGGCCAAAGCGCGCAGAATCTGGTCTTTGGCGGCGGCGAGTTCAGCCTGCAGCCCCGCGACAATTTCATCGGGGGCAAGTTCAGGGGTTTCCGTTGCGGAATCGTTGGCGGGCGCCGGCGCGTCCGCCTGGTTCTCAGGTTTCGTTTCGTCGCTCATCTTCCGTCACCTCCGCGGCGGGTGCGTTCATCGAGCAAACGCCCGACCACGCGCGCCGTATAGTCCACAACCGGAATGATCCGGGCATAATTTAATCGCGTCGGTCCGATCACGCCCAGGGCGCCGGTCACCTTCCGCTCGGCGTTCATATAGGGAGCGATGATCAGAGAGGAACCCGACAGCGAAAACAGGGGATTCTCCGACCCGATAAAGATGCGCACCGATTGCGCATCCTTCGCGAGGTCCAGGATCTGGATCAATTCTTTTTTATTTTCAAGATCATCGAAGAGACGGCGAACTCGGTCCAGATCCGCGGTCGCTTGCGGATCCGTGAGCAGGTTGGCGCGCCCGCGAACAATCAGCGCACGTCCGCGTTCCGGATCCTCGCCGCTCCATTCGGCGATGCCGCCTTCGATCAGCTTGGCGGCGGCTTCGTCCAGCGCCGCCCGATCCCGTTTAAGTTCTTCCAAAACGGAATCAGAGGCCTGCGCCAGAGTGCGGCCGCGCACGCGGGCGTTCAGGAAATTCGTCGCTTCCAGAAGCGCCGTCGGCGGCAGACCCAGGGGCGTCGATATGATGCGGTTTTCGATGTCGCCATTTTCGCTCACGGTCACGACCAGCGCCTGTCCAGGCGCGACGGACACCAGTTCGATATGCTTCAGGGCTAAATCGTGGCGCGGGGTCGCGACGATGCTGGCGCCGCCGGCGAGGCCAGACAACATTTCCGATGCTTCCGACAGCGCGTCGTCGATCGATCGGCCGGTGCCCGCGATGCGCCGCTCAATATCCTTGCGCTCGCTTTCGCTCAGATTTCCGACTTCCAGAAAGCTGTCGACGAAAAGCCGCAGGCCTTGTTGGGTTGGCACCCGGCCCGCGCTGATGTGCGGCGCGTCCAGAAGGCCCGCTGCCGCCAGATCCGCCATCACGTTGCGGATGGAGGCTGGGGAAAGATTGGCGCCTTGTTTGGAAATCGTGCGCGAGCCCACGGGCTCGCCGGTTTCCAGATAAGTCTCGACGATCTGGCGAAATATCTCCCGGGCGCGCGCGTCCAAGGCGGCGATTGAGGCGGGTGTCGAAATATCAGCGCTCATACTATTGACGAAAAGGGACTTTATTGGTGCGTGGATCGTCTTCGCAAGCTAAAGCAACGAACTTTAAATCTGGTCTTATCAATTAGGCCCTGACCGCGTTTCGTTCAACTGAAGTCCGAAACCACTGTTTCAAGGAGCAAGAATGCGCCCCTCCGGCCGCGCGCCCGATCAAATCCGCGACGTTTCCCTGGAAATGGGCGTCGCCCGCTACGCTGAGGGTTCTTGCCTGGCGAAGTTCGGGGCCACCCATGTCTTGTGCGCCGCCACGTTTGAACCTGCAGTTCCCGGCTGGCTGAAGGGGCAGGGCAAGGGCTGGGTCACGGCCGAATATGGCATGTTGCCGCGTTCCACTCATACCCGCAGCCGGCGCGAGGCCGCTTCGGGCAAGCAATCGGGCCGAACGCAGGAAATTCAACGTCTGATCGGCCGCTCGCTTCGCGCGGTCGTGGATCTCAAGGCCTTGGGCGAGCGCCAGATCGTTCTGGATTGCGACGTGCTCCAGGCCGACGGCGGCACCCGCACGGCCGCGATCACCGGGGCCTGGGCCGCTTTGTTCGCGTGCTGCCGTTATCTGGTGGAGGAAGGCGTGCTGAAGGAAAATCCGGTGCATGGCCGGGTCGCCGCCATTTCCTGCGGTGTATTCGAAGGCACGCCGGTGCTGGACCTCGATTATCCGGAAGACAGCGCCGCCGAAGTGGATTCCAACTTCGTGCTCGCCGATGACAGCCGGCTGGTGGAAATCCAGGCCACGGGCGAGGGCCGCGCCTTCGCGGAAGACGAATTTGCCGCCTTGTTGGGCCTTGCCCGCAAAGGATGCGCGCATCTATTCGAGGCGCAAGCGGCCGCCGTTGGACTGTGACGGAATTATTTCGGCATTTTCCCCGTTTGCGGGAAACCGCGATAGACAAGGATTGCGCCTTGCGCCTTGCTGCTCCGGCAATCCGAGCGAGGCAAGGGGATGGCCTATCGTTTCCGCCTGAAGGAAGAGCCCGGCGCGGGCGCTCGCCGCATTATCGGCGAACAGCTTGAGCGCGCCATCGAGGAATTCTCCGACCATGACGCGGACACCGCGATTCATCGCGCGCGCCGGCGCTTGAAAAAGTCGCGCGCGGTGCTGCGCTTCATTCGGCCCGGCATCCCGGAGAAAGCCTACAAGCAGTGGAACGCCGATCTGCGCGACGTCGGCATGCTGTTCTCCAACGAGCGCGATCTTTTTGTGATTTCGAAGGTCGCGGGTGAGTTGCTGGAACGCGCGCCGGCGCGCAGCAAAACAGCAATTCAGGCTTTGCAGGGTCTGGCGGGCGTGGCGCAAAGCGAGAAAAAGCCCGAAATGCGCGACGCCATCGTCAAAGCGGGCGTGCTGCGTTTGCAGGCTGCTGTGCAAATGCTGCCGGGGCTGCCGTGCGATGAATTGCAGATTGCACATCTGGCGCAGGGCTTTTGCGAAAGCCAGCGCGCGAGCCGCAAGACGTTCGCGCACGCGTTTGAAACCGGCGAAGACGAAGCTTTTCACGAATGGCGCAAGGCGGTGCAGCGGCACTGGCGCCAATGCGTGCTGCTGGAAGGTGTGTGGCCCGATTTCTACAATGCGCGCGGGGCGGTCGCCGAAAAAGTCGCGAGTCTTTTGGGAGCCGATCACGATCTCGCGATCCTGAAACATTTCGCTGCTTCGCATATCGACAAGGGTCTGACCGCGCGGCAGGCGGAGACGTTGTTTGCACTGGCTCAGGAGCGGCAGGACGAATGTCGCGCGCAGGCGCAGATCGCTGGTCAAGCGCTGAATGCCGCCAAGCCGGAAAGCCTGGCGCGTGAAACGGAAGTCTACTGGAACAGCGCGTCAGGTTTGAAGATCGCGCCGCCGCCGCGTCCGACGCGACAGACCCGCGACAAATCTTCAGAGCCGCCGGATTCGGACGACAAGTTGGTGAAGGCCGCCGATCCGAAGGATTCGCCTTCGACCGATGCCGCCTCCAATATCGTGCAGATCAAGCCCTAGCCCAATCGGGAATCGCTCTAAACGGCCGCGCTGTTTTTCGCCGCCAATCGTTCGCTGGCGCGCGCTTTCACGCTTTCCGATTTCAGCTGGCCGCAGGCGGCCAGAATATCGCGGCCGCGCGGCGTGCGAATGGGCGATGCGTAACCGGCGCGATTGAGCACAGCGGCAAAGGCCTCGATCGTCGCCCAGTCCGAGCATTCATAAGGCGAGCCCGGCCAGGGGTTGAACGGGATCAGATTGATCTTCGCGGGTACGCCCTTGATCAATTGCACCAGCGCCTTGGCTTCGGCGAGGCTGTCGTTCACGCCCTTCAGCATCACGTATTCGAACGTCACGCGCTTGGCGTTGGACAATTCGGGATAGGCCTTGATGGCCGTGAACAATTCCTTGAGCGGATATTTTTTGTTGATCGGCACCAGCTCGTTGCGCAGCGCGTCGTTTGTCGCATGCAGCGAGATCGCCAGCATCGTATTGGTGCGCGCGCCCAGCTCCGCGATCATCGGGGCGACGCCCGCGGTGGACACCGTCATGCGGCGGCGGCCGATGGAAATGCCGTCGCCGTCGGAAATGATGTCGATCGCCTTGGCGACGTTATCGAGATTGAGCAGCGGCTCGCCCATGCCCATGAATACAATGTTCGTCAGGGCGCGGTTTTCGTTCGCGGACGGCCATTCTTCCAGATCGTCGCGCACGACCATGATCTGGCCGACGATTTCAGCGGCGGTCAGATTGCGCACCAGCTTTTGCGTGCCGGTGTGACAGAAGGTGCAGGTCAGCGTGCAGCCGACCTGGCTGGAAACGCACAAGGCGCCGGATCGGCCGACGTCCGGAATGAACACGCACTCGAACTCGATGCCCGGTGCGGAGCGCAGCAGATATTTGCGCGTGCCGTCGACCGAGACCTGGCGCTCCACGATATCCGGCCGCGTGACGCGAAACTTCTCCGCCAGAGCGGCGCGCAGGTCTTTGGCCATGGTGGACATGGCCGCGAAGTCGGTGACGCCGTAATGATACATCCAGCGCCAGATCTGCTCAGCGCGCATACGGGCTTTCTTCGCGTCGACGAGGCCGGATTCCACCAGCGCAGCCGCCAGCTCCTGCCGGTCGAGGCCGGTCAGCTCAACTGGGGCGGCCGCATTACGGGCCGGGAAGGACAGGTCGATCTGCGTCATGAATGATGTAAAGCCGACTGGGCTTTAAGCCTCATATAACGTCCGCTGCGTATTTCGCCAGCATTCCGCCCATAGCCCGATCGACGGAGCGCCGGCTGTTGCTTCGGCCGAGGCCGGGGCCCATAAGGCCGCTTCCGTGACGATCCAGCCCGCATATACGCCTAAATCCCCGTTAAAATCGCGCTGGGGCTTGATCGCCGCACTGGGCGCGTTGACCGCCTTTCCGGCGATGTCGACGGACATTTATCTGCCGGCGCTTCCGGCCATGGCCAAGGATCTTGGCGCCGATTCCGAACAATCCGCGCTCACTTTGTCGGCCTTTTTCGTCGGGCTCGCGATCGGGCAGCTGATCTATGGGCCGTGGTCGGACCGCATCGGCCGGCGCGTTCCGCTGATGACGGGGATCGGCCTTTATGTGACGGCAAGTCTGGGCTGCGCCTTCGCGCGAACGCCCGAAACCTTGATCGCGCTGCGTTTCGTTCAGGCTCTGGGCGGATCGGCGGGGCCGGTGATCGCGCGCGCCGCGGTGCGCGATCGCTTCGATCCGCAGGAATCCGCGCGCGTTCTGGCCTATCTGGGGCTGGTGTTCGGCATGGCGCCTATCCTGGGGCCGATCGCCGGCGCCGGGCTTTTGTTGACGGCGGATTGGCGCGGCATTTTTTTCATGCTGGCGGTTCTGGCCATTGTGATCGGTGTGGGCGCCTATTTCTTCGTGGATGAGACGCCGCATCATCATGAGCGGAGCCGGCCGCGCGAGCGGCTGCAGGATTCGTTCGCCGCGCCTTTGCGGGACGCCAATTTCGTTCGCTACACGATGGTGTTGTCCCTCGCCGGCGCGGTGATGCTGACTTATGTCAGCCAGTCGCCGGGCTTGTTCATCGAAGGGTTTGGTTTTGACCCGCAACAATTCTCTCTGATCTTCGCAATGAATGCGACGGGCTTCGTCGCGGCGGGACAGCTCAATGCGCGCGTGTTGCGCCGCGCTTTTTATGATGTGGTGCTGCGGCGGGGCGTTTACGCGGCGGCGTTCTTCGCCGCGCTTGTTTTCTTTTTTTCGTTTACGTCCATCGGCGGCGTCTGGAGCATCGAGGCGCCGTTGTTCTTTGTGGTGTCGAGCCTCGGGTTCGTATTCGGCAACGCCACGGTTGGCGGTCTTGCGACGCAAGGCGCCCGCGCCGGCATGGCCTCATCCTTGATGGGCGCGATCTCCACCATCACTGCGGCGTTTGCGATGTCCGCGGCGGGCGTGCTGCACGACGGAACGCCAAAGGCGATGGCGTCAATCATTCTGGTTTGCGCTGCGGGCGGTGCGCTTATCCTGACGTGGCGGGGTCAGGCGCAGTCAC
Source organism: uncultured Caulobacteraceae bacterium (assembly GCA_964395875.1). GTDB lineage: Bacteria > Pseudomonadota > Alphaproteobacteria > Caulobacterales > Aquidulcibacteraceae > JBEVJO01. The sequence goes on along the minus strand of CAYNCS010000046.1, from coordinate 9,085 downwards.
GTCTGGCGGCGTCCAGCGCGGCGCCGAAACCCGACAGCGAGAATTGATAGGTGGTGCGGACGTCATCGGCGCCGACGGCGTCGATCTGCAAATTTTTGCCGCTGCGCATGGCCGACACCACGGCGCGCTCCTGATCGGGCCGCGCCAGAAACGCTTCCTTGCCGTCGACATAGAAACGCGTTTGGGGCGACTTTCCCGACGCGGATTGGACGACGCCCGCCGGCGGCACATCGGGTTTCAGGGTGTAACCGACCGAGAGGCTCGGCTGGTCGCGCATGGTGTTGTTCTTGGCTTCCGACACCATGAAGAAAACTGCGCCATGCGGATAAGCGGAGGGATATTTGGCTGAGGGCTCGGCGGCGGCGAAGCAGATGCGCCCCCCCGGCCCCTCACGCGTGAAGCTTTCCCAGGCGATGGGATCCGGTTTCACTGCCGCCGCCTTGGCTTTTCCCTTGTGCTTCTTCTTTTTCTTGGCGGCTTCGGCCGACCCCGCGATCGCGAGGGCGCAAACGAGGCTCAGGAGAAATGCGCCCGAGCGCAGCGCGAAACTTTGATTTTGCGACGCCATGCGTCCCCTTCAAGCAATCGGCGCGAGGCGCCTTTATGTTTCCCGCTCGATTTTACGGCAAGACCGTTTTAAACGCCTAAATCTGTCGTGCTTGAGGCGGCCGGGATTGCGGCGCCGGGTTTCTGGGGCTGCCGCAACGTGGGCGAGGGTGAGAAAGCAAACGCCTCGTTAAGCGATGCAGAGCGGGACAGGTACTCAGCATTGCTGGAGGCTGTGGGCCGGCGGCGCGACAAGGCGGCTTTCGCTGAACTTTTCGAATATTACGCGCCCAGGGTGAAGGCGTTTTTGCGCCGGATGGCGGCGGATGACGCCTTGGCCGAGGAAATCGCGCAGGATGTGATGGTCACGGTCTGGCGGAAGGCTGAGCTGTTCGACCGCCGTCAGGCCTCCGCCTCGACCTGGATCTTCAGGATCGCCCGCAACCGTCGGATTGACGCGGCCCGGCGCGCGGCGCGGCCGGACCTGGACGCTTATGAAGAGGCGCTCCTGCCTTCGTCTCCGGCGGCGCCGGACGACGCCCTCGAAACGGCGGAAACCGAGGGCCGGGTGCGCGAGGCGTTGCAGGAATTGCCCGCCGAACAGGTCCGTCTGGTCACACTGGCCTATTATGAAGGCCTTTCGCACACCGAGATTGCGGAGCGGACCAATTTGCCTTTGGGTACGGTCAAGTCACGGATAAGACTGGCCTTTAATAAACTCCGGGGCTTGTTGAGCGATGAATAGCCGGCTGCAGGCCACGCCGGGGGACGGCTTGACCCCGGTGAAAGTCGACCAATATCGGGCTCAACGCCGGAATTTCCGGGTTTTCGAGGCGGGATAGAGCGTTGAGGACGCTGGACGAAGACTTGTTGGCTGCTGGATCGGGATCGCGTTTGCCCGCGCCCTTGGGGCTGCTGGTCGAAACCAAGCGCATTCTGGACGGCGAAGTTCAGATCGCGGACGTCGCCGGGGGCGCGCTGCTGGAGGCGGAGGCGCCTGCGGCGATGCGTGCGGAATCGCTGGATGACGTGTTGCGCGAGATTGACCGGCTGGAACAGGGCCTCGGCGCCCGCAAGGCGATGAAGGTCGCCCGCGGCGGCGCGCGCCAGCTCAGTGAATTGGCGACCCTGCCGGAGCCCGTCCGGCAATTGGCGACCGAATCCCTTGCGCAAGGCGGATGGCGTTTTGCTGCGTTTGGCATCTCGACTTTGCCTCTCGTTCGAGAAGACTCGCTGAAGGCGGAGCTCATCCGCATCGAACCGGGCGCGGGCGTGGCGCGGCACGACCATATGGGCCGTGAATATACGCTGGTTTTGCAGGGCGCCTTCGCGGACGGTGAAGGCACGTTCGCGAAGGGCGACATCTGTGCGCGGGGCCCAGGGCATCAACACCGGCCACGGGCTTTGGAGGGTGAAGTCTGTTTCGCGCTCGCCGTTTCCGAAGCGCCGATGGTGTTCGGCAATCTTCTGGACGTTTTGCAGAAACTCACGCGCCACTGAAGGTGTATTGAGGCGGCCGCGCTTTTAGCGCAATCTCGCCGCGGGCGGATTTCGGCCGCTCGCTGCACGGGAATCGCCGCTTATGAACGCATTCATCGTCCAGGCCGTTGCAACGGGATTGGGCCTCGCCGCTGCGGCGCACTTCGTCAAAGGCGTGACTTTTTCCAACACCGGTACGCTGATTGTCGCGGCGATTCTGTTGGGCGTGGTCAATGCGATTGTGAAGCCGGTGGCGGTGCTTTTGACCCTGCCGCTGACGATCGTAACGCTTGGTTTGTTTCTGTTCGTCGTCAACGGCCTGATGCTTTGGCTCGTCGCGGCGATGCTCAAGGGCTTCACGATTACCGGGCTCTGGCCGGCGATCATCGGCTCGATCGTCGTATCGGTCGTGAGCTGGGTGACGCTCGTGGTGCTTGGAGAGGCTTAAGCGTTGTCGCCCTTCGGGCCGCCCGGCATGATCGGGCGGGCCGGAAAGGTGCGCGTCGAAATCAGGCGGTCGTACATCACGATCGCGCCCGCCAGGCCGACATTCACACAAAACTTGGTGGGGATCTGCACGACGTGCGAACAGCGCTTCAGCATTTCCGGCGATAGCGATCCGCGCTCACGCCCCAGCACATAGGCCGCTGACGGCGGGTGCCTGAAGGACGGAAGCTCGACCGCCTCGTCGATCAATTCGATGCCGATCAGGACGCAGCCGCGCGGCAATTGCATCTCTTCAACGCTGGCCCATTCGTAATAGGGCACGTGTTCGAAACTGCGGGAGGTGTCGGAGCGATAGACGTCCCGCACCTTCTGGGTCGCCGCGACGCTGAAGGTGAAGCTCGCGCCGAAGGCGTGGGCTGTGCGCATCAGGGCGCCCATATTCATCGGCTTGGAGATGGATTCCGCCCCGATGCCGAAAAAGCCGCGCGTGCGTCCTGTGTCTTGCGCCATAATCGAACCGGTTGCGCCTCAGGTTGAAGGAACGCGCTATCTATTGCCTGCGCGGCAAAAGCGCTACGTCTATCCGGGTCTAATCTGAGGGAGAGACCATGAGCGACCCGCACCCCTGGACGGATTCCGTCGCCCCGAGCCTCGACGATTTTGTCCGTTTGGCTGAGGCGGCCTGGGCGAAGCTGCCGGATGAGATCCGGGCGGCCGCGGGCGCGGTGGTGTTCCGGATCGAGGATTTCGCCGAGGACGAGATCCTTCAGGATTTCGGCATCGAGGATCCGTTCGAACTATCGGGTCTGTATGTAGGCGATTCCTTGCCGGAAATGAGCGTCTCCGACCCTTCGACGGTGACGCCCATGGTTTTTCTATATCGTCAGCCAATCCTCGATGAATGGCTGGAGCGCGGCGACGTCACCTTGGGCGAATTGATCGCCCATGTTCTGGTGCATGAGGTCGGTCACCATTTCGGCCTGAGCGACGAGGCGATCGATCTGTTGCTCGAGGAAAGTTAAGGCGCCGGCCGCGTGGAGGTCTGCGTGCGCTATTTTTGGTAGCGCGCTTTCCAATCGGCGTACGGCATGCCGTAGATAATCTCGCGGGCGTCATCCTTCGAAAGATGATATCCGCGCTCCTCCGCCGCCTCGCGCCACCAATCGCCCAAACAGTTCCGGCAAAAGCCCGCCGTATTCATAATGTCGATGTTTTGCACGTCCGTGTTTGCGCGCAGATGCGCGACAAGCCGGCGGAACGCCGCGGCTTCGATCTCCGTGCGGGTTTTCTCGTCCAGGTCCATGCTCTTTCTCCGCGCGGCCAGTTGGCCCGGTTACGCGGCTTGATAAGAGCGCAAAGAGCGTTCGGACTCAATCATGGATCGAATCATGCGCTCCAGCGTGATCATGGGCGACCAGCCCGCCGCTTTCTGGATGGCGCTGGCGTCCGCCTGATAGGGCACGACCGGCGGCGGCCGCCGGAGGATGCTCGGGTCGGTGCGCAAACACTCCACCGGATCGAGTCCCAGAAACTTCAGCGCCAGCTCGGCCGCTTCGCCGACCGAGTGGAGCTTGCCGGTGCCGATGACGAAATCCTGCGGCGCGTCGAGGCGCAGCATAGCGTGCATGGCGCGGACGAAATCTTCCGCGGCGCCCCAGTCGGCACGGGTTCTGAGATCGCCGAGGACCAGCGTTTTCGCGGCGCCGACTTTGACGTCCACCGCTCCCTTGACGATCCGGGGAATGACGAAGCGCGCATCGCGCAGATTGGATTCGTGATTGTAGAGAATACCGGACGAACAATGGAGTTCATCGGCATTACGCGCGCGACGGACGATCTCCATGCCCATCGCCTTCGTTTCCGCGTAGATCGAATTGGGCGCGATCTCGCATTCCTCGTTTTGCGGCGCGGTTTTGGGCGCGCCGAAGACCATGCAGGATGACGCGTAGAACAGCCGCGCCCCGCGCGCATGCCGGCGCATCGCGGACAGGATGTTCTCCAGGCCGTCGCAATGCACGGCCTTGCTGGCGGCGAACAATTCGTTCCGGTCGCCCGGCGCTTCGGAGGAAGAATGATCGAAGGCCGCGAGATAATAAATTTCGTCCGGGGCGATTTCCTGAACCAGGCTTTCGATGCCTTCGCGATCGTGCAGCGCCACCGCCGGTCTTCGCGTGTTCAGTCCGGTGACGCGCGCGCGCTCCATGCCGACGACCCTGTAATTCTGGCTCGACAGATAGGCCGTCAGCAGACGTCCGTCCTGGCCGCCGGAACCGATGATAAGGGCGCGTTTTTCGCTCATGCCGATACGATTTCCAATCGGGGCAACGGAAAGACCAGTTTCCCGCCGCGGTTCAAGAAGTCTCTTTCACGCTGTACGAACGCAGACCGGAAGTGCCACGGCAGCACGAAATAATAATCGGGCATTGCTGCGCGGGATTCTTCTTCGGAGATGATTGGGATGTTGGCGCCCGGCGTACGGCAGCCATGCTTGTCGGCGTTACGGTCAGCGATGGCGGGCAGAAGCTCGGAATCGATTCCGCAGACCTGCAGCGTCGTATTGCCTTTCGTCGATGCGCCATAGCCATGCACGAGTTTTCCGTCCGCGCGCGCCTGCCGCAGAAAGTCCAGAATGTCCTTCCGCGCCTGCGCGACGCGCGCCGGCAGGACGCTGAGCGCCTCGGCGGAAACATATCCTTCGGCGCGTTCGCGCCGCCGCAGCGCCTCGAGGGCGGGGGAGTTTTCGGCATAGCGAGCGCCGCTGCGGCACGCCCAGACCTGGAAGCTGCCGCCGTTCACGTCGTTCAGACTGACGTCGAAGACCCGTAAACCGTGCCGCGCCAGAAGCGCTTCGATCTGCGCCAGGCAATAATATTCCAGATGCTCGTGACAGATGGTGTCGAAGGAATTGGCTTCCATCATCGCCGGCAGATAACTCAACTCCAGCGCCCACAATCCCTCCGGCGCCAGAATGGCGCGAATGTCAGCGACGAATGCGTTCGGATCCGGCAGGTCGTAAAACATCGCGATGCTGGTCACGATATTCGCCTGCCTGTCGCCGGCGAGCTTGCGGAACGCCTGTTCGGAGAAGAAATCCGGCGAGGTCAGGACGCCTGCCGGATAGTATTTTTCGAAGCGCGCGATGGTCGGGTCGATCCCGATGCGGGTGTATTCGGCCGGGTAATTGGACAGCGACGTGCCGTCATTGCTGCCGATGTCGAGGATGACGTCTCCCGGCGCGGGTTTGGCGCGCTCCAAAGCGGAGCGGGCGATTGTCGCCAAATGCCGCGCCATGCTTTCGTTCAGCGAAGAGCGATAGCCATAAGCGTCGCGGAACAATTCATCGCCGTCGAAGTCATGGCGCAGTTGGGCGAGGCCGCAGGTTCCGCACCGAACCAGTTCAAGAGGCGCCTTGTCGGGATCGGGATCGCCGGGACCGGGAAACAGACCGCACGACGCCAACAATCCAAGGTTGCAGACGGTATCGAGCGCTGTCCCGCCGCACAGGCGGCACTTGGTGATCGTCTCGATTCGCATCCCAGGCCCGAAGCTGCGCAGATTCGCGTTTAATCTCCGGGGAGACTCTTAACGCATGGTTAGTGGCCCTATTGGGCTGGCGGCGCATTCGCCGACGCCGCGCCGTCATCGGTCGGTTGCGGCGCGCTTGGCGGCAAAGTGAAGCCGGGAGCCGCGGCGCTGGCGTCCGGCGCGGTTGGAGTCGGGGTGACAGGCGCAAAGGCCGCAGGGGCCGCTCCGGCCGCGGCGTAAGTGACGGAGGTAACATTTCCGTTTGCGAACGTCAGCGCGATGCTGGCTTGGGGGTTTGCAGGGGCTGCGTTTGGCGTTTGGCCGTCGCCGGCAAGAGCGGTTGGATTCGCCGGCGCAACGGCGCCCGCGCCGGAGCCGGCGATGGCGCACTGCACTTGCGGCAAGGCCGCGCGCGCGCCGCCTTCCATACCCGCGATTGACGGCTGGCATTTCAGCGCCCCGCTGGCCTCGGCGCCGGCGAGTTCATTCAGCGCCTGCAGCGCGCCGCCGCCGAATTGCAACTGGCCGATGCTGAATTGCTGAGGTCCGCTGGCGTTCAGGCCGATCGCCGCCGCGGCCTGTTCCATTGCGGCGTTGTCCATTTGTTGATCGACCTGGCCCGTTGCGTCGATGACGGACGCCTCGATCTTGTCCTGGCGCGCGTTTCCGCCGAACGGCCCGATCTTCATTACAAAGGCGGCCGCCACGGTCGCGCTTAAGATCAAAGCCGCCACGAGGCCGAGCAGAAACGGCAAAACCCATTGAAATTTTGGTTCTTTCACCTCTTCGAACTCCGCGTCGATCTCGCCGTCCTGAAACATCGTCATGCAATTATCCGTGGCTGCGCCGCGCTGAACGGCATCGCTTTCTCCGAAGTTCGCAGCGATTTTGAGGCGCCGCGATCCTGGCCTGAACTTTGCAACTGAGGGGCGACTTCAACCCCTGCCGGAACCCAAAATGGCTATTCTTGAGTGGATTGGCGCTTTCACCGTAACCGTCGGCGTGATTATCGGCGGCTTCCTTCTGATGCTGAGCGTCCAAAGGGCCAATCGCAGCTAAGAATCACATCACTCCCGCACGCAAGAAATCGTGGACATGGATCAGGCCGACGGGCCGTCCCTGATCTACAACGAACAATTGCGTGATTCTCCGTTCGTTAATGAGCTTTAACGCGGCCGAGGCCAGGGTTTCCGGCGCGATGACGGTGGGCGATGGGGTCATCACCTCCTCGACGCGCAGATTCAGGATGTTCGGCCCGAGGTGACGCCGCACGTCGCCGTCGGTGATCAGTCCAGCCAGCGACCCGTCCGGGTTCACCACCCCGACGCAGCCGAATTTCTTTTCAGACATGATTGCGATGGCTTGCGTCATGGCGGCGCCTGTGGGCGCCAGCGGCAGTTCATCCAACGCATGCATCAAATCCCGAACGGTCTTCAGCATCGCGCCGAGGGATCCGCCAGGATGGAAAACGTGGAAATCCTGCGCGGTGAAGCCGCGTTTTTCCAGTAAAGCGACCGCCAAAGCGTCCCCGAGTGCAATCATGAGCGTGGTCGAGGTCGTCGGCGCCCGGGTTTCGTCGCAGGCTTCCGGCGCGTCCGGGGTCAGCAAGAGAAAATCCGACGCCTTGCCCAAAGCCGATTGCGCCTTGGCCGTCATGCCGATCAGAGGAATGGCGAAGCGGCGGGTATAGGCGACCACATCCGACAATTCCCGCGTTTCGCCGGATTTGGACAGGGCGATCACGGCGTCGTTCTGGGTGATCATGCCCAGATCGCCATGGCTGGCCTCGGTCGGGTGAACGAACATGGCCGGCGTGCCGGTGGAGGCCAAAGTCGCCGCGATTTTGCGCGCCACATGGCCGGATTTTCCGACGCCCGCTACGATCACACGCCCCGAAATGTTCAGGATCGCGTCCACCGCCTTGCCGAAATCAAGCGGCGGCGCGTCGGCGAAGCCGGCCAAAGCGGCGGCTTCCAGGCGCAGGACGCGGCGGGCGATGTCTTCGGCGGGCTGGGCGGCGGGTGAGGTTTGGCTCATGAGCGACCCCCTAGACCGCTTTTTGAGAAAGGGGAAACCGGTTTTTGCGCGCCGCGGGCGATCTGCGGCCAAAAATCTTAAGGCGTATTAACCATAACGCGGCCATTTCGGCTACGCGGCGGATATCTATTCTAAACCAGAGGCGGCTATGTTGTGCGCCCATGGCCGAAGCCGCGCCCTCCCGTCCCGCAGAAAAGCGGAAGTCCTTGTCGACTCAGCGTTCGTTCGACTCGCTGTACACGCATGGCTTTGTGCGGGCTGCTTTGGCGTCCCCCAAAGTGTCCATCGGTGATCCCGCCGCGAACGCCAAGGCGATCATCGACCTTGCTAAACGCGCGGACGCCGATTCCGCCGCCTTGCTGCTGCTGCCCGAGCTGGCGCTGTCCGGCTATGCGATCGACGATCTGCATTTGCAGGAAGCCCTTCTTGACGCCGTCGACGAAGCTGTCGCCCAGATCGCTGCGGAGACCCGCGACTTGCTGCCGGCCCTGGTGTTCGGCGCGCCGGTGCGTGCGGATCATTCGGTCTACAATTGCGCGGTGGTGATGCATCGCGGCCGGGTCTTGGGCGTGGTTCCGAAGACCTATCTGCCGAACTATCGCGAGTTTTACGAAAAGCGTTATTTCCGCTCCGGTGCGGATTCGGTTTCCGACGCCGTCGTGCTCGGCGGGCAGGAGACCGCTTTTGGGCTGAACCAGATCTTCGCCGCCGCTGACCTTCCGGATTTCGCCTTCCATGCGGAGATTTGCGAGGACCTCTGGTCGCCCAGCCCACCCTCGATTCTTGGCGCGATGGCCGGCGCGACGGTGCTGCTCAATCTCTCCGCCTCGAACATCACGATCGGGAAAGCCCGCGATCGCGCGGTGCTGTGCGATTCGCAAAGCCGCCGCTGCGTCGCGGCCTATCTTTACGCCGCCGCCGGCCATGGCGAATCCACCACGGATCTGGCCTGGGACGGACAGCTGAGCGCCTACGAGATGGGCGAGCGTTTGTTGGAGTCCGAGCGCTTCTCGACCGACCTGACCTACGCCACAGTCGATCTGGACGTGGA
>CAYNCS010000045.1:0-22490 GCA_964395875.1 uncultured Caulobacteraceae bacterium | reverse complement strand
TATTTCGCGCAGAAGGCCGACATCGAGGGCTACAATGACGTCGCCGCCGTGTTCCGCTCCACCGCGGAAGGCGAAACCGGTCACGCGCACGGCCACCTGGAGTTCATGGAATCGGTTGGCGATCCGGCGACGGGCAAGCCTATCGGCGCCACCTCCGACAATCTGAAGGCCGCGATCGCCGGCGAAACGCACGAATACACCGACATGTATCCGGGCATGGCCAAGACGGCGCGCAGCGAAGGCTTCGACGAAATCGCCGATTGGTTCGAGACCTTGGCGAAGGCTGAGCGTTCGCACGCCGGTCGCTTCCAAAAAGCCTTGGACGCCCTGGCTTAATCGAATGCTGTGAGGCCGCGCTGCAAGGCGCGGCCTCATTGCTCCACGCGCATCGTTTGGTCTTTGGTCGGATCAAGTGATCCGAGGGGTTGGTGTATGTCACGTGAAGGAAGTTTAGAGGCGCCAACGCGTCATCCCCTCGAATGGCAGACGGAGGCGTTTTACGACCTCGAAGCCATCGAGAAGGAGATGGAGCGCGTCTTTGACATTTGTCACGGTTGCCGCCGGTGCTTCAATCTGTGCGAGTCCTTCCCCAAATTGTTCGACATGGTCGATGAAAGTCCGACCATGGAATTGGATGGCGTTCCGAAGGAGCGCTTTCAGGAAGTCGTGGACGCCTGCACGCTCTGCGACATGTGCTTCATGACGAAGTGCCCCTATGTGCCGCCGCACGAATGGAATCTGGATTTCCCGCATTTGATGCTGCGCCACCGCGCCGCCCAATTAAAGCACGGCGAACACGCGCTGAGCTTTGGCGAAGCGCAGCTGACGCAGATGGACCGCAATGGCAATCTGGCGAAGCCGATCGCGCCGCTCGCCAATTGGGCCTCCGGCCGGTCGAACAAACTGACGCGCGGAATTATGGCGTCGATGCTTGGCGTCGACGCGGAGGCGGAGCTTCCGAAGTTTCATTCACGCACCTTCATGGATCGCGCGAAGCAGTCGCCGGCGAATGTCGCCGCCGATGGTCCCGCCAAGGGACGCAAGGCCGTGCTCTTCGCCACCTGCTTCACGAACTACAATCAGCCGCGCACGGGCGAGGCGGCGCGCGCGGTTCTGGCGAAGCTCGGCGTCGAGGTTGAGGTCGCCTATCCCGGCTGTTGCGGCATGCCGCAACTGGAGCACGGCGACATCGCCGCCGTCGCCAAATCGGCGGAAAAGGTTTCGGCGGAATTCGCGAAGTGGATCGACAAGGGCTATGACGTCGTGGCGCTGACGGCGTCGTGCGGCCTGATGCTGAAATTCGAATGGCCGCTGATCCTGCCGCAATCCAATTCTGTGCGGGCGTTGTCGCAGGCCACGTTCGACATCGACGAATATGTGGTCGACATCGCCAAGAAAGAGGGGCTTCCTTCGGGGCTCGCGCCGGTAGAGGGCGGCGTTACGGTGCATCTGGCCTGTCACGCCCGCGCCCAAAATATGGGGCCGAAAGCAGCCGAGTTGCTGCGCTATTTGCCGGACACCAAGGTCGAAGTGATTGAGCGCTGTTCAGGGCACGGCGGCACGTTCGGCATCATGAAGGAAACGCGCGCCTTCGCGAGAAAGGTGGCGCAGCCGGTGGTGCGTGCGGTTGAGAAGGCGGACAGCGGCGCAGTCTGTTCGGAATGTCCGCTGGCCTGCAAGCACATCACGCAGGAGCTGCATGACAAAGGCGCCAAGGCGCCGCCGCCGAAGCACCCGATTGAGATTTTCGCCGAAGCCTATGGCCTGATTTGAGATTGCGAATATGAGCGCCGCCCGGAAAATTCTGCCGACTGACATTATTCCAACCAAGGAATTCGCAGCGCAACGCAAGGAGCGCCGCCTGGCGCTGTTGCCGAAGAAAAAGCTGCGGCGGATTTCGGTTGGGCCGGACTGCACCTTCTATTTCGAGTGCTTCGAGACGATGCTGTTTCAGGTGCAGGAAATGCTCCTGATTGAAAAGGCCGGGCCGGAACAGGCGCCGGATGAGATCGAAGCGTACAATCCGCTGATCCCGCAGGGCAACGAACTGGTCGCCACCGTCATGTTCGAGATCGAAGACGCGGATCGCCGTGCGAGAGTCCTCCGTCAACTGACGGGCGTCGAAGATGCATTATATATAGACGTCGGCGGGGAACGCGCGCCGGGCGTGCCGCTGGGCGATTCTGATCGCACGGCGGAAGACGGCAAAACCTCGTCGGTGCACTTCGTCCGTTTTACCCTGACGCCGTCGCAGATCGCGGCGTGGTGCAGCGGCGAAGGTCAGGTCATTCTGGGCGTGAGTCATCCCAATTACGGGCACATGGCGCTGATTGGGCCGGAATCGCGCGCCGAACTGGCGACGGATTTCGCCTAGGCGCGAAATCTCCGCTCGCTGACATTATATATAGAGTGCGCGTTCAGCCCAGCGACGCAGGAATCGGCAAGCCCTTGCGCAATGCAGCGGCGATCACCGTATTGCGCAGAAGGCAGGCGATGGTCATGGGGCCGACGCCGCCGGGCACGGGGGTGATGGCGCCCGCGACCTCAACCGCCTCGGCGAAGTTCACATCGCCCACCAGCTTCGATTTTCCGCCCGGCTCGGCCGCCGGCACGCGATTGATGCCGACGTCGATCACGCAGGCGCCAGGCTTCACCCAATCGCCGCGCACAAAGTTCGGCTTGCCGATGGCGGCGACGAGAATGTCGGCGGATTGGCACAGGCCCGGCAAATCCTGCGTGCGTGAGTGCGCGATGGAGATCGTGCAATCCTCGGCGAGGAACAACAAAGCCGCCGTCTTGCCGACGAGCAACGACCGGCCGAGCACCACGCAATTCTTGCCCCGCAACGATCCGATGGCTTCCTTCGCCAGGATCACGCAGCCTTCAGGCGTGCAGGGGCGAAGGCCTTGCGCACCCGCCAGGAGACGCCCGGCGCTCTGCACAGTCAGGCCGTCGACGTCCTTTGCAGGATCAAGGCAGGCCAGGACGCGGTTGGAATCCAGACCGCCGGGCAGCGGCAATTGCACCAGAATGCCGTCCACGGAATCATCTTCGGAAAGCGCCCGCACGCGGGCTTCGAGATCGGCTTGCGATATCGTCGCCGGGAGTTTGATCTCAAGCGAGCGCATGCCGGCGGCTTCGGTCTTCTGGCCCTTGTTGCGCACATAGACCTGGCTCGCCGGATCTTCACCAACCAGCACCACCGCCAGACAGGGCGCGCGACCAAGGCCGGGCTTCAGATCGCTTGCGGCTTGCGCGGCGCGGATGCGCACCTGCTCGGCGATTTTCACGCCGTCGATGATCGTTGCGGCCATATGGATCTCCAATTCCGGACGCTAGTCCCGGGCCTCCGCCAGAAGGGCTTGCGCGCGCGACAGCAAATCCTGCGGGTCGCCCGTGACGTCAATGGTTTTGACGCGCGATTTTCCGCCGCGAACCACGCGGACGGCGGATTTCGGGGCCCCCAGCGCCTTGGCGATCAAGGCCTCCAAAGCAGCGTTCGCCTTCCCGTCTTCGGGCGCCGCGCGCACGCGGGCCTTGATGAAGGCCTGGCCGGCGGAATCGACGCCCAGTCCGTCAATCTTGTCGGCGCCGCCGGAAGGCGTGAGGCGCACGATCAGGCGGACGCCGTCCGCCTGTGGGCTGACCGGCGCGTTCAAATCGGGGTTATCGACGCCAGCGCTGGAATGATCAATTGCCCCAGCACATAGGCGTCGAAGAATTGCAGCAGCAGAATCAATATGATGGGCGTGATGTCCACGCCCCCTAAAGGGGGAATGATCCGCTGCAGCGGACCCAGCAGGGGCCGGGTGACGGCGTCGGAAAAGCGATAGATCATGCCCACGAACTCGTTGCGCGGGTTCACGACGTTGAAAGCCACCAGCCAGGACAGCACCGCGCTGATGATCATCACCCAGATCAGCAGCGTGATCAGGGGGTGCAGAAGGTAAGCGTGGATATTGTACCAGAGCAAAGCGCTCTCCCTAGAATTGCCGCTGCGCCGCAGGTTTTTCCGGGAAAACCCGGCGCGTTCCGTCAGGTCCTTACCCTGCGTCGGCAATTTCCGGCAAGCGCGCCTTGACTTCTGACCCGCGAGGCATTTACTCCCCGCCTTCCGGATGGGGCTGTAGCTCAGTTGGGAGAGCGCGTCGTTCGCAATGACGAGGTCAGGGGTTCGATTCCCCTCAGCTCCACCATCCATATTTTCTCCCGCACCGCCTGCGCCGATGGCCCTGGGCCTGCTTTTCTGCTTTAACGCCGTTCGAAGACCGCTCAGGTGAGGCAGGCTGCTTGTCGAACGAAACTGGCGTGAGCGCCGGCCCGGTCCGGCAAAGGAAAACCGTCGTGGTGGCGATGCTGGCCTGCGCGGCGCTCGGGCTGATCGCACTTGGCAGTTTCACCGCCGTACGGTTCGCTGAAAATCAGAAGAAGGCGCGCGACTGGAAGCCCGGTGAGGTGGTCGTCGGCTCCGAACGCGTGACGCGGCTAATATCCGGCTTGCCGACGCGCGCGGCGGCGGACCTGAGCGCGGCCGACCTGTCCGCTTTGTGGCTGGCGGCCTTCGAGACGGTGCAATCAGGCGCGTGCCCCGAGGTCACGGGTGGCGGTGTGAAGACGCCGAGCGATGTGGATTCACCGGGCGTCTATTTCATTACGTGCGGCTTGCCCGCGTCCGCCCCCGCGCCGCAGCGTTGGTACCGCCAGGATGCGCACGGCGTCGAACGGTGCGCCGACGCCGTGAGTTGCGCGTCCCCGTAAGGCGCTAAGCGATCATTAACCAGTAATTTGCAGTCTGCGCATCATGCGCAAACTCTTCCTTGCCGGCCTCATGTTCGCTGTTGCGTCAGCGGCGCACGCCAATGGCGGCGAAAAGTCCAAAGCCACGGCGGACGCCGAGGCGGTCCAGAAGCGCGGGACGGCCTCAAAGGTCTATGTGGCCGCGGCGCCGGTCAGCGCCACGCTCACGAACGGACTGCGACTCTCGGGCTTGCTGCAGGTCGATGCGGGCTTTGACATTCCAGACGATAAATTGCGCGCACGCGCTTCGGCCATGGCGCCGGTCCTGCGAGACGCCATGCGCGAGGCCCTCACGCGCTATGTCGCGGTCTTCCAGCGGCCGGGCGCGGCGCCGGACGCAGACCGCATCAAATCCATGCTTCAGGGCGCCGCCGACAAGGCCCTTGGCCAACCCGGCGCCCGGCTCGTGCTAGTATCGGTCATGGTGCACGACGGGCGCTAAGAGCGCCTGCCTGATTCCAAGCTTGAATTCTCCGCCGTCCACTCAAAGATGAGTGGCGGAGCTTGCCTTGGACCATTCCGACTCTCTCGCCCGCCCCGCGATCACCGCCGCCGTCACGCGCGGCGCCGTGCGGGCGTGTCTCGATCTCGGCTATTCGCCGCTTCTGGAGGTGCCGCTGGCGAACGGGCGGCGGGCCGATGTGTGCGGCGTAAATTCCAAGGGGCAGATCGTCATTGTCGAGGTGAAATCGTGCGTGGCGGACTTCGCCGTAGATTTCAAATGGACCGATTACGAGGATTTCTGCGACCTGTTTTATTTTGCCGTCCCGGCGGATTTTCCGTTCGATCTGCTGGTGCATCCCATGGAAGGCGGCGCCGCGCCCGGGATCATGCTCGCCGACAAATTTGGCGGGGCGGTGTTTCGGCCTGCGATCGCGGCGCCTTTGCCGGCGGCGCGACGAAAGGCCATGACGTTATTTCTCGCGCGTCTCGGGGCGGAGCGCCTGGCGATGTTGACTTTGGACGCCCAGGTCTGAGCTCGCGCGGCTAACGGCTCAGCGCAATCACGTCGTAGCCGATGGCGATGGCGCCGATCGGCTCTCCGGTCTTCGGATCGGTCATTGTGCGCGCCACCACGCGCATTGCGCGCCCTGTGACGTCGTCGCGTTCGCCGCCGCCCCAATGCACGGCGCCGGCCCCCAGCGGGAAGGTCT
Organism: uncultured Caulobacteraceae bacterium; assembly: GCA_964395875.1. Classification (GTDB taxonomy): domain Bacteria; phylum Pseudomonadota; class Alphaproteobacteria; order Caulobacterales; family Aquidulcibacteraceae; genus JBEVJO01. The sequence goes on along the minus strand of CAYNCS010000045.1, from coordinate 16,539 downwards.
GAGTGAACTTTTCCTCGTCGCCCTGCCAGTAATCGTGCGTCAGCCGGCTGTCGGCGACGTTCAAGCCGCGCGCATCCATCACCATGATCAGGACGATGCGGTCCTGTGCGCCGTCGGCGTAGTCCTTCAGCATTTGCGAGGCTGGCCGCGTCATCAGATCGAGGGCGAGGCCTGTCTGACTCTTGAAGTCGTCTTTGTACCGGCGGTCGATTTCGTCGATGTCAGGTTGCTTTAAGCGAAAGGTTCCCGCGTTTTGCGAGATCACTGCATCCACCAGCGCAGCGTTCGAGGACAGGCGCGAGAGCTCGGCGATGGCCGCGTTGGCCGCCTGATTTGATCGGTAAACGCGATAAGCGATCAGGCCGAGGCCTATGAAAATGGCGAGAACAAGCACGAGTCGGAAAATCAACCGCCAACGTGGTTTCGCCCGGGGCGCCTCCGGCGCGCTTTCAGCAGGTTCGTCGATGCTCATGGCGGTCTCCCGAAGGCGGCCGCCGTTTCTTATTATTTGGGCGCGCGCTTGGCCAGAATCCGTTGGAGGGTCCGGCGATGCATATTGAGCCGCCGCGCGGTTTCCGAAACGTTATGATTACACAATTCGAAGACGCGCTGGATGTGCTCCCACCGCACGCGGTCGGCCGACATCGGATTTTCCGGCGGCGCCGGTTTCCGGGCGCCTTCCGTCAGCAGGGCTTTGGCCACATCGTCGGCGTCGGCGGGCTTGGAAAGATAATCGACCGCGCCGGCTTTTACGGCGGCGACGGCCGTCGCGATATTTCCGTACCCGGTTAGGATGACCACCTTCGAATCCGGCCGGCGTTTGCGCAGCTCTTCGACGACGCTCAGGCTGTCGCCGTCTTCCAGCCGCAAGTCCAATACGGCGAAGGCGGGTTGATGGGCCCGAATTGCGTCATGCGCCTCGGCGACGCTCCCCGCCATGGTGACGTGGAACCCGCGCTTTTCCAGTGCGCGTCCAAGCCTGGTGCGCAAGGCGGCGTCGTCGTCCAGCAGCAGGAGCGATACGTCTGCGGGCAGGTCGTACACAACGTGGTCAGTTTCGATCGCTTCAGTCATGGATATCGCCTCAGGCGTCAAAAATCACGACCATCATATGCTGGTGCGCCTGCGTTCATTTGACTTATCGCAAATTGTCGCACGCGCGCGTTCGGGTCACTTCGCGGTTCTGGATGCAAATGTAGCTAGTCCTTCGCCGGCGCTTCAAGTGCGCTACGCGGCCAGGTCGCGCGAACCATGGCGCCGTGGGCCGGCGGCGTTCGGTTGTCGAAGGAAACCCGTCCGCCCGATCGCTCCACCAGGGTCTTGGCGATGAAGAACCCCAGCCCCAGGCCGCCGCCGGAATCGGGTTCCCTTTGCGAGACGTAAGGCTCGCCCAAATGGGCCATGGCGACTTCCGAAAATCCGGGCCCGTCGTCGAGGACCAGGATGGATATCTCCGAATTGCTCCAGACGCCGGTGACGTCCACCCGGCTCTCGGCGAAAGATATGGCGTTTTCGATGAACGCCCCCAAAGCGTGGACGATTTCCTGATGGCGGGTGAGGACCGGCGCCGAGGCATCGGCGGTGTTCACGCCGCGCGCGGAGACGCTGACATTGACCTCCACGCCCGGGAGGCTGTGCGGGCCGGCGGCCTCGAGGAGCAGCGCTTCGATCGACATGCGCTCATGCATACGGTCTCTGACCGACTCGCCGGACGAGAGCGATTTCAGGATGTCGCGGCAGCGCTGGGCCTGACTCAGGATCAGCTTGGCGTCCTCGGCGGCGGGGGCGTCCCTGGGCAGGTCCTTCACCATTTCCTTCGCGGTGACCTGAATGGTCGCCAGCGGCGTGCCCAGTTCGTGCGCGGCGGCGGCGGCCAGGCCGCCCAGGGCGGCGATACGCTGTTCGCGCGCCAAAACGGCCTCCGCCGCAGCGAGCGCGGTGCGCAAGCGGTCTTCTTCAATGGATACGCGCCAGGCATACAGAATGTTAAAGCCGATGCCGGTTATGACCGCGGTCAACAGCCCCAGACGATACAGAGACGGCAGGTCCAGCGGGTGACCGGGCGTCCAGGGCAGCGGCGCGGCGACGACCGTCAGGACGCAGGCGCAGATCAATGTCAGGCCCGACAGGACCCCTGTGTTCTTCGGCGGCAGCGCCGCGGCGGCCACGGTGGTCGGCGCGATCAGAAACACCACGAATGGGTTGACGATGCCGCCCGTGAACCCGACCAGCAGCGACAACTGAAGAATGTCGTAAGCGAGATGCACCGTCGCTTCCCATGGCGTGGCCATGCGTTGGCGCGTCAACATGCTGCTCAGGACCAGGTTCACCACGATGCTGGCGCCGATCAACGTCAGGCATGCCGCCATGGGCGTTTCAAAGCCCAGAACGAAACGCACGAAGAGCACAGCCGCGGATTGCCCGGCGATGGCCACCCAACGAATGCGAACGAGGGTCCGCATGCGAACGCCGCCGCGTCCGGCGACGACGGACGGCTGAGGAAGGCGTGGATCGAGAGGAACGTTCATGGGGACTCTGAAGGCGAGGGGGCCGCACGATGAGACAGTGCAGCGGTTCTTTTCACAGCACCATACCGCTGGTGTGCGGCGTCATATTGCGGCTTAACAAATTTTACAGTGAGCCGATGGCGCCGCGACGCGAATCCGGATAAAGGAGAAATTGTGATCAGGCTTATGGGCCAAGCCTGTCTTTCGAGTAATTCTCGAGTTCCTAAAGTATTCTGGCAGTATTCGAATGTGACGACTATTTGCCGTTGTTCCGGTCCCGTTCGCGTTTAAATGTCAGCGTTAATATTAGGGTCGCTGGTTGCTGGCGGTCATCTCTCTCGATGACTGCAAAAGATAGGTCTTGTCTGGAAACCAACACTTGCACGTCTGCGTTGAAGTGAAGATTTAACAGCTATGCGGGATAATGCGCATGGTACCGCGTCCATCTGTCCCGGGAAGGGTCAATCGCCGTGGCGGTTTGGCCCAGAGGTTTGATAGATAATGCTTTATACTCTTTATGAGATGCAGCGGGCGGCGTTCATGCCATTACGCGCCGGCGCCAATCTTCAATCGCAGTTCTGGAAATCCCCGCTCAATCCGTTCGCCGAAACAGATCTGGGCCGGCAAATGGCTGCCGCCGCCGACGTCTTCGAGGCGGTGACCCGAAGCTATGGCAAACCCGAATGGGGGGAGATGCGCACTGAAATCGCCGGCGTCTCCGTGCCGGTTACGGTCGAGACGGTCGAGAGCGAAAACTGGTGCAACCTTCTTCACTTCAGGCGGAACCCTGAAGCTTTGAAGCGCGCGCGACGCGCGGGAAAACGCGCGGCAGCCGATCCCGATCCGCGGATGCTCATCGTGGCGCCGCTGTCGGGCCACTACGCGACGCTTCTGCGCGGCACAGTCGAGGCTTTCCTGCCGACCCATGAAGTTTACATCACTGACTGGATGGACGCTCAGATGGTGCCCGTCGCGGTGGGGCGTTTTGGGCTCGATGAATATTCCGAAACCGTGCGCCGCATGATCGGCGTGGTCGGCCCGCAGGCGAACGTCGTCGCGGTCTGCCAGCCTGGTCCGATCGTGCTCGCCACCATCGCGCTGATGTCCGAGGATGAGGATCCGAACCTGCCGCGCACCATGACCTTCATGGGTTCGCCGATCGATGCGCGACAGTCCCCGACTCAGGCCAATCGCCTTGCTCAAACCAAGGATATGCGGTGGTTTGAGACCCATATGATCCATACGACGCCGCCGCCCTATCCGGGCATGTTCCGGCGGGTTTATCCGGGCTTCCTGCAGCTCGCGAGCTTCATGAACATGAATCTCGAGCGGCACATGGACGCCCACTGGAGCTTCTTCGAGAACCTTGTCCAGGGCGACGGCGACAACGTGCAAAAGCACCGCGAATTCTATGATGAGTACCTGTCGGTGCTCGACATGCCGGCGGAATTTTATCTGGAGACGATCCAGGAGGTGTTCAAAGAGCACCGTCTTCCCGAGGGCGCGATGGTTCGGTCGGGGCGCGTCGTCAATCCCGCCGCTATTTCGAAAGTCGGTCTACTGACGATTGAAGGCGAGCGCGACGATATTTCCGGGGTCGGACAAACGCAGGCGGCGCACGGGATGTGCGTGAATATTCCGGACTCGGAACGTCTGCTCCATGTGCATCCGAAAGTCGGCCACTACGGCGTTTTTTCGGGTCACCGTTTCCTCACGGAAATTGCGCCCATTATTACAAAATTTACCCGTGACAGGTTCGATCCGGAAACGGAACGCGCCATTCGCGCGAAGCCTTAAAGGGCGTCGCAAGGCCGTGTTCAGTTTAGCCTTGTTGCGCGTTTCTGAGCACAGACCATGTCGCAGAAGTACCTCAACCAATTGATGTTGTTCGGTGATTCCGTCGCCGAATGGTTCAGCCCTTCTATGGTTAACAAAAGGGCTAAACGCCGCTTGGGTTATCGGCGCGGCGAACTTCCCTTTGAAAGCGCTGGCGCTTGCCCGCCAGCCCTGATTTCACCAAATTCGGATGTCTTCATCGGCGCTATCGGGACAGAGGGCGCGATGGACACTAGGTCAAATCAGGTGAATCGCGGGCCCCGAGAAAGAATGACGTTGCGCTTGCCGGACGGCGAAAAAACCGTCGTCCGTCTGGTGGTTAATCCGCGCGCGACGCGCATTTCCGTAAAGATCGACCCCAAGTCGCGCGCGCCGGTCGCGGTGGCGCCGCGGGAGCGCGACATTGAAAAGGCGGCGGCTTTTGCGGCCGAACGGGTGGACTGGATCGCGGCCGGGCTTAAGTCCCTGCCTCCGGCGACGCCCCTGGAGCCCGGCTGCCTGATCACAGTGCGCGGACAGGCGTGCCGTCTGGTGCATAGCCGGGTGAAGGACACCCGCTTCGTGCCTGGCGAACCTCAACGTCTGGAAGTCGCCGCGCCGGAGGGTGCGTTCGCCAGCCGCGTGAAACTGGCTTTGCGCGCCGAGGCTGAAAAAGATCTTGAACGCGCCGTGGCCCGTCACGCCGCGCGGCTGAACGTCAGTCCAAAGAAAATCACCGTTAAGGACATGGCGAGCCGGTATGGTTCGTGCGCGCCGGACGGCAAACTGGCGTTCACCTGGCGTCTTATTCTCGCGCCGGCGAAGGTGCTGGATTACGTCGCGGCCCATGAGGTCGCGCACCTGCGAGAGATGAATCACTCGCCCCGTTTCTGGGCGCAGGTGAAGGCGACGTATGGCGATCCTTCCTGGGCCAAAAAGTGGCTCAGAGAAAACGGCCAGGCTCTGATGTCTGTCGGTCTCTTTCCGGCGGGCTGAACATCACCAGCGTGCGTTTGCCGCTGGCCTTCAATTTCTTGCGATCGCTGGCGAGCGTGAGGCCGCCCTTGGAATCGACTTGCGCCGCGACTTCCGCGCCCGGATGCGACTTCCGGTGCGCGCGAAGCATCTTGCCGTTGCATTCGGGCAGGACGTCGAAGCGCCAGCCGCCCTTCCATGCGTCCTGCAGGGTTTCGCCCGTCCAATCGCCGCCAAGAAAACGGTGGGCCGGATCGGGGTCCGGACGGTGCAGAGAGGCGTCCAGCACCCGCCGCGGCGGCAGCGCCCGCAGATAATGGCGGGCCAGCAAATTGGCGTAGCGGCCGTCCACGGCCGCGACCACGACATACCGCCCGTTGATTTCTTTCAATACGCCCTTGGCGTCGACGCCCAAAGGCTGGACGTGTTCGGCGTCAGCGCCTTCCAGCCGCGCCACGTGCGCCCGGACGTGATCCGGGTCGACCAGGCGCGTCGTCGCGCCCGCCTTTTTCAGGGCGACGGAAAACGCCACGGCCCAGGGTTCGGCGCCGATGAAAAACGCTCCCTCAGGTCCGGCTTGCTTGCGACTGAACAGGCCCAAAACTTGTCCTTCGATTCCGCATAAACCGACGCGCCGCAACCAGAAGACCTGGCCGCCGCGCCCGCATCGTCGCACTTACAAATGGCTGAAATGTTTCGAGTAAGTTAAACTCAGCCCCACCAATGCAGCGTTTAATGGCTGCCTCCGGGCGCTTTGTCCAGCGACCCGCGCATGAGAAAAACCCGCGTTACGCGAACCCGAATCTGTGCACGAGTTCAGGTAGTTCAGGCCAACCTTCCCACATCATTTTCAAAGCAACGAAAAACACGACGGCCACGCCGAGACCCTTGATCCAGGGGAAGCGGTGCATAAGCTTTGCGATCGCTGAAGCTGCAATGCCCATCAGCACGATCGACAGGATCAGTCCGAAGGCCAAAGCGGTGAGGTGATGCCGGGCCGCGCCGGCGACCGCCAGAACGTTGTCGATCGACATCGTGATGTCAGCCACGGCAATGCGCCAGATTGCGGTGTGAAGGTCCTTGGCGGGCTTGGCCGCCTTTTGCAGCTCCTCGACTTCATGCTGCAACAGTTCCGCGCCAAGTTTCCAGCCGACCCAGAGCAGAACCAATCCACCCAGGAACAAAAGGCCAGGGATTTGCAGTAATTGCGTGGTGAAGATTGCCGCGATGATGCGGCAGACCAGCGCGAAGCTGATGCCGATCAGGACGGCCTGCTTGCGCTGCTGCGGCGCCAGGCCTGCGGCCGCGAGCCCAACGACAATCGCATTGTCCCCGGCGAGCGCAATGTCGATAAAAATCACCTGAGCAAAGATGCTCAGCTCGGTCAGTTCAAATTGCATTGCGCCCTGCGTCGACTTTCCTGCGCTAAGTAGAGGCCCGCGCGGTCTATGCAAGCTTTTCCCGTGCGGCAGGTTTTCCGCAGGCCGGGCTTGCGCGCATCTGTTGAGCCCGCCGCCCGGGTCTTCTACAAGCGGCGGCGATGCCGTCGCCTCCCGCTTCAGAACCCGCACCGACTTCGCCGACGGTCTTGACGTTCGATTCCGGCGTGGGCGGCCTGTCCGTGGCGGCCGAAATCCGGAAGTTGCTGCCCGGGGTGCGGCTCATCTATGCGTCGGATCACGCTTTTTTGCCCTATGGCGAGAAAACGGAAGCGCAATTGATCGACCGAGTGCCGGCGCTTCTTTCGGCCCTGGAGGCGCGTTTCCAGCCGGAAATCGTGGTCATAGCCTGCAACACGGCGAGCACGGTCGTCCTCCCTTATGTACGGGAGGCGCTGAAGGCGCAGGTGGTGGGCACCGTTCCCGCCATCAAACCTGCCGCGGCGATCACACAGACTAAAGTCATAGGGCTGCTCGGCACCCCCGGCACGGTGCGGCGAACCTACACACAGGATCTGATCGACGAGTTCGCCGCGGACTGCATCTGCGTCCGGCACGGAAGTGTTGAACTGGTGGGTCTGGCGGAAGCGAAGTTGCGCGGTGAGCCAATTTCCCTTGATGCCGTGCGCGCCGCCGCCGCGCCGCTCTACGCCGCGCCGCATGGCGACCGGATCGACGTCGTCGTGCTCGCCTGCACGCATTTTCCGCTTCTGGCGGATGAACTGGCGGCCGTGTCGCCGCCGGGGGTCCGCTTCATCGATTCCGGAGCCGCGATCGCGCGGCGCGTGAGAACGCTGCTCGGGTCGGACCGCATTCTTGATCAGGGTCCTTCGCCGGCCGGGCCCGCCGTGTTGACGCCGGGCGCGAACATCCAGGCTCTGGCGCCGGCGCTGGCGCGCTTCGGATTTGCGCCCCTGGAGGTGTTCGACTTCCGGCGCCCCTAATTCATGGCCCCTTGAGGCGGCGGACGATTTCCGGCGCGCGCCACGCCACCCAAAGCGCGGTCCACATATTGCCCAGAACGAAGATCGGCGCGGCCCACAGCAAAGCGCGCAGCCAGTTTCGTTCAATCATAAAAATGAACACCGACATCAACAGGATGCCGCCATAGAAGTCTCCGGTGAGCTGCTTACCCCATACCAGGGTCGAAATGACCTCGAACTCGGGGCCGAAATCGCCGGCGCCAAAGGCCCAGCCCGCCAGACCGATGAGAAAAGCGGTGAGTGCGCCCGCGCCGATGCGCAGGATTAACGCACCATCGAGTTTGACCATGGATTCGCTCAATTAGGATTTCGATTCTCTTGCGCGAAACTGGAAGGCAAATCCACACTCTTTGAAGGCGCTGGCGGCAAATTTTTGCAAAACGCTCCGTGAGGCGGCCCGTTCGCGGCGTGCGAGCCTTTTCGGTGATTGCCAGCCGGGTTGCGAAGGCACATATGAGCGCCCAAGGAACAACGACATGCGCCTTTTGCAGATGAATGGCTGCGGCAACCGCTTTGCGATGCTGGACGCGCGTCCGGGCGCGCTGAAGCTCGCGCCGGCGCAGGTAGGCGTCGCGGCCGAAGCAGCGCGCGGCGGCCCGAACAATGCGGGCGCGGATCAGATCATCGGGCTGGAGCCCAGCCGTTCGCCCGATGCGGACGTGTTCATGCGAATCTGGAACGCCGACGGCGGCGAAGTCGGCGCGTGCGGCAACGCCACGCGCTGCGCCGCCTGGCTGTTGATGGAAGAGCAACATCGCGACGACGCGGTGATCGAAACGGAGGCAGGCCTCCTGAAGGCCTGGCGCGCGGGCTCGATGCAGGTGTCGGTCGACATGGGCCAGCCGCGCCTGGACTGGACGCAAATTCCGCTGTCAGAAAAGTTGGATACGCGCCGGCTTGAGCTGGAAATCGGGCCCCGCGGCGCGCCGATCCTCCATACGCCCGGGGCCGTCTCGATGGGCAATCCGCATTGCGTGTTCTTCGTCGAGGACGTGGGCGCCATCAACATCCCCGCAATCGGGCCGATGGTGGAGAACCACCCGCTGTTTCCAGAGAGGGTCAATGTCGGCTTCGCGCAGATCATCTCCCGCGATCGCGTGCGCCTGCGGGTGTGGGAGCGCGGCGCCGGCCTGACGCTCGCCTGCGGCACCGGCGCGTGCGCGGCCTTGGTGGCGGGCGTGCGTCGCGGGCTCCTGGATCGCAGGGCCGTGATGGTGATGGACGGCGGCGAGTTGATCATCGAATGGCGCGCGGATGACGATCACGTCATCATGACAGGACCGGTTGAACTGGAACGCGAAGGTTCCATTGCGCTCGCGGCCGCCTGAAATGCCGGACGCGGAACTGGCGCATGCGCCGGACTCTTCTGAACAGGCGAAAAACAGCGTGCGTATCGTTACGCTCGGCTGCCGGCTGAACGCTTATGAATCCGAGGCGATGCGTACGCTCGCGGCCGAGGGTGGGGCGCGCAACGCGGTGATCGTGAACACCTGCGCCGTGACCAACGAGGCCGTCCGGCAGGCGCGTCAGGCGATCCGCCGCGCCCGTCGCGAGAATCCGGATGCGTCGGTGGTTGTGACAGGCTGCGCCGCGCAGATCGATCCGCAGGCGTTCGCCGCCATGCCGGAAGTCGATCTGGTGCTCGGCAACCAGGAAAAAATGCAGGCCGAGAGCTGGCGCGCCTTGCGGCCGGAAGGCCTGACGATCGAAACGCGCGTGCGGGTGAACGACATTCAATCCGCCCGCGAAACGGCTGGGCATTTGATCGACGGACTTGATGGCCGCGCCCGGGCCTATGTCGAAGTTCAGAACGGCTGCGATCACCGCTGCACCTTCTGCATCATCCCATATGGTCGTGGACCATCGCGTTCGGCGGCGGCAGGCGACGTCGTGGCGCAGGTGCGCCGCCTGGCCGCCAAGGGCGTGCGCGAGGTTGTGTTGTCCGGCGTCGACCTCACCTCCTGGGGCGGCGATCTGCCCGGCAAGCCGCCATTTTCAGATCTGGTGCGCCGTATTTTGACGCTGGTTCCGGAATTGACGCGGCTACGTCTGTCCTCGCTCGACGCCAGCGAAGTGGACGACGATCTGGTGCGTCTCTTCGCCGATGAGGAGCGGTTGGCCCCGCACCTGCATTTGTCTCTGCAGGCTGGCGACGATTTGATCTTGAAGCGGATGAAGCGGCGTCATCTTACAGCGCAGGCGGAAGCTTTGTGCACGCGTTTGCGCGCGGTGCGGCCGGACATGGCGTTCGGCGCCGATCTCATCGCGGGATTTCCGACGGAGACGGAAGAAGCGGCGCAAAACACGCTGCGCCACGTGGAGCGCTGTGGTTTGGCCTACCTCCACGTATTCCCCTTCAGTGCGCGCGCCGGCACTCCCGCCGCGCGCATGCCGGCGGTTTCCGGCTCTGCGATCAAGGCGCGGGCGGCCCGGCTGCGCGCCAAGGGAGAGGAAATGCTGGCGCGGCACTGCTTGTCACGCGTTGGCGTGACAGGCGATGTGTTGATCGAACGCGATGGCTTCGGCCGTTTGCCGGATTTTACGCCGGTCCACTTTCCGGAGGGCGTTTCTGCGGGTCTCGTGCGTATGCGCATTGACGCGGCCCATTCTCATTTCGTAAGCGCGACCCCGGCATGAATTGGTTCAGCAAGAAAGACAAAGGCGGCGCTCCTGAGCCTGCGCCGGAAGAGAAAAACAACCTCTTCGGCCGGCTCTTCAAGGGCCTTGGCAAAAGTTCGTCGCGGCTGACGGAACAGGTCACCTCCGTCTTCACCAAGAAGAAGCTGGACGAAGAAACGCTCGGCGAGCTGGAGGAATTGCTGATCGCCGCCGATCTCGGGGTCCGGCCGTCCGCTCGTATTGTCGAGGCGCTTCGCACCGAGCGCGTGGGCCGGGAAGTCACCGACGAGGAAATCAAGCAGGTGCTGGCCCGCGAAGTGGCTAATGCGCTGCGTCCGCGCGCCGCGGCGCTGGATCTGGATGGGCAGAAGCCGCGCGTGCTCCTGTTTGTTGGCGTCAACGGTTCCGGAAAGACCACCACGATCGGCAAGATCGCCGCCAAGCTCGCGGCTGAGGGCAAAAAGGTGACGATCGCCGCCGGCGACACCTTCCGCGCCGCCGCCGTCGAGCAATTGCGTGTGTGGGCGGAGCGTTCGGGCGCCGAATTCGTCGCCAGGGAACAAGGTGCGGACGCAGCGGGTCTCGCGTTTGAGGCCCTGCAGAAGGCGAAAGCCAACGGCTCGGATGTGCTTCTGATCGATACAGCGGGACGTTTGCAGAACAAATCCGAGCTGATGGTGGAGTTGAACAAGATCACACGCGTGATCCGCAAGCTCGACGACACCGCTCCGCACGAGGCGATCCTGGTGCTAGACGCAACTGTTGGACAAAACGCCCTTTCGCAGACCGAAGCGTTTCGGTCGGCGGTTGGTGTGACGGGCGTCGTGATGACGAAGCTCGACGGTACGGCGAAGGGCGGGGTGCTTGTGGCGCTCGCTTCCCAACATGCTTTGCCGATCTATTTTATCGGCGTGGGCGAGTCCGCCGAGGACTTGCAGCCGTTCGACGCGGATGCTTTCGCGCATGCATTAGTGGGGCTGGATGTCTGATCTCTCTCAATCTGCTTCCGACACTTCCAAGGAAAAAACGACAACCTTGAGCCAGGGCCTGAAGCTTGCGGTTGAGATGGGCCCGATCGCGATCTTTATGATCGTATATAATGTCGCGCATCGTACAATTCCGGATCAGGCGATCTTCATTGCGACGGCGGTTTTCATCGCCACGACGCTGGCGTCGATCGGCTTCGCCTGGGTGAAGGAGCGGCGCATTCCGCCGATGCTGGCGGTGACGGCTGTGATCGTGGTGATTTTCGGCGGGCTTACGCTTTATCTGCACGATCCGATTTTCATCAAGATCAAACCCACCATTATAAATTGTCTTTGGGCGTTTGCGATCTTTGGCGGCCTCGCGGTTCGCCGCAATGTTTGGAAAATGTTGTTTGGCGTCGCCTTCGCGTTGACTGATGCATCCTGGAAGGCGCTGGCTATTCGCTGGGGCCTGTTCTTCCTGTTCCTTGCCGGATTGAACGAGTTTATTTGGCGAAACTTTTCTGAAGCGTTCTGGGCGAATTTCAAGTTTTGGGGCGTTTTTCCGATCACTGTCATCTTTGCATTGGCGCAATTGCCGCTCTTGATGAAAGATCCCGCTTATCGCGCCAGCCTGGAAGAGAGTGAAACTCCGCCATCATCATAAATCGAACTCGGATTTAGTTCTGTACTCGCAGCGCCCTGTTGTTTGTCGGCTGACGTTTTTCAAGCGCTATTTGCCGCATCGCTGAAATTTTTAATTGTACGGTTGATCCGGGATCAATTTTTGGGTTTTAGAGGCGCAGCGATTTGTTCGTCGCCTTTTTGAATGTCGAATAGCACCGAGTTTTTGCAAAGCAGCGCATTAGGAGAAAATGGTCGGAAACGGCCACGATATTCGATAATTTGGCGTTGAGTGAATTTAGAGGCCGGCCCTGAGACGGAAAATCACGGGGCTGACGTTTGATACATCTATCAGCAACTTTTTAATTACGGGGCATGGCGCATATGGCCGCACAAAAACGTACTGAGCGTGGGGGCCTGAAGGAATCTCCCAGCCACCTTCTGCACCGCGCGCAACAATTCGCGGCGGAGCGTTTTTCTCAGGATTATACTGGACCCGATGCGCTGACCCTTCGTCAGTACGCGGTCCTGAAGGCTCTGTCGGCCGCGAACGGCCAGACGCAGACCGATCTCGTCAAGGCGACGGGCGTTGACCGCTCGACCCTCGCGGAAATGATCAAGCGCTTGGAAATGAAGCGCTTGGTCGCGCGCGAGCGCGCCGAAGACGATGCCCGCGCCAATGCGGTGTCGATCACGGCCGGCGGCAAGGCGCTGCTGTCCAGCGTGACGGCGCGCGTTTCCAAGGCCGACAGCGCAATTCTCGCGGTGGTGCCGAAGGCTCAGCAGAAGGCCTTCATCGCCATGCTGCAAAAGATCGCCGAAGCGGCGGACGAAGCCCAGTACGCGGATGAGCCAGCTCCGCGCCGTGCGCCGGCTGCGCCGCGCGCCGCCGCGAAGCCGCGCCGCGCCGCTGCGGCGAAGGGCCGCACTGCGAAGGCTCCGGCCAAAGCGCCGGTGAAGGCTGCGCGCCGCGGCCGTTAAGGCTGAGCGAGGATTTCGGTCTATTCAGTCGCCCTGGCGCTCAAAAGCGCCGGGGCGATTTGCTTTTGAACGATCTCCGGCGTCAGCGCGCCATTGATCCGGACCAGGATTTTACCGTCTGGTCCGATCACGAAGGTTTCCGGCACGCCTTTGATGCCGAAATTTGATCCGCCTTTCCCATCCGGGTCCAGGCGGACTTCCGCATAGGGATTGCCGGCTTCCTTGAGGTAAGCGGCGGCGTCTTCCGGCGCATCGCGATAGGCGACGCCGAGAACCGGTGCGCCGCCGGTCCGGGCCAAGTCCTCAACCACCGGCTGCTCGATTTTGCAGGGCGTGCACCAGGACGCCCAGAAGTTCACGACGACCGGTCCCTTGGGCGCGAATTGAGACGCTGGCTGAACACCTTCGCCGCTCAGGATGGAGAGGTCCACTGGCGCGGGAATTTGCCCGACCATGGCGTCGGCGCCGTCCTGTTTACCGCGCAAGAGTGCGTATCCGCCCAGCGCCACCGCCGCCGCTGCGACGGCCAAGGGCAGGATGCGTCCGATTTTCATGATTGCGCTGGGGTTTGATCGCGATCCGATTCCAGAACGCGCAGGCGATCGCGCGCGCGCCGCCATTGCCGGAGCGTCTGGATCGCCATGCCGCCGATGATCGCGGCGGCGATGATGTAAGCGGGCCAGACATAAGCGGCGTACCCGCCCATCGCCAGAAACTCCTTCATCGCGCCGCCTCCAAAGCCGCGGCGCGGCGCAACAGGATTTCCGTGCGGATGCGGATCAGCCACATCCAGACGAATACAGCTGTGTAAGCCAGACCCATGATCAGAAGGGGTTGCAGGAATTCCGGCGCCATTTTCGGGCCGCCAGCCCGGAACACGCTTGAGCCCTGATGCAGCGTCGACCACCAGTCGACAGAAAATTTCACGATCGGGATGTTCACCGCGCCGACCAAGGTGAGGATGGCCGCCGCGCGTCCGGCTTTGCCGGATTCCTCCAAAGCGGAGAAGATCGCCATGATGCCCAGATAGATAAAGAACAGAACCAGCACCGAGGTCAGGCGCGCGTCCCAGACCCAGAAGGCGCCCCACATCGGTTTGCCCCACAGCGACCCCGTGACCAGCGCGACAGCGGTGAAGCCGGCGCCCAGCGGCGCGGCAGCGCGCAAGGCCGCCTCCGCCAGCAAATGCCGCCAGACCAGAGTGGCGATCGCGCAGCCCGCCATGCAGGCATAGACGAACATGCTCATCCATGCCGCAGGTACGTGCACGAACATGATGCGCGCGCTGTCGCCCTGCTGATAGTCGGCGGGCGCAAAGATCAGTCCCCAGGGCAAGCCGATCGCAAACAGCGCCAGTGCGATGAAGCCCGCCGCGGGCGCGACCGAGGCTGCGAGGTCGGAAAACGCTTTGGGGTTCGCGTACCGGTGAAGGATCGCCGTGTCGTTCATTCCAGAGCCAATCTGAGGGCTGCGCCTGCGGCTTTGGGCGCGAAGATAGCCGCCAAAATCGTAATGGCCAGCAGCAAGGAGGCCCCTGGCGCCGCGAAGCCCAGATGCGCCGATCCGCTGGCCGCCGCGCCGAAGATCGTCACCGGCGCAAAAAGGGGCAGGGTCAGCAGCGCGACGAGCAATCCCGAGCGCCGCAATCCCGCCGCCAGGGCCGCAGCGATGGCGCCCAGGGATGTGAGAGCGATGGCGCCGGTCAGAAGCTCCAGCCCGATCCAGAATAACGTTTCGGCCGGCAGGCCGAGCAGCAGTCCCGCCGCCGCGCCCGCCGCGGCCAAGGGCGCGCCGACGCCAAGGCTGAGGCCGGTGATCTTGGCGGTGATGGTGAGGTCGAGCGGCAGCGGCGAAAGATGAAAGATCTCGATCGCGCCGGCTTCGAGGTCCGCCTCGAACAAGCGGTCCAGGGACAGCAGCACCGACAGCGACAAGCCGGCCCACAGGATCGCGGGCGCGACTTTGGGCGCCAAATCCAAGGCTGCGCCCAGCCCGAACGCCACCAGGGTTGCAATCCCGATATAAAATCCGGCGGGCAGCGCCGCGCCGCCGCCCCCGGCCCAGGCCAGGCGCGCTTCACGTTCGGCGACGGCCATGAAAGCTTGGCTCTGGTTCATGCGGCCGTTCCGGGCGCCAGGCGGATCATGGATGCAGCTTCCAGATTGGCCGGGTCGTGCGTGGCGACGATGACGATGCCGCCTGTGGCGCGGCGCTCGGTGATGAGCGCATGGCAGAGCGCGCGGCCGGCCGCGTCGAGACCGGAATTGGGTTCGTCCAGCAACCAGATCGGGCGGTCCTGCAGCAGCAGACGCGCCAGCCCCAATCGCCGCCGCTCACCGCTTGAAAGGCGCCGCACAGCGCGGTCGGCGGGGCGAACAAGTCCCAGGCGCTTGATTGCGTCCTCAGCCGCGCCGGCGGGCGCGTCCCACATCGCGGCCCAATGCCGCAGACTTTGCCGGATCGTCTCTTCCGAACGGGCGCCGGGCTCCGGCCCGGCGAAATGCATGTGCAAACCGCGCGGTTCGGACAGGGCGCCGTCGCGCAAATGCAAGCTGACGGCGCCGGCGGCAGGGCGCACCAGACCGGCCAAAGCGCGCAATAATGTGGTTTTACCCACGCCGTTGGGCCCGCGCACTTCGATTGCGTCGCCGGCCTTGGCGCTGAAATTGAGGTTGGTGAACAAAGCGCGTCCGCCCCGCGCGCACGACAAACCACGCACGTCCAGACGCAGCGCATTGTGGATGGTCCTGGAATCCTTCGCCGCGGGGATGGACGCTGCGTCGTTCATGAAGCCTTATTCTGTCAGAGGAGCGTCGGTTGAACGTCCTGGGGGCTGGTCGCCCGTCTTGGCGCAATAGCCTACGTTTAATCAGTCCGGATTGATTTGGCGCGGGTCCAGCTGCAAGCGTTTAGCAAGAAATTGGGCGGAGAAGCAAAGTCGTGCTTAGCCCCTTATCTTCATCAGCCGATTTGACCGCGCCGGGCGCGTTTGCAGGCGATTTTGATTTGCCGCGTTATGCGCACCTCTTTAGAACAGCCCCGTTTCAGCTTTCACGGCGCGGCCCCGCGCCCTCTCTCTGACTAAGGAAGACGTAATGGCGTCCCTCGACACCTTTAAATCCCGCCGCACGCTGAAGGCGGGCGGCAAGGAATATGTGTATTACAGCCTGCCCGACGCGGCGAAAAACGGCCTGGGCTCAATCGACGGATTGCCGATTACCCAGAAGATTTTGTTGGAGAATTTGCTGCGCACCGAAGACGGCTGGGCGGTGAAGAAAGAAGACATTCAGGCAGTCCGCTCGTTCCTCGACAATAAGGGCAAGGCGGACCAGGAAATCGCCTTCTCGCCGTCCCGCGTGCTGATGCAGGACTTCACCGGCGTGCCGGCCGTGGTCGACCTTGCCGCGATGCGCGACGCGATGACCAAGCTAGGTGGAAACCCGCAAAAAATCAACCCTCTGACGCCCGTCGACCTCGTCATCGACCACTCGGTCATGGTCGATTTCTTCGGTCAGGCGGATTCTTTCGGCAAGAACGTCGCGCTGGAATATGAGCGCAACCTTGAGCGCTATCAGTTCCTGCGCTGGGGCCAGACCGCGTTCCGCAATTTCCGCGTCGTGCCGCCGGGCAC
>CAYNCS010000044.1:0-22808 GCA_964395875.1 uncultured Caulobacteraceae bacterium | reverse complement strand
AGGCGCGGGGGCCGATGGGCGGTGCGAAGAACCATGGCATCGTCATGCCAGACGCCGATCTGGATCAGGTGGTGAAGGACATCGTGGGTGCAGCCTATGGCTCGGCCGGCGAGCGCTGCATGGCGTTGCCCGTGGCGGTGCCGGTCGGCAAGAAGACGGCGGACGAGTTCGTCGAGCGCATGGTCGACGCCGCGCGCGGCCTGAAGGTCGGCGTCTCCACCGACGCGGCGGCGCATTACGGCCCGGTCGTCTCCTCCGCCCACAAGGCCAAGATCGAAGACTATATTCGCATCGGCGTCGAGGAAGGCGCGGACCTGAAGCTCGACGGACGCGGCCTGAAACTGCAAGGCCACGAAAAGGGCTTCTTCATCGGCCCGTCGCTGTTCGACAATGTGAAGCCCGGCATGGTCTCCTACGAGAACGAGATTTTCGGCCCGGTGCTGCAGGTCGTCCGCGCCGAAACGCTGGAAGAAGCGGCGGCCCTGCCGTCCAAGCACCAATACGGCAATGGCGTCGCCATTTTCACCCGCTCGGGCCGCGCAGCGCGCGAGTTTGCGGCGCAGGTCAATGTCGGCATGGTCGGCGTGAATGTTCCCATTCCGGTTCCTGTGGCGTACCACACATTCGGCGGCTGGAAGCGCTCCGCCTTTGGCGACGTGAATCAACACGGCCCTGAAGGCGTGCGCTTCTGGACGAAGATCAAAACGGTGACGCAGCGCTGGCCCGAAGGCGATATCGGCGATCAGGCGTTCGTCATCCCGACCATGGGGTGAGACGACATGAGCCAGGCTTCCTATTCGACGATCAAGGCCGACCAGAAAGGCCGCATCGCCATCCTGACGATCAATCGTCCGGATGCGTTGAACGCGCTCAACACGCAGGTGATGACAGAACTGACGGACGCGATCACTAGGATCGATCGCGAACCCTCCATCGCCGTCACCATCCTGACGGGCGAAGGCCGCGCCTTCGCCGCCGGCGCCGACATCAAGGAGATGCAGAAACAGGAATTCGCCGACATGTATGTCGGCGATTTCTTCGGCGCCTGGGATCGCTTCGCCGCCGCGCGCAAGCCGGTCATCGCGGCGGTGAACGGCTTCGCCCTCGGCGGCGGCTGTGAACTCGCCATGATGTGCGACATCGTCATCGCCTCGGAGAAAGCCAAGTTCGGCCAGCCGGAAATCAAACTGGGCGTCTCGCCGGGCATGGGCGGTTCGCAACGCCTCACCAAACTGATTGGCAAGGCCCGCGCCATGGACCTGATCCTCACGGGCCGCATGATCGACGCGGCCGAAGCCGACAAGATCGGCATCGTGAGCCGCGTCGTGCCGCATGACGATTTGCTGAAGGTCGCCTCGGAAATCGCGACCACCATTGCCGGGTTCGGTCTGCCCTCGATCATGGCCTGCAAGGAAATGGTGCAACGCGCCGACGAACTGGGCGTGACCGAAGGCGTGAAGTTCGAGCGCCGCCTGTTCCACGGTCTGTTCGGCACCGCCGATCAGAAGGAAGGCATGACCGCCTTCGTGGAAAAGCGCGAACCGAAATTCACCGACAAATAAGAGCGGCAGCGCCCAAGGCTGCCAAACCTGGGATGGATTGATGAGCCTGACAGAAGAACAGGCGATGTTCGCCGAAACGGCGGCGCAATTCGCCGCCGAGCATCTGCGTCCGAACGCTAGAGAATACGATCACGAGAAATATCTCGATCGAGATGTGTTCCAGGCGCTGGGCGCTCTGGGCTTCGGCGGCATTTATGTGCGCGAGGAATCCGGCGGCTCCGGCCTTGGGCGCCTCGATGCTGTGCTGATCTTCGAACAGCTGTCGAAGGGCTGCGTGTCGCACGCCACCTTCCTGTCGATCCACAATATGTCGACGGCGATGATCGATCGCTATGGCAGCGACGACATGCGTGCGCGTTTCCTGCCCAAGCTGATCTCCTGTGAGCATCTGGCGTCGTACTGCCTGACCGAACCGAACGCCGGGTCCGATGCGGGCAGCCTCCGCACCAGCGCCAGGCGCGATGGCGATCATTATGTGCTGAACGGCGCCAAGGTCTTCATTTCGGGCGGCGGTTTTTCCGACATCTATGTGGTGATGGCGCGCACTGGAGATAACGGCCGGAAAGGCATCTCCGACTGGGTGTTCGAAGCCGGCTCGCCGGGCGTGTCGTTCGGAAATAACGATTAGAAAATGGGCTGGCGCGCGCAGCCCACGGCCATGGTCAATTTCGACGATTGCCGCATTCCGGCGGCGAACCTTCTGGGCGTTGAAGGCGACGGCTTCAAATACGCTATGGCGGGCCTCGACGGCGGCCGCATCAATATCGCGGCGTGCTCGCTTGGCGGCGCGCAGGAAGCGCTGGACCGGTCGGTAAACTATTCCAAGGACCGCAGGCAATTCGGTCAGGCCATCGCCGACTTCCAGGCCACGCAATTCAAGCTGGCGGATATGGAGATCGACCTGCAGGCCGCGCGCGCGCTCCTCTATGAAGCCGCGCGCAAGCTGGATTCAAAGGCCGCCGACGCCACCAAATTCTGCGCCATGGCCAAGCGCTTCGTCACCGATGTCGGCTTCAAGGTCGCCAATGACGCGCTGCAGATCCATGGCGGCTACGGCTATCTGTCGGAATACGACATCGAACGCATCGTGCGCGATCTGCGCGTCCATCAGATTCTGGAAGGCACGAACGAAATCATGCGCGTGATCATCGCCCGCCAATTGCTGGGAGGCCGCTGATGAGCGAAGTCCCCGCCAGCGAACTGCCGGTCATCGCCCGCAAGGAAGGCCGCGCCGGGCGCCTGACGCTGAACCGGCCGAAGGCGCTGCATTCGCTGAACCCCGATATGTGTCTCATCATGTATGAGGCGCTGAAGGATTGGCGCGACGATTCGGAGGTCGAATTCATCCTGGTCGATCATGCTGCAGGCACGCGCGGCTTTTGCGCCGGCGGCGACATCCGGCTGATCGCCGACAGCGGCGCGCTGGACGGCAAGGAATCGGCGCATTTCTTCGCCGTGGAATATCGCCTGAACGCTTTGATCCACTCCTATCCGAAACCTTATGTCGCCATCATCGACGGCGTGACCATGGGCGGTGGCGTCGGGATTTCCGTGCACGGCTCGCACCGCATCGCGACCGAAAACACCACCTTCGCCATGCCGGAATCCGGCATCGGCTTGTTCCCGGATGTCGGCGGCGGCTGGTTCATGCCGCGCCTGAAGGGAGAGCTTGGCGAATGGCTGGCGCAGACCGGCGCGCGCCTCAAAGGCAAGGATGTCCTGGCTGCGGGCATCGCCACGCATTTCACCGAGGCGGCCAATCTCGACCCGTTGAAGGCCGCCGCGATCAAGGACGGCGTCAAGGCGTTCGATGCGCTGGAGCAATCCGCCGAAGGCTCGTTCGCGCCGCATGTCGCGCTGATGGATCAATGCTTCGCCAAGGATAGCGTCGAAGAAATCTTCGCGGCGTTGGAAGCCTCGAACGATCCCTGGGCGCAGAAACAATTGGCCGATCTGAAAACCAAATCGCCGACGACGCTGAAGGTCGCCAAGCGCCAAATGAAAGAGGCGCTGAAGCTGAGTACCTTCGAAGACAATATGCGGATGGAATACCGCATCGCTGTGCGCATCGTCCGCACACACGATTTCCAGGAAGGCGTGCGCGCCGTCATCATCGACAAGGACAATGCACCGAAATGGTCGCCGGCGACGCTGGAAGGCGTGACGGACGCGATGCTGGATGAACTCTTCGCCGATCTCGGCGAACAAGAACTCACTTTCTAGGGAACGACTCATGGCCATCGTAGCCTTTATCGGACTGGGCAATATGGGCGGCGGCATGGCCGCCAATTTGGCGAAAGCAGGCTTTGACGTGCGCGCGTTCGACCTCTCCGCCGACGCCGTCGCGCGCGCCGTTTCGCATGGCGCCAAGGCCGCGCCGACGATCGCGGAGGCCGTGAAGGAGGCCGACGCCATCGTCACCATGCTGCCGGCTGGCAAGCATGTGAAGGAGGTCTATCTCGGCGAGAACGGCGTGGCGGCGAACGCCAAGCCCGGTACGCTCTGCATGGATTGCTCGACGATCGCCGTGGATGACGCACGCAGCGTGTCGAAGGATCTTGCCGCCCGCGGCTTCGTGATGGTGGATGCGCCCGTGTCCGGCGGCACCGCGGCGGCGGACGCCGGCACGCTGACCTTCATGGTGGGCGGCGACGCGGCGGCGTTCGAGCGCGCCAAAGTCTATCTGGAAAAGATGGGCAAGAACATTTTCCACGCCGGCGCCAGCGGCAACGGCCAGGCGGCGAAGATCGCCAACAACATGCTGCTCGGCATTTCCATGATCGCTACGTCCGAAGCCTTCAACCTCGCCGAGAAGCTCGGCCTCGACGCACAGACCTTCTTCGACATTTCCTCGAAGGCTTCGGGTCAGTGCTGGTCAATGACCTCCTATTGCCCTGCGCCCGGCCCTGTTCCGAACGCGCCGTCGAACAGGGACTACAAGCCCGGCTTCGCTGTGGCGATGATGCTGAAGGATATGCGCCTGGCGGACGGCGCGGCGCGCGGCGTCGATGCGGCCACGCCGCTCGCGGACCTCGCCGGCAAAATGTACGCCGACCTCGAGGAAAAGGGCCATGGCGGTATGGACTTTTCCTTCGTGATGAAGCGTATTCGCGGGGAAGCATAAGGGCGCGCCGCAGAGGCGAGCGGGCCCATATGGGAGGTCCGAAGGCCATGTCCGCGCAGACTATTTATGTCGTCGACGAATTCGTCGTCGCGCCCGGCCAGGGCGAGGCGCTCTTGCAGGAATATCTGACCCGCTACGGTCCCGGCGCGCAGGCGCGTGGCTTCAGTCTGGATCGCGTCCTCGTGAGCCCGCCGCTCTGGAACCATCACGCGCCGAATACGGTCACGGTCTCCTGGAAGATCGACGGCGCCGGCGCCTATTGGAACACGCTGTTCCAATCGCGCAATGACGAAGCCCTGGCGCAATGGTGGAAGGATTTTTCCGGAAAGGTCATTTCGCGCCGCCGCACCGTGCACGCCGCAGCCGCAGATCTGGAGGCGCTCGCCAATGTTTAAGGTCACGCTCGCCATCACTTTCAAGGAATCCGCCAGCGAGGCGCAGCGCGCGGACGTCGCAAAGCGCTTGGAGACGGTCGCGGCGCGGAAAGAGGTCGGCAAATCCTTCGTTTCGCCGACGCTGCCCGGTGTGTTTTTTGGCGGCGATCTCCTGGCGCATTTCCAGTTCACCGACGGCGCGGCGCTCAACGCCGCAACGCCTGAGATTGATGCGGCGCTGGACTCGGACGCGATCGCGAGTGTGGACCGCGTGACTTATGGCGGTAAGGCGAGCGGCGTCGCCAAACCGGGACTCAGCAACGGCGTTTACAGGACATTGTTATTGTCCGTCGACGCGGCGGCCAGCGAAGCGGCGATCCAGGCTTTTGAAGAAGACCTGCGCAGCATGACGCGTCATGTGCCCGCCATCGTGAACTGGCAATTGAGCCGCGTGATCTCCGCCTCTGGCGCGCAACCCTGGACCCATGTGTGGGAGCAGGAATACGACAGCATCGACGGCCTGATGGGCCCGTACATGATGCACCCCTGCCATTGGGGCATGGTCGACCGCTGGTTCGATCCGGAATTCCCCGAAGGCATGATCAACCCGCGCATCGTCCACACCTTTGTGGCCGCGCCGACAAGCATCTTGACGCCTTAAGCTCAGCGCGCCGCGCTCAAAGCGTTTTGGCGAGGTCTTCGAGTTGGGTGACGCAAGTCCCCCAGCCTTCGAAGAAGCCCATCTCTTCGTGTTTCTTTGCGCTTGCAGCGTCGGCGTGCATGCAGCGCGCGACATAGCGCGTGCCTTCACCTTCATCGGCGAACGTGAAGATCGCCGTCATCGGCAGCCAAGATACGATCGGCCGATAGCCCTCGGTGAGACACGACGTGGTGATGATGCGCTCCTGCGGCATGACCTCCAGGAACACGCCCGGATTGTCGCTCGTCCCCTCGCCGCCGTTTCCATCGGGTCCGCGCATGAACGTGTAGAAAGCGCCGCCGGTGCGAAATTCGAAGCCGCGCAATTCCGTAGTCCAGGGTTTCGGGCACCACCATTGCACCAGCAATTTCGGATCGGACCATGCACGCCACAGCTTTGCGCGCGGCGCCGCCAGATAGCGCGAAATCTCCAGATCAAGTTTTTCACTCATCGTCCATCTCCATCACCAAAGCGTCGAGGCGATCGAGGCGCGCCTCCCAGATGCGGCGCTGGCCTTCCAGCCACTCCTGCGCCGCGCTCAATTGCTTGGGCTGGATCTGACAGGTGCGGACCCGGCCCTTTTTGAAGCTGATAACGATGCCGCTCTCCTCCAACACCTGGAGGTGTTGCACCACCGAAGGCAGAGACATCGGCAGCGGTTTGGCCAGTTCGCTCACCGTCGCCGGCCCGCGCGCCAATCGCTCAACGATCTGACGCCGGGAAGGATCCGACAGAGCCGAGAACATGCGGTCCAGAGCCGCCGCCGATTGCTTAGTCATATGCCTAAGTATTGCGGCGGAGGCGCGCCGTCAACAAAACTTTGTTAGATGCCTAAGTATTGGCTCGAACGTCGAACCGCGGACGCACCCGAGCATTTGAATTTTGTGATTATGCAGCCTGCTTTTTGGCTGCGCCGCGTGCGGCGTTCACCCAGCCGGCGATGGCCGTAATTTCCGGCGCCTTGGAGCCGCGCATGATGCGGTTGCCGTCCTCGGTTCTGGAATATTTCACCATCTCCGCCTGCAATTTGGGGGCGTCCGCGCCCGCCAGCATCGCGATGTCAGTAACGCCGCAGGCCGTCAGCAATTGCGCATGGATCGACGTCATGTCGGGGATCGAACAGGCGAAGCGCGCCTGCGCCTGCCAATCGCGGATCACCTTGGCGTTGATGTGGCCGGCCTTGATGCGGCGCGCGGCGTCTTCCGGATCCAGCGCCAGAAGATCCTTCACCGTGCGTACGCTGACCGCTTGCAGACGATCGGCGGTCTTGCGGCCGATGCTCGGCGCGTCGACGATGGAATCCTCCGCCCGCAACCGGATGCGTTTGGAATTCCCGGCAGGTTCGACCTCCGGCGCATTTGCAGCAGGCTTTGGCGCTTCGGATTTCGTCTCGGCTTTTCTCTCCGCCTCGTTCTTCGCCGCTTTTGCAAGGGCCGCCGCCTTCAGTGCGTCGGACTTGGCCTTTTCCTTTGCATTGATAACGTCGGCGCGCGCTTTTTCCCTGGCGGCGATCGCGTCCGCTTTCGCCTGTTCCTTCGCCGCGATGGCGTCTGCCTTGGCTCTCTCCTTGGCCGCCGTCGCTTCGTCTTTCGCTTGCTGCTTCAGCGCACGTTTCTCAGCAGCGATCTGCGCGGCGGATGGCTTCTTTTCCTTCGGCAGTTTGGGCGCCTTCCCCGGTTTGCGCGCTGGCGCTCCGGACCCGTAGCCCAGCCCCGTCTCCGCCGGCCATCTGCAGTCGAGCGAGGACAGAGGGGCCTTCAGAACTTCAGCGGCGTAAAGCGCACGCACTTCCTTGTCGTCGTCCCGCAGGGTCTGGCGCACTTTGCCGGTTTTGCGGAACTCCTGATACATCGCGGTGACCTGCGCACGATCCTGCTCGTTCTCGATGGCCTTCGCCACCATGGCCACGGGCACGTTGAGCGATGCGAGAAGCGTGTCCACGACGAGATTGACGTGCGGCGGCTGCACCGCCGCCTCCGCAAAACACCGTTCAAAGACGCGCGCCAGCAATACCACGGCGTAACCGATCAGCCCGGCGACCTTGTCCTTGATCTCCTGGTCTACGCCTTGCTCCGGCTTTTTCCGGCCGAGTTCCAGATTGTAGTGCTGGATCAGCAGATCGTAGTGCGGGTTCGAGCGATCCGCACCGGAGCGCACCGCCTTTTTCAGCCAGTCCGAGTCTTCGGCGAGCTTCACTTCGGGCCAGCCGCCAAGATCAGCCAGCAATATCTTGCGCATTTCCGGATAGGTCTTGGAGAGCGACCATTCGACAGCCGCGTGAATGACGCCTTCTTCCTCCGTCTGGCCCGTATGAAACGGTTGAATCGGATCGACGACGTAATGGCTCATCACGCCCGCGCAATACGCGCCGTATTTCCAGTCGCGATCCTTCAGCGCGCGCACCATCCGCTTGCGCCATTCCTCGGCCGCTTCCGGCGCGCCGCCCCAATAGCCGTCCTTCGTGTGCAGGACGTGATTCTTGAAATCCTTGAAGACCGTGTCGGGCGCCTTGGCGCCTTCCAGCAGCGCTTCATTCTGCTGCAGGAACAGATCCCGCCAGCGCTCGGCGTCCGGACCCTGCAATTGGCCAAGCGCCTCGACCGCCAGACGATGGTGATTGCTGCGGCAAACCGTGTTCAACACAAGTTCGAAGAACACAGACATGAGGCTCCTCCATTGGACGCCTCACGAAGACCCGGGTTTGGTAAATGCGCCGTTAACTTAACTATTTGGGGGCGTCGCCGCGCCGCCAAAGGCGCGATAAACGTTGATGGCCGCCGCCGCGGCGTCCGCGTCGGCGCTGGCGCGATCCAGGCGCGCCGTGATCAGATCGTTCGTCGCGTCGAGCCGATCATTCAGGCTGGATATGCCAACCCGATAAAGCGCCGCTTGCGCATTGTCGCGATCGACCGCCGCGGCTTCGGATTCATGCGACAGAACAGCGGCGCTTTGCGCCCTGGCGAAGGTCGAAAGCGCTCCCTGCGCCTCGGCGATCGCTCGGTTCACCGTGTCTCGATAGGTCAACAGCGCAACGTCGAACCGCGACTTCTGCACCGTGACGTTCGCCAGGCGGCTGCCCCAATCGAACAGCGGCATGGAGACGTTCGCGGTCAGCGCCGCCTGCGTCTGATCGCCAGGCAAGGCCGCGCCCTTGATGTTGTCGAGGACATTGATTTGCCCTCCGAGCGTGAGTTGCGGCAACAGCGCATTGCGCGCGGCGCCAACCTGCGCCGAGGCTTGCAAGGCTTGCGCCTCCGCCTGTGCGATGTCGGGGCGGGCGCGCAGCAAATTCGCAGGCGTGGAACGCGGCGCCCCAGCCCTGAAACTGGGCGCGGGCGCGGGCTTGGCCAACTCCGCCTCCAGCGGATCGGTGCTGGGCGCCATGCCGCGCAGGACGGCGATCCGGTCCAGCGCGATGCGCACGCTCGCTTTGGCGACTTCAGCGCGTGCACGCGCATTGGCCGCAAGCGAAAGCGTCCGGGCGAAATCGCCCTTAGCCAGGATGCCAGCATCAACCTGCTTCTGGTTTGCGGCGCGAATGGCCTCCAGCGCCGTCGCTGATTGCTCCAGCAGATCGGCGCGCGCCTGTGCGGTGCGCAGATCGACATATGCCTGCGCTGCCTCAGCGGCGAGGCTGGCGCGCGCGCCACGCGCGGCGGCAGTGGCCGCGCGGATCGTTCCCCGATACCCCACCGCAGCCGTCTGGATCTGGCCGAACAGCGGAACCTCCCAGGAGGCGGACGGTCCAAACGAGTAATAGGATTGTCGCCCTTCCACGCCGCCGGTCACGCTGACCAGATCAGCGCCGCGCAAGGCTTCGGCGCTGGACGCGCTGCCCTTCGCGTCAAGAGTGGGCAAAACGCCAGCGATGGTCTGGCGACCCAAAGCGCGCGCTTCGCGGACGCGCAGCACCGCCTGTTTCAAGCTTATATTTTGCGCGAAAGCTTCTTCGACCACCTTGTTCAGCAGAGGGTCGTCGAAAGCGCGCCACCAGACGGCGAGGTCGGCTGACGGCGCTTCGCTGTCGGGCTCGGCGAACTTGTCGGCCACCGGACCCGTGATGGGCTTGACCTGCGGCGACAGGCAACCCGAGACGGCGGCGGCGGCAAGAAAAGCGCCGGTCAGCGCGGCGCCGGATTTCAGACTGCGCGTCATCATTTACTCCGCGGCCGGACGAACGCTGTGGCCCTTCGCATCGCCATGGCCTGCCGCCGCGTGCGCTGCGCCGTGCGGCGCGCCTTCCGCATCCAGCGTGGGATCGTAAGTGGAGAGCTTGCTGACGCGCGGCGCCATCCAGGATTCAAAACGCGAGACCAGCACAAACACCGCCGGAATGAACAGCAAGGACAACGCCGTGGCGATGATCAAACCGCCAATCACCACCGCGGCCATGCCCTGGCGCAAGGCGCCGTCCGGACCCAGCCCCAACGCCAGCGGCATCATGCCCGCGGACATCGCGATCGTGGTCATGATAATGGGACGCACCCGCTTGGAGCAGGCCTCGCGCAGCGCCGTAAGGCGATCCATGCCTGCACGCATCTGCTCAACGGCGAAGTCGACCAGAAGAATCGAGTTCTTCGTCACGATGCCGACCAGCATCAAAATGCCGATCAACGCCATCATGGACATCGGCTGTTGCGACACCAGCAGTCCGATCACCGCGCCGCCCAGCGACAATGGCAGCACCATCATGATCGTGATGGGCTGGAAGAAGTCGTGGAACAGCAACACCAGCACCGCATAGATCAAGAACAATCCGGTGATGATCGCCACCAGGAAATTCTTGATCATGTCGGCCGAATCTTCGGTGCTGCCCGCCGGCAGAATCGAAACGCCCGCGGGCAGATCCTTGAACGCTGGCAGCGCCTCAATTTTCTTCTGTGCGGTGCCCGGTTGACCTTCGATGACGTTGGCGGTCACCGTCACCTTGCGTTCGCGGTCTCGGCGTTCGATCGACGCTTCACCGATGCCGAAGCCTATATCCGCCACGGCGTCGAGGCGGACAACTTCGCCGGTGCTGGAGCGCACCCGCAAGGATTTGATGGTTTCAAGATCCGACCGCGCCCACTGCGCCAGCAGAACGCGGATGGGAATTTGTCTGTCGACCAGACTGAACTTGGCGGTGTTCTGGTCAATTTCGCCACCGGTCGCCACGCGCACCGCTTCGGCGATGGCGCTCGCGCTCACGCCCAGACGCGCGGCCGTGTCAGGCTTGGGCCGGATCTGCAATTCTGGGCGTTTCAGGCTGGCGGAAGATTTGACGTCGGCGAGTTCAGGGAACTTCTTCATCTCCTGAACGAGCTGGTCCGCCGCCGCCGCCACGCCTTTCGGATCGGCGCCGACAAAGTCGTACGTGATGTCCGACGAACCGCCGCCGCCGCCCATGTCCTGAACGAATTGCGCCCGGACGTTCGGCGTCCGGCTGAGGATTGGACGCAGATCCTGCTGGATCTCGAAGGATTTCAGGGTGCGTTCGCTGCGCGGCACAAGGGAGATGAAAGCGTTTGCGGTGTCCGCCGATCCGTTCTGGCCGAACACGATGGCATAGGCATTGTTGATGTACGGCTTTTTGTCGATTTCCTGCCAGAGGTTGTTCATGATCCGGTCGCCGTCGCGCAGCGTCGTCCCCGGCGAGAATTCGACGTTCAATTGCAGCATCGGTTCGTCAGTGCGCGGCATGAAGGTGAACGGCACGGCGATCACGGCCACGAGCGAAACGAAAAAAATCGCAAGACCGGCGCCGACCGTCGTCAAAGGGCGCATCAGAGACCAGTTAAGGGCTTTCATGTAGCGATCGCGCAGATTCGACGGCTTGTCTTCGTGTCCGCCGTCTTTCAACAGAAACGCCGCCATCATCGGGGTTATCAAACGCGCCACGACAAGCGAGAAGAAAACCGAGGCCGCGACAGTGAGGCCAAAGCTCTTGAAAAACTGGCCGGTCATTCCGGGCATGAAGGCGACAGGCACGAACACGGCAATCAGGGTGGCCGAAGTGGCCACAACGGCCAGGCCAATTTCGTCCGCGGCGTCCAGCGAGGCGCGGTAAGGCCGCTTGCCCATGCGCATGTGCCGGACGATGTTTTCGACCTCGACAATGGCGTCGTCGACCAGCACGCCCACCACCAGCCCAAGGCCGACCAGGGTCAGGAAATTCAGCGTGAACCCCAACATGCTCATGACGAAGAATGTCGGGATGATCGAGAGCGGAATGGCCGTGGCGGAAATCAGCGTGGCGCGCCAGTCGCGCAGGACGAGGAACACGACGATAACGGCAAGGATCGATCCCTCGACGATCGTCATGAGCGAAGATTCGTAGATGACGCGGACCTGTTCGACCGTGCTCGCCATCGTGATGAATTTGATGTCGGGACGCTCCTTCCCGATCTTCTCCATCTCCACTTCAACCAGGTCGAAGACCTTCAATGCGCTTGCGGATTTTGAGCGCTTCACATCGAAAGCGACGACCGGCTTGCCGCCGTAGCGGCCCAAGGCGTCGGGTTCACCGGCGCCGTCCCGCACCAGGGCGATGTCACCCAGACGGACGTTCAGGCCATTGGGCAAGGTGATGCGCGTTTCACGCAATTGTTCCGCGGTTTGCACCTCGCCGAGCGTGCGTACGGATTGCGCCTGGCCGCCGATATTGGCGCGGCCGCCGGGCGCATCGACGTTCACGCCGCGCAACTGGTTGTTTACATCGGCGGCGGTGGCGCCGAACGCCCGCATTTTTTCAGGATCGAGTTCGACGCGGATTTCGCGATTGGAGCCGCCGAACCGCTCGATGGCGCTGACGCCCCGCACCGCGAGCAGACGCCGCGCCAGTTCATTGTCGACGTACCAGGCAAGATCCTGCGGCGACATTTTGGTGGATTCCACAGCGAAATAGCCGACCGGAAACGCCGCTGTGTCGATGCGCTTGATGACCGGTTCGAGAATATCGGCCGGCAGATCCTGACGAATGCGCGATATGGCGTCGC
Source organism: uncultured Caulobacteraceae bacterium (assembly GCA_964395875.1). GTDB lineage: Bacteria > Pseudomonadota > Alphaproteobacteria > Caulobacterales > Aquidulcibacteraceae > JBEVJO01. Next base: position 10,074 of record CAYNCS010000044.1, on the reverse strand, counting down.
GCGCGTCGTCCATTGCGCGCGAGAGATCCACACCATCCCACAATTCCACCATCGTGACGGCCTGCCCCGAAGAGATGGTGGTGGTGATGCGTTTGACCCCGTCGATGCCGGTCAGCGATGATTCAATCCGCTGTGCGACCTGAGTCTCCATTTCCGCCGGCGCAGCGCCAGGGCGCGTCGTCGTCACCATGAGCGTCGGCAATTCGACGTTCGGCATCTGATTGATGGGCAATTGGAAGAACGCCATCAGCCCAGCCGAGATCAGCGCGATGAACAGCATGATCACCGGCGCTGGATTTCGGATTGCCGAGGCTGAAATGTTCAAGGCCATGGCGAGCGCGCCTTACGATTTCTGAGTTCGGACGACGTCGCCGTCCATCAAGAACGCTACACCCCCCGCCGCGACGCGTTGTCCCTCCGCCAGACCGTCTATCACGGCGATCATCTCGCCATCCCGCGGCCCCAAAACCACATTCCGTTTACGCACCCGGCTTTGATCGTCGATGACGAACAAAGACGGTCTGCCGTCGTCGTAAATAATCGCAGCTGCAGGGACGGCTAGATAGGTCTTGGGCGGCAGCTTGGCTTCGCCGCGCAAAAACATCCCGACCTTCACGTCTCCATTGGCCTGCATGTCGAAAATCGCCTGGCCGGCGCGGGTCTGATCGCCGACCGACACCGGAGCGCGACGCAGGCGCGCCTCTACCGCGCCGCCGGACGGCAATTCGAACGTCGCCTTTTGGCCCCGGATCAGCAGGTTCAGATCGTCTTCTGCGATGTCTGCAGACAATTCCAGAGCGCCGCCGCCGATGATGCGGAAGAGCACGCCGCTTTCGGCCATCTGACCCGGATTGACGGTGCGCTCGATCACGACGCCAGCGCGCGGCGCGCGGATGGCGCCGCCCTGCAGGCGGGCCACGGATTCGCGATCCTGCGCCTGCGCATACGCCAGATCGGCCTTGGCGAGCTCCAGTTTTGCGGCGGCGCCGTCGGCGCGAGCGCGTCGGGCGTCCAATTGCTCCACCGAAAGTGCGCCTGTGTCGGCGATCGTCAGGGCGCGGTCCAGATCCGCCTTGGCGTTCTGGTAGGTGACGCGCGCGTCAACGACGGCAGCCTTGGCGCGTGCGACCTGCGCCTTGGCCGATTGCGCCTGCGCATCGGCGAGCGGGGCGTCGATCGTGGCCAGCGCCTGACCTTCGCGAACAGTCTCGCCGATATCGACGAGGACTTTGTTGATGCGGACATTGCCCACCGGCGAGAACACGCGAATGTCGTCCACCGGACGCACTTCGCCCGACACCAGAAGCGTGCGGCTGAACAAGCGCGAAGACGCGGTGCTTGCCGTCACCAATTGCGCGCGCGCGTTCGACTGCTGAAGCGCCTCCTTGAGGTCGGCGTTCGCGTCCTTCTTGTGGCAACCGCCCGCCGCAGCCAGAGCGACCGCAGCCAAGGCGAGCGGAATAGAGCGCGAGACTCTCATGCGTTGGCACCTAACGGCGTGGACGCGCCCGGCGCACCGCTGGCCTGCGGCACGTTTGTGCCAGGCCCTGCGAGCAGCGCGATCGCGGCGTTCTCAAAGAATTCGACGGATTCTTCCGCGCCGGCGGCATCCGCGCCGCTGGTCATGGCGCGAAACGCCAAACCGTCAAGCAAACACACCAAATTCCGTGCGACAAAACCTGCATCCACATCAGCGCGCCACTCTCCTTGCGCCTGAGCGTTCGCGATGATTCCCGCCACGGAGCTTTCGCTGGCGGCGCGCACCTGAAGCAATTGACGCAAGAATTCCGGACGCCGTCCCGCTTCGGCGAAAATCTCAGCCTTCAGGCGCAACGCATCGCCGTCGGCGCAGTCGCAGAGCATGTCGCGCGCAAACGCCCGCAAGGCGGCGAGGCTTCCCATCTCCTCGGAGATTTCCTTGAGGTTGGAGACCACGTGCTGCTCGATGAGCGAGCAGATGATGGAATCCTTGGACGGGAAATAGCGATAGACCGCGCCGGGCGACAGGCCAGCGGCTGAGCAGATGTCGGCCATGTTCGTCTGCTGGAAGCCATGATCGCGAAAACATGCGCTCGCCGCGCCCAGAATTTGCTGGCGCCGCACTGCAGCACGATTTGGATCTACAGGCCTGACCATAATTACTTTTTTCGAAGCGCCTGCAGGCGCACATTAAGCGAATATGTATTCGCTTAACCAAGATTTGGTAAAGGGGCAATTAAATCTTTGACCTGACGACGCAAAAAAGTTGGGCGCCGTAAGCCTTGGCGATTCTATCGCCGCAACGGCGTCACTTTGACGACGTGCCCCATTTTCCGCCCCGGCCGCGCTTCCCGCTTTCCGTAGAGATGGAGCTTTACGCCCTTTTGGGAAGACCAGGTTCGCCATTCCTCGACGTCGTCGCCGATCAGATTGATCATTTCGGCGTCTGCGAACCGCTCAGGAGAGCCCAAGGGCCAATTGCAGATGGCGCGGATGTGCTGTTCGAACTGGCCCGTGAAGCAGGCGTCCTGCGTCCAATGCCCGGAATTATGAACGCGCGGGGCCATTTCGTTGGCCAGCACCGCGCCCCCCGGCAGCAGGAAAAACTCGATCGCGCCCACCCCGACGTAGTCGAGCGCCTCCATGACGCGCTGCGTGGCCGCCGTCGCCTGCGCCAGGGCTGCGGCAGGCGCGGCGGCGGGCGCCAGCGTCCGGTGCAGAATATGATTGCGGTGCTCGTTTTCAACTGCGTCGAAAGCGGCGAACGACCCATCTGCCGCACGCGCCGCAACGATGGAAAACTCTTTTTCAAACAGCGCCGTAGCTTCCAGAATGCATGGCGCATTGAAACGCGCGAACGCCGCGCGCAATTCGTCTTCGGACCCGACCTTCGCCTGGCCCTTGCCATCATATCCCAGACGACGCGTTTTCAGGATCGATGGAAAGCCGATCTTCGCCGCTGCCGGAGCGAGGTCAGCTTCAGCGTCTAACAGCGCGTAATCGACAGTCGTGGCGCCTGCTTCGTTCAGCATGCGCTTTTCCGGAGCGCGATCTTGCGTCACGGCAAGCACTTGCGGCCCTGGCGCAACCCGAACGCCGGCGGCGATCGCCGCTTCCAGTGCGCTGAGGGGAATATTTTCGAATTCGAAGGTCAAAACGTCGATGCTTTTGGCGAAGTCCGCAATCGCCGCTTCATCTTCATATTCTGCAACGGTGACGCGTGCAGCGACGCGCGCCGCAGGACTGTCCTTTTCCGGCGTGAAAATGTGAACTTCAAATCCAAGTTCGGCGGCGGCGAGCGCAAGCATCCGGCCCAATTGGCCGCCGCCTAAAATGCCGATAATTGCGCCGGTCGAAAGCGGCGCGCCGTTCGATACGCTCACGTTCGTTGCGCTTTACGAGGGGTCTACAGGATCGAGGGGCACGGACTCGGTCTGCCGCGCGCGATAGGCCTCAAGGCGTTCGTCGATCGCCGGATCGGAAAGCGCCAGGATCGACGCCGCCAAAATTCCAGCGTTTGCACCACCGGCGGGGCCGATGGCCAAGGCTCCCACCGGAACGCCGCGCGGCATCTGCACAATCGACAAAAGCGAATCCAGCCCCGACAGCGCGGCCGACTGCGCCGGAACCCCAAGTACGGGCAATGTGGTCATTGATGCAGCCATACCGGGCAAATGGGCGGCGCCGCCGGCGCAGGCGATGATGACCTTCAATCCCCGGCCCTTTGCGCCCTTGGCGTACTCGAAAAGACGCTCAGGCGTGCGGTGCGCTGAAACCACCCTGGTTTCGAAGGACGCGCCAAGCTCGGACAGGATTTCGGCAGCCGGTTTGACGGTCTCCCAATCTGAACGGCTTCCCATGATGATGCCGACGACAGGCTGTCCGGCGCCTTCGGGATCGCGCCCGGAGGCGTCCGAAGACTCGCGCTTTGCGTGCATTGCCTAGGTCCCAGCTGCAAAAACGGGACTATAAGCATGCGCGCGCCGCTTGCAATCGCCCCGTATGGCCATGTTTCTCTGGCCAAGGTTTAAGCGCACGCTAACCATGTTAGTGCTTGCATTGTCTTAACGCCGCTATTCGACAACTGTGGCGTTGGCGCGAATCGAAAAGGCGCATGCGGTTTTTGATCCGAAACCCCAAAGGGCCTAAACGGCCCGGCAAACCCGGCGAAAAGATCGCCGGAGTGCCCGTGGAGGAATTGTCCCCCCGGGCTCGCGCTGCGCTGTCGGCCACGCTTGCGGAAAACGCCAGCCTGAAGCGCACCGTGGAGCAATTGCAGGAGCGCCTTGGCGAAGCCCAGGCTCTGGCCGATCTGGACCCCCTGGTTCCCGTATTTAACCGCCGCGCTTTTGAGCGTGAATTGTCGCGAACCTTGTCGATGTGCGAGCGCTACGGTTTGCCCGCTGCGTTCGTCTATATCGACCTGGATGGGTTCAAGCAGATCAACGACCAATACGGCCACGCCGCCGGCGACGCCGCTTTGGTGCATGCTGCGACATTGCTGCTGGCCCACGTCAGAGAATCGGACATTGTCGGCAGACTCGGCGGCGATGAATTTGGAGTCATCCTCGCGCAGGCGGGCCTGCCCGAGGCGGAAGCCAAGGCGCAAGCGCTGATTGAGGCGATGCGCAGCACGCCGGTCCTTTACGAGGACTTCACCCTGTCCATCGAAGCCAGCTGCGGCGTTTACGCCTTTTCGCCAGGCGAAAAGGCCGCGCAGATCGTCGCACGGGCCGACGAGGCGATGTATGCGCAAAAAGCCCTGCGCCGCGCGACTCAAAGCAGCCGGACGGCTTTCAAGGCCTAGCGGCAATCATCTTCTTACGGATGAATGCGGCGCATCGCCGCTGTGGGAAACTCCGGACCGGCAGCCGCCGCGCTCTTGCGCTATGCGATAATGTCCGGCCGCAAGCGGCCTTCGAGCCAGGTGATTTCGTCCTTCAAAGACAATTTTCGCTTCTTCAGGCGCGCCATCTGGACAAGATCAAGGGCATTGTTGGTGTGCAGCGCCTCGACGGCCGCATCGAGCGCACGGTGCTCGGCCCGCAATTCGAAAAGGCGGCTCCGCAATGCAGCCTCCTCCGGGTCCAAGTTCACGATTTCATTCTCGTCGCTCATGGCGCCACCCTAAGCCATAGGCGTTAAAAAGAGTAAAGGCGCCCGTCCTCGGGGCGCCATTTCTTTTCCCAAATGTTGAAACACAGCGTGAAGTGACGAACGGCCCATTGCATGGTTCTCTGATGCGTCGCTTGTCCGAATAAAGGAGGCGCTTATGGCGTTGGACGCCCACATCCGGGAACTCTCCACCCGGCACCGTGACCTGGAAGCGAAAATCCAGGCGGAAACCAAGCATCCATCCGTAGATTCCCTGGAGCTGGCCGCTCTGAAGCGCCAGAAGCTCAAAATCAAAGAGCAGATTGAGCTGCTGCGGACCTATCCGCGCCAATAACCATATCCTAGTCGCCCAAACAGCCTGATGGACGCCGGCGTAGCGTCGCGCGAGCGAAGCTGCGCCGGCGTTTAATTTTGCGCCCTCCCGCTTGTCTCGGCCTGGCGCCCCTCGCGGGCGCGGGGTAGCGATCGCCTCTGTACGGATGCGCCGCCTATCCGCCAGGCGTTCCTTTGTGCCCTGCACCCACTTGACCGCACTCGGAAGCGTTTCGATCTTGAGCGCCTTAAGGCGCGCCAGTCAGGTGCGCATCCATGATCTCCCGACGCGCCTCCGGCGCCTCCGGGGCGAGGCCCGACATGAGCTTTTCGAAAGACGAACTTGAACGCTATGGACGGCACATCCTGCTGAAGGATCTTGGCGGCCCTGGGCAGCAGAAACTCAAATCCGCGAGCGTCGCGATGATCGGCGCCGGCGGTCTCGGCGCACCGGCGGCCCTGTATCTTGCCGCGGCAGGAATCGGCCGCTTACGTCTCATTGACCCGGACCGCGTCGCTCTCTCCAACCTGCAAAGGCAGATACTGTTCCGCACCGAAGATTGCGGCCGATTGAAAGTCGAGGCTGCAGCCGGTTCGCTCCGCGCCCTCAATCCGAACGTCAGCGTAGAAATTGTGGACAAGTCCATCGACGCGGGAAATGCGGACACGCTTCTGAACGGCTTCGACGTCGTCCTGGATGGCTGCGACAATTTCGAAACGCGATTCGCGGTGAGTGATTCCTGCTGGCGCGCGGGCCGCGTTCTGGTCTCTGGCGCCGTGGGCCGATGGGACGGACTGCTCTCGACCTTTGTCCGCGGAGCGCCGCACGAGGCGCCTCTTGCACAGCTCGATTCGACTCCCGTGAATGAAGCGCCGCCCGCGCCGAAAGGCTCCGCCACAGGGTCAGCGGCTGCTGAAACGCACGCTGACCGTCCTTGTTACCGGTGTCTGGTGAACGCGGCTCCGGACTCTGCCGAGCCCTGTTCGCTGGTGGGTGTGGTGGGACCGCTGTGCGGAATCATCGGCGGCGCGATGGCGTTGGAAGCCCTGAAGATCATCACGGGCGCCGGACGCAATCTTATTGGTAGACTTGCTGTTTTTGATGCGCTGGCCTGGCGTTGGCGGGACGTTCGGCTAGAGCCGGATCCGGATTGTCCGGGATGCTCGCCGCGGCGCGGCCAGTGACGAAAGATGGCGCCGCCCAAAAAACAAGAGGGGCGCAGAACCTTCGTTCTGCGCCCCCTGGATCTCACGTTGCGACGTAAGATTACTTCTTCTTCGCAGCAGGCTTCTTCGCAGCAGCCGGCTTCTTCACCGCCTTCGGCTTCGCAGCGGCCTTCGCAGCCGGCTTCGCCTTCGGAGCAGCCTTCTTCACGACGGCCTTAGCGGCCGGCTTCTTCGTCGCAGCTTTTTTAGCAACAGCCATTTTAATCGCCCTCATAAAAGCGCGCGAGTCGCGCGCAATCATCACTTCACCAATTACGAGACGAAGCGCAAGCCAAATTCGCGAATCGCTTCCCTCGCGACGCTCTTTTTTTCTCCGGAGCAATTAAAAAACACCTACCGAAACGATCAGCGCGCGCGCGCACGCTGCTTCGAGCACGCGAGAACGTCGTGATGAAGGTCGGCATGCGAGTCGCGCAGCACAGAATCAGATCGCGACGCGCCGTGATTCGCGCGCGCGCCGCGCGCAGCGATCAGAGCATCGCGGGGATGACTCTGTTGGGCGGCTTGTGACCATCGACGAAAGTCTTGATGTTGATGATCACCTTCTCGCCCATGTCGATGCGGCCTTCGATCGTGGCCGAACCCATGTGCGGCAGGAGCACCACGTTCTGCAGCTTCTTGAGCTTCGGATTAATCGCCGGTTCATTCTCAAACACGTCGAGACCTGCGCCCGCGATGGCGCCTTTCTCGATGAGGCGCGCAAGGGCGGCTTCATCGATGACCTCACCCCGCGCGGTGTTGACGACATAGGCGGTGGGCTTGAGCAGCGCGAGCCGGCGCGCCGACAGCAAGTGATATGTCGCAGGCGTGTGCGGGCAGTTCACCGAGATGATGTCCATCCGCGCGAGCATTTGGTCGAGGCTTTCCCAATAGGTGGCGCCCAGATCCTCCTCGATCTGCGGGTTCACGCGCCGGCGGTTGTGGTAGTGAATCTGCAGGCCGAACGCTTTGGCGCGCCGCGCCGTGGCCTGACCGATACGGCCCATGCCGACGATGCCCAGACGTTTTCCCCACACGCGCCGGCCCAGCATCCAGGTCGGAGACCAGCCATGGAAGCCATCTGAATCGACGACCCGCGCGCCCTCTATGATGCGCCGCGGCGCCGCCAGAATGAGCGCCATCGCGATGTCAGCGGTGTCTTCGGTGAGAACGCCCGGGGTGTTGGTCACGGTGACGCCGCGCTCCACCGCGGTGGCGACGTCTATATTGTCCACGCCGGCGCCGAAATTGGCGATGAGCCGAAGTTGCGGCCCCGCCCGCGACAGAATTTTGGAATCGATGCGATCGGTGACGGTGGGCACAAGCACCTCGGCGCGGCTGACGGCGTCGATCAGCGCCTCGGCGCTCATGGGATTGTCTTCGTGATTGAGCTCAGCGTCGAAGAGCTCGCACATGCGCGTCTCGATCTCGGCCGGCAATTTGCGCGTGACGACGACTTTGACTTTGGGCGCGGCGGGCATGGTTTCGAATTCCTGAATGAGCCGTTCACGGCTGGGGAAGCAGTGTTGCCAAAGCTCTAACAAAGCCCCGGCAAAGTCCAGAATGAACCCCTCAAAACGAGCGCTTGGGGCGTGCGCTTAACGCGACTTTCACGTGATGCGCCGCATCAAGAAGCATGCGGTCCATTCTTACACGGAACGGCTCGAAGCCAGCACCCGCCGCGCTGCGCATGTTGTGCGCCGGCGCGCTGTGCGGCGTGTTGGCCGCGCCCCTCACAGGCGGCGCTCACGCGGCCGAGGCGTACGCCGCACAAACCGCACCACGCTATTTGTCGCTGGGCGCGGACACAGCCAATGGCCGCGAAGGTCCGTCCCGCGACCACCGCATCGTCTGGATCTATCGCAAGCGCGGCCTGCCGCTGAAGGTCGTCCAGGAATGGCAGAGCTGGCGCAAAGTCGAGGACCCCTTCGGCGACCAGACGTGGATGCTCGCCAGCATGCTGCAGCGGCAGCGCACCGTTTATTTCACCGGCGACGACGGACAGGACACCGCGTTGCGCAGCCGTCCGGACATCGCCGCACCCGCGCGCGCCGCCGTCGCCCGAGGCGTCATTGGGGAACTGCACGATTGCACGCGGGGGTGGTGCGAGGTGAAGGTGAACGGCGTCAGGGGCTGGGCCCCGCGCCGGGCGCTTTGGGGAGCCGAGTCAGCGTCCGCGGCTCATTAAAGCCTCTGTTTTTCCTCAGATTGCAGAAATATCCGCTTGGGAACGCCTGTGGCGTGTTTTCCGGGGCGCGATCTGGGGCGACCTTGCCTTGTGGCGGCGTGCATTCGCGTGGTAGCGGTCCTATCTGATCATTAACGCTGCGGCCGAGCCGCGTTCTAGCGAAGAATTGAATATGGGATCTGCGACCATCAGCCGACAACGCTCCTTCACGCACGAGGAATTGCTGGCCTGCGGGAGAGGCGAAATGTTCGGGCCGGGCAATGCGCAGCTGCCCCTGCCGCCAATGCTGATGTTCGACCGCATCACCGAGATCAGTGAAGACGGCGGCAAGCATGGACGCGGCCACGTGATTGCCGAACTGGACGTGCATCCGGACCTCTGGTTTTTCAAATGCCACTTCCAGGGCGACCCGGTCATGCCCGGCTGCCTTGGCCTGGACGCCATGTGGCAATTGGTCGGGTTTTATCTCGGCTGGTCCGGCTCGCCCGGCCGAGGCCGCGCGTTGGGCGGCGGCGGCGTGAAATTCACAGGACAAGTCACGCCTGACATAAAACTCGTGCGATATGAAATCGACCTCAAGCGCGTGATGCGCACCAAGCTGGTGCTTGGAATCGCAGACGCTGTTATGTTCGCCGACGGCGAACAGATTTACGCTGCGGAAGATCTCAAGGTTGGGCTGTTCCGCGCAGAGGACATGGGCCCCAAGGGAGCGAAGTAATGCGCCGGGTTGTCGTCACGGGATTAGGCATCGTCTCCTCGATCGGCAACAACGCCAATGAAGTGCAGGCGTCGTTGCGCGAAGGCCGCTCGGGGATCAGCTTCTCGCCTGATTACGCGGAACGTGGATTCCGCTCGCAAGTTTATGGGCGGCCGACGCTGGACCCCTCCGGCATGGTGGATAAGCGCACGATCCGCTTCATGGGTGAAGGCGCCGCCTGGGCGCATGTCGCCATGGATCAGGCGATCCTCGATTCCGGCCTCGAAAAGTCCGACGTCTCGAACGAACGCACGGGCCTGATCGTCGGCTCCGGCGGACCGTCGACGCACGCCATCGTGGCCGCCGCCGACATCACCCGCGAAAAAGGCGCCAAGCGCGTCGGGCCGTTCGCCGTTCCCAAGGCGATGAGCTCCACCATGTCCGCGACGCTCGCCACACCTTTCGAGATCAAGGGCTGGAACTATTCCATCAGCTCCGCCTGCGCCACGTCGTCGCACTGCATCGGCAACGCCGCCGAACTCATTCAATGGGGCAAGCAGGACGTCATGTTCGCCGG
>CAYNCS010000043.1:9682-22998 GCA_964395875.1 uncultured Caulobacteraceae bacterium | reverse complement strand
ACGACGGTGTCGTTCATCGAATAGCCGATAATGGTCAAAAGGCCGGCGATCACAGGCAGCGTGAATTCGATGCGGAACACCGAGAACAGCCCAAGCGTCAGGATCGTGTCGTGGAACAGCGACAGCACCGCGCCATAGCCGAACAGCAAGCCGAAGCGGAACCAGATGTAGACCATCACCAAAAGCATCGCGAGGCCGAGCGCGATCAGGCCGGACGCGAACAACTCACCGGACACTTTCGGGCCAACCACTTCGGTGCGCACGATGCGGATATTTGGAACGGCCCTTTGCAGCGTGTCCCGCACGCGTCCGAGCGCCTGTTCCGCGTTGCCTTCCGTCACATGGAAGCGCACCAAAGCGTGGTGCGGATCGCCGAACGCCTGCACCTGGATGTCGCCCATGTCCAGGCCATCCATGGCGTGACGGACGACGGCCAGATCGATGGGCTTCGGGGCGTCGATCTCGACGAGCGTGCCGCCCTGAAAGTCGATGCCCAGATTGAACCCCTTGCTCAGCATGAAGCCGACGCGCTCGACCGGCGAACCTTGCGCGCTCTGGTACATCGCGACGGGGTTCTCGCGAAGGCCGCCGGTGAACATCGACACGAACGTCAGCACCACCGCCGCCACCGAAAAGAACGAGGCGAAAAAGGCGAAGCGCACAAAGCCGAAATTCGTCTTGTGCGGCACCAATTTGATGAGAGGCCAAACCAATGCAGTCTCTCCCTTAGATCGGCAGTTTTTTGGGCTTCGCGATCCTGAACCAGATCGAGATGAAATATTGCGTCACCAGAGTGGCGGTGAACACCGAGGTGATGACGCCGATGGACAGCGTCCATGCAAACCCACGCACGGGGCCGTGCCCGAACTGGAACAGGATCAACGCCACGCCAATCTGCGTCAGATGCGAGTCGATGATGGTGACGAGCGCCCGCGAGAAACCTGCATCGATGGCCATGCCCGGCCCTCGCCCGTTGAATTGCTCTTCGCGCATCCGCTCATAGATGATGACGTTGGCGTCCACCGCCATCCCGATTGTCAGAATGAGACCGGCGATGCCGGGCAGCGACAAGGTCGCCCCCACGACGGACATCGTGGCGATGATCATCGTCACGTTGATCACCAGCGCCAGACACGCCAGCACGCCGAACATGCCGTACGCCAGGATCATAAACGCGACGACCAGCAGCGCGCCGACGACCCCGGCTTTCACGCCGCTGTCGATCGCGTCCTGACCGAGTTCGGCGCCGACCGTGCGTTGTTCGACCGTGTCGAGCTTGGCGGGCAAGGCGCCCGCGCGCAGCAGCACGGCCAGGTCGTTCGCGGTGTCTGTGGTGAAGCTGCCGGAAATCTGGCCCGAGCCGCCAAGGATGGGTTCGCGGATCACCGGCGCCGAAAGCACCTTGCCGTCAAGCACGATGGCGAAGCGCTTGTTGACGTTGGCCTGCGTCGCCTGACCGAACAGGCGCGCGCCGCGGCCGTTGAAGCGGAAGGAAACGACGGACTCGCCGAACTGGTCGAAGCTCGGCTGGGCGTCGACCAGATCGTCGCCCGAGACCAACGCCCGCTTTTTCACGACCACGATCCCTTCGGCCGGATTATCCGACGGCAGGGCTTCGGAGATCGGCGGCACGCGGCCCGCCGCAGCGTCTGCTGGGCTGACGCTTTCGTCCACCATCTGGAAGGTCAGCTTCGCGGTCTTGCCGATCAGGCTCTTGATGCGTTCAGGATCGCTCTCACCCGGCACCTGGACGTTGATGCGGCCTTCGCCCTGGCGTTGAACGCTGGTTTCCTTGACGCCGAGTCCGTCGATGCGCTTGCGGACGACTTCCATGGATTGATCGACGGCGCGGGTTTGTTCCGCCTCAAGCAGCTGCTCCGTCAGACGCAGGGTGATCGCGCCGTCTGGCGTCGTGGTGAGGGCGTAGTTCATATCGCCGCCGCCGCCGCCGAGCGCCGCACCGCCGCCAATCGGCTTCACCAATTGCTTGGTGATGCGCTTTCTGGCTTCTTCAAGCTGTGTCGGGTCCACATTGGCGACGACGGCATCGCCCTGCACGCCCAGGCCCGTATAGCCGATGGCCGGCTTGTCCCGCAGTGTGGTGCGCAGATCGTCCGCCAGCGTATCCAGGCGCTCTTTCTTGAGCGTCTTCATGTCCACCTCCAGAAGGAGGTAGGACCCGCCGCGCAAATCGAGGCCAAGATTGACGCCGTTCTTCGGCAGGAAGCCCGGCAGATTGGCCCGCTGATTTTCCGGGAAGAAATTGGGCAGCGCGAAATACACGCTGATCACCGTTGCGACGATCACAAGGATCACGCGCCATTTCGCGAAGCGCACCATTTCGGAGCCCCGGTTTTAAGCTTTGGAATCGTTCGCCGGTGCGGGCTCACCCTTAACGCGCACGCCGGAAACGGCGCTGCGCACGACGCGCACCAGAACGCCGGGCGCAATTTCAACGCGCAATTCGTCATCCGCCACGCGGTCGACCTTACCGATAATGCCGCCGGAGAGTTCGATCGTGTCGCCGCGCTTCAGGCCGCCGATCATGGCCTGATGTTCCTTCAGGCGCCGTTGTTGCGGACGGATCACCAAAAACCACATGATCACGAAGATCAGAAGGAACGGCGCAAGGTTGAGGATCAGCGCCGTCATGGGATCGGGCCCGGCCGGCGCACCCGAAGCGGCCTGCGCGTAAGCGTTGGTGACGAACATAAAGTCTCCACTCTGCGCGCAGCCCGAACGGCCGCGCGCCTGTACTCCAAAGGACGGCGGACTATAAACGCGAAGGGCGTGGATGCAACCGCTTGGCGACATCGAAAAACGCCGCGGGAGATGCCTTGCCGCGGACCGCGAATAGATTGATGTTCAAGCCGTTTTGTCCAAACCAGAAGCCGGATCGCCGATGACTGACCTCTCCGACCAGAGCCTTTCGGAACAGCTGGCGCGAATCGCCAAGGCGCTGGATCGCCTGGCGCCTGACCCCGCCCCACATCTGAAGCTGGACGGCGCGGCAGCGTTCGTCTGGCGCTCGACCGCCCGCACCGCCGCCCCCGTCCCGCGGGCGGCGCTCCCCTTGGATCTGATCCTGGGGGTGGACCGGCAAAAAAACATCCTGGTGGAGAACACCCGCCGCTTCGCCGCCGGCCTGCCGGCGAACGACGCGCTGCTGTGGGGCTCGCGCGGCACGGGAAAAAGCGCCCTCATCCGCGCCGCGCACGCAGCCGTGGCGGCGCAGAACCCGGACCTGAAGCTCTTAAGCCTGCCGCGCGACGCCCTGGAAGACACCCCGGCGCTGGTGCAGGCGGCGGCGGAGCAGCCCTTCCCCGTCATCCTCCTGCTGGACGATCTATCCTTCGAGGCGGATGAGGGCCTGGCCAAAATGCTCAAACCCGCTCTGGACGGCGGCGCTGGCGGCAGGCCCCGCAATCTGCTGGTCTATGCAACGTCGAACCGGCGGCACTTGCTGGCCCGCTCGATCGACGAGAACAACCCCAACGATCTGCGCGCCTCGGAAACCGCGGAAGAACGCATCGCCTTGTCGGACCGCTTCGGGCTGTGGCTCGGCTTTCACCCGTTCGACCAGAACGAATTCCTCGCCATCGTGCACGCCTACGCCGAGCGCCTGAAGTTGCCCGTGCGCGGCGCCGACCTGGACGCCCGGGCGATCGAGTGGGCGCAGACGCGCGGCGCGCGGTCCGGCCGCGTGGCGCGGCAATTCATTCTGGACCTGGCCGGAGAAGCCGGTGTGCCGTTCAATCTTGAAGACGCGGATTAAGGCGCATCAAGCCCATGCACGGCGGCGAAGTGCCGCCCGTGATATGCTAGATAGAGAATCAGCAGAGCCGAGACCACGAACGCCGCCGTCGCCCCAGCGTCGGGAAAGGCGAGGCTCACGCCCGCCGCCAGAGCACAATGCAGCATGGCGAGCCAATACATAATGGCGATGCGCTTGTGCGAGGAGCCGGCGCGAATGGCGACCTGATACAGATGGTCGCGATGCGCCTGCAACAGGTTCCGGCCCTTGCGGGCGCGCCAGGCGACCGTCAGCAGCACGTCGGCGATCAGCGGCAAAAACAGCAACGGCGCCAGCAGCACCGGCAAATGCGCGTCGCGGATTGCAATGAGCGCCAGAGCGCCCGCCGTGAAGCCAATGAACAAGGACCCCGCGTCGCCCGCGAAAATCTTTCCGTCGGGGAAGTTCCAGAACAGAAAACCGAGCAGCGCCGCCGCCAGGAGCAACGCCGCCACAGCGGGCGCCGGCGCGCCGCCCCACCAGGAATACAGCGCCAGCGCCACCAGGCCGATGGCGCAGGACCCCATGGACAGGCCATTCGCACCATCCATGAAATTCGCGCCATTGGTCATGACGAACAGCCACAGCGCCGTGCCCAGCACACCAAAGACGGGACCAAAGCTCAGCGTCGCGCCGGGCCACAGTTTCATTGTCTCCACATGCGTGACGCTGATCGCGAAGACCAAGGACAGAAGCGCCAGCATCGCGAATTTGGGTTTGGCGCGGAGGTCGAACAGATCGTCCAGCAGACCGATCGTCATGGCGGTCAGCCCGCAGATCCAGGCGGCCGCGACGCGCATGGCGCTTGGCGGCGCGGCTTCGGCGCTCCAGAAATCACGCGCGAGCCAGATGGCGGCGATCAGCGCCGCGCTGGCGCCCAGCATGACCGCGATACCGCCGGACGTGGGCACGGGTTCGCGATGGGCTTTGCGGCGGTGATCGGGCGCATCGGCGATGGCTGCGGCGACGAGGCCGCGGCAGCCGAGCCAGGCGATCCCTGTCGCACAGGTCGCGAGCGCAAGCAGAACGATCAAGGACATGAGCGTCCCTGTCTCACACCGGGCGGCGCCTGTGCAAGCAACGGCAGGGCGGCCTCTGCGATTTAAACTTCGGGGTTGAGCGTTCCCGCCTCGGCCCAGATGCGGGGATGCTCGTCGTGCAGCCTGTCGCGGGCGGCCTCTGCGCCTGCCAGGTCGTCGAACAGGCCGAAAACGGTCCCCCCCGAGCCCGACATGCGGGCCAGACGGCAATTGGGCAGGTCGGCGATCTCCGCCTTCAGCGCGGCGATCTCGGGGTGCAGGTCAAAGGCGGGCGCTTCCAGATCGTTGCGGCGGACGCGCAGGGCCTCCATGAACGCGCGCGGATCGTCTGCGCCGGGCGCAGGCGTCTCGGCGAAATCTGCCCCGAGCCTCATGGCGTCAAAGCGCTTGTACACCGACGGGGTCGGAATCTGGGTTCCGGAATTCGCCAGAAGCACGCCAAGAGACGGCGCCGCGGCGGGCGCGATTTGGTCCCCTACGCCGCGCATCAGCACGGGCCTGGCGGCCAGACAGGCGGGCACGTCCGCGCCAAGCTCGCGGGCGATCTCTTCAAGCGGCGGATCGTTCAAATTCCACAATATGCTGAGCGCGCGCAACGTCGCGGCGGCGTCCGCCGATCCGCCGCCAATGCCCGAGGCCAAGGGCAGATTTTTCTCCAGAACAAGATGCGCACCCCAATCGGAATCCACGCCGCAGGCGGCGCGCAGCGCGCGCGCAGCGCGCAACACAAGATTGTCGCCGTCCGCCGCCAGGGCGCCGCCGAACAGGCCGGTGATGGTGAGGCGCAATCCTTGAGAGGGCTTTACACGCAAGCGGTCGCCGATGCTGGCGAACACGGCCAGCGAATCCAGCGGATGATAGCCGTCCGCGCGCGGCGCGCCGACATGCAGATAGAGATTGATCTTCGCTGGCGCGAACACGTCGAAATGAGGCTTGCGTCCAGCCATCAGCGTTTGGAGCCGTTTTTCGCCGCCTCCGTCGCGACGGTCTTCGGGGCGACCGGCGGCAGACCATTCTTCAGCTTCTCTTCGGCCGTCGTGCGCTCAGTGTCGCTCGGCTTGAGGCTCAATGTGCGGGTCCATTGAAAACGCGCCTCGATCTTGCGGCCCACCTGCCAATAAGCGTCCCCAAGGTGATCGTTGATCGTCGCTTCGCCGGGCGCGAGTTCAACCGCATTTTCCAGCGTGGCGGTCGCTTCTTCGTAGCGGCCCAGTTTGAATTGGGCCCAGCCCAGGCTGTCGACGATGAAACCGGACTCCGGCTGCAGCGCCACGGCGCGTTCGATCAGGTCCATGGCCTTTTCGATATTTTCGCCGCGATCCACCCAGGAATAGCCCAGATAATTGAGCACATCGGCATCGTTGGGCGCCATTTCCAGCGCCTTCAACAAATCCGCTTCAGCGTCTGGCCAGCGATTGAGGCGTTCACGCACGGCGCCGCGCGAGAAATAGATGCGCGCGGTTTCCGGATCGTCCTTCGGCGGATTGGCGCTGATCTCCGCGTCGTAGATTTTCTCCGCTTCGGCCCAATGCTCGAGCGAACGGTGCAGATCGGCCAGCGCAAGCCGCGTTTGCTGGCTCGGCGCCAGGAGCGCCGTCTCCTCCGCCGCCGAAACCGCTTCTGCGTTGCGCTCCAGACGCGCCAGCGCCCACATCATTTCAATACGCGCGGTGGTGAAGTACGGCGATTCCGGCGACACCTCGCGCAGCGCCATGATTGAATCTTCCGTGCGCCCCGCTTCGGCCTTGCCCGCCGCCAGCAGCGTGCGCGCCGCGTCGAGCCTGGGATCGAGATGCAGCGTCAATTGCAGATAAGACGCCGCCTGCTCGCCGCCCGATTGCGCCGTCAGCGCCGCGGCGGGACCGAAGATCGAGATCGCCGCGCCCTGCGCTGGGCTGCTGATTTTCGGCGCAGCCGGGGTGCGGGCCTTGGCGCGGCTGAGCGAGGCCTGGATCGTGGGATTGGCCCCGACATTGCTGATGAATTCTTCATAGACCGCGATGGCCTGATCGTAATCGCCCTGGCGCTCCAGCAGCTTGCCGTACGCGTCGACGTCCACGGCAAGGCGCAGCCCGCTCTTCCAGGCGCGCTCGTAATTTTCGAGCGCTTCTTTCGGGCGGCCCGCATAATCGTAGATCAGCGCCACCTGATAATCGTTCAGGCGGTCCAGCGTGGACCCGGATGCCGCGCCGCGCAGGAACGCCACCGCGCCGTCAATGTCGCCCGCCCCGGCCTTCGCCCATGCCTTCAGCGACGTGGCGATGACCTGATTGAAAGGCCCCGCCGTATCGCTCGCCGCGGCCGGCTCCTTGCGCGGGCGATAATCGCCGCGCGCCAGATCGTCCGCCGCGACGGCCAATTGCCCCAGCGAGGTCGCGGCGCCGTTTTCCTCGGCCACGCGCTCAAGCTTCGCGGCGGCGCGCACGTCGCCTGCGATGAGCGTCCGCGTGATGGCGCGCTCCAGGATTTCCTGATCCTTTGGCGCACGCTTGAGGGCGTCCTGGTAAAACTGCGCGGAGGCGGTCGAGTCCGCGCGCAGGCTCGCATACCGGCCACGTACGAAGTCCGCGTAAAGCTGGCTTTGTTCCTGCGCCCCGCGATCGATGGGGACGCTGGCGCACCCCGAAACGATGATGAGGGAGGCCGCGGCGGTCAGCGCGGACCGCTTGAATTTGACTCGGTTCATTGGCGCATCATCCCAGCCGCGGGCCGAAAGCGCAATCTTGCGGCGCAATCAGGCTGCGGAAGCTGGCTTGGACGGCGTCAGGTCGACCTTTGGCGGCGTTCGCTTTTTTGGCGCTGGGGCGGTCAAACCCTTGTCCAGTTTGAGG
This sequence comes from uncultured Caulobacteraceae bacterium, assembly GCA_964395875.1. Lineage (GTDB taxonomy): Bacteria > Pseudomonadota > Alphaproteobacteria > Caulobacterales > Aquidulcibacteraceae > JBEVJO01. The sequence goes on along the minus strand of CAYNCS010000043.1, from coordinate 15,334 downwards.
CGAATACGGTCGGCCATGGCCTTGTGGGGCCGTGCGGTCAAAGCCTTCGTCCATTGCTCCTTGGCGTCGCTCTGTTTGCCCATCCGCCAGAGGGTATCGCCCAGATGATCCAGCACCTCGGGGTTCGGCGCGCTGGAAAAACCCTTGGCCGCCGCGATCAGGCGGTCATGCGCGGCCGGATAGTCGCCGTAGAGGTAATACGCCCAACCGATACTGTCGAGGATGGCCCAGTCAAAGGGAGCCGCCGCGTTGGCCTTGGCGAGCAGACGATAGCCCTCGTCCAGCGTCGCCGGACGCGACAGCAGCGAATAGCCCACGGCGTTCATGCGCTCGGCGTCGTCCGGCGCCTCGGCCAGCTGCTGGCGCAGGATTTTCAGGCCCTCGGCGTAATAGGCGTTCGGCCCCTCGACGAGATAGGTCGCCAGCGCGGCCTGAACGTCGTCGCGTTCGGGCGCGATGGCGAGTGCGCTGCGGGCGTCTGTCACGGCGGCGTCAAGTCGGCCATATTTGAATTGGATTGCGGCGCGCGTCAGCGTCACTGCAATGCGCGTCTCGGTGGAGGCCGACTTGCCGGCCGCCGCCGACAGCGCGGCGATGGCCGGCGCGTCCTGCCCGGCCTGGCCGAGAATAAAGCCGGCCTGCGCCAGGACGACTGGGTCTTCAGGCGCCGCTTTCAGCGCATCGTTCGCTTCGGCGATGGCCAGATCGTCCTTGTTGACTTTCAGATGCGCCTGCGCCGCGACCAAAGTAGCGATCGGCTTCCAGCGTGCATCCGTGACGCGATTGGCCACGCGGATCGCCGTGTCGGTCTCGTTCACCCGGATCATGTCCGAGGCCAGTCCGATCATGCGCTTGGAATCGGAAGGATCGAGCACCAGCGCGATCTGGTTGAAAATCGACGACGCCGGCGAAAATTCAGTGTCGTCGGGCGCTGCGCCCGCCAGAACGGCGCCCAGCACGCTGGTCACTGCCTCGCGCTTGGCCAGATCGTCCGCCATCGCGCCATAGACCCGCGCCGCCGCCTTCTGCACCGTAAATGGCGTCTTGGGGGGCTTCGCGCCGCTCTTCAGACGCGCCAGGCCGTCCACGGCGTCGATATCGTCCGGGCTCAGGGCCAGCGCCAGATTGTAAGACCTGCGCGCATTTTCGACCTCACCCAGGCGCTCGTGCAATTCTCCGCTGCGCAGCGCGAAATCGACAGCGTCCGGCGTGGTCAAGGCGGTCGCGAAGGCCTGCATGTCCTTCGGTCCGCCCGGGCGGTTTTGCCGGAACACGTAATTGCCTTCGGACGACTGCAGCAGGTCCGCCGCGCTTTTCAGATCGCCGCGCGCTTCGTAGATCGACGAGGCGGCAATCTCATAAAGGCGCTCCGGGGCCGATCCCTGCGCGAGCTTCAAGGCGATGTCGGTGCGTTCCTTGTCGCCCTGCCCCGCCGCGACCAGCGCCGACACGATCGCGCCGACGCCGCCTGTCCGGTCGAGATGATCGCCGATCAGGGCCTGCGCGTCGTCAAAGCGGTTCGCCGCGATGTCGTCGCCGACCACGATGATCGCCACGCCCGCCTGACGTGCGCCAGGGGGGCTGACGGCAAGTTCGTCGCGCGCGGCCTTTATGAAGGCCGACATGTCCGCCGCCCGCAGCATCGCGGTGCGGTCTTCGTATTTGGTTTCGAGGAGCTTGCCCGCCGCATCGCGCGGCGCTGTGGCTTGCGCCGCCCCGGAAACGCCTGCCGGGGTCAGGGCGGCCTTGCCCGTCGCGCCTGTCGTCGCACATGCGCCGAGCGCCAAAACGGCGCCAAGCCCCAGCGCGCCCGCCGTCGCACGTCCAAACCGCATAATGGCTCCTTACCCTGCAAACGGCGCAATACCCAGCGCGCGCCCGGCATCAAACGCGGAAGCCGCCGCCCGATCAAGCGCCTCGCGCTGCGGGGCCGGCAAAACGGGTCGTGATTTCAGGAATTTTGTGGCTTTTGATCAAACACATGGTCTGGCGCAGTGGAACCGGCGGGGTTAGGCGTACGGGACGCTACCAAGTCAATGCACCGTTTTCAGTTCGCGGGGGGCGCTATGCACGATTATCCGTACGACATATTCACCGAGCAAAGCGACGTCGACGTCAACACGCTGGCGAACCTAGGGCCGTTGCGGGCGCTCGCGGGCGTCTGGGAAGGCGCCAAGAGCATGGACATCAACCCGAACCCCGGCGAGGAAGGCCGCCAAGCCTATCATGAGCGGATCGAGCTGCAGCCCACCGATCCGCAATCCAATGGCCCACAACTTTTTTATGGCCTTCGGTATCACACGCACATCGTGAAGATCGGCGAGGTGCAGACCTATCACAGCCAGGTCGGTTATTGGCTTTGGGAGCCGGCCACCAAGCTTATCCTTCTGTCCCTCACCATTCCGCGCGGCCAGGTGGCGCTCGCCTACGGTTACGCCGAGCCCGACGCGACGACCTTCGAGGTCAAGGCTACGCGCGGCGCGACCGATTACGGCATCTGTTCACAGCCTTTCCTCGAGCGCAATTTCAGAACGGATTCGTTCCTGATGCGCGTCACCGTCAATCCGGACGACACATGGTCTTATTTCGAGGACACGGTGCTCGCGGTGCGCGGCCGGCCTGACCCCTTCCACCATACCGACGAAAATACGCTGAAACGCATCGCGCAGCCGACGCCCAATCCTCTCGCGCTCGGCTGAGGCCGCGCGCCTAACTCAAAAAGCGCGACAGATCGTGCTCGAAGCGCACGAGGTCCTTGTGCAGGCTTTCGCGCGGCGCCGAGTCGACGCCGTAAAACGCGCGCCAGAGGAATTTGGCGCGCGGCGCGAGCTGCAGTTCCAGACCGGGCGATAAAACGCGCCGGCCCGGATTGCCGATGATCCAGTCGATGAAGAGCTTGGGCGAACCGTGGCTGGTGATCGCCGCGAAATGCGTGATGTTGGACAATTTGTGGACCTGGAACTGTCCATCCTTCACATCGAACGCGACCTGCGCCTGCCACACCCGGTCGAACCAGCCCTTCAGCATGGCCGGCATGCCAAACCACCAGGTCGGATAGGTCACCACCAGCGCCTCGGCCCGCTGCAGCGCCTCCACATGCGCGTCGAGGACGCCTCGCGGCCGCTCCGTCCGCCGGTGCGCGCGCCATTCGCCATCCCGCATGACCGGATCGAAGTCTTCAAGATAGAGGTCGAAAATATCGACGTGATGGCCATGCGTGCGCAAACGCTCCACCGCACGGCGCGCCATCTCCGACATCAGAGAATCCGGCGCCGGGTGACAATGCACCAAGAGCACGCGCTTTTTACTCATTCGCCGTCCCGCCAATCCAAACGCACGCGAATGGGCGAGCGCCGCTACGTTTAATCGGTCACGCCCAGCAGCATCTTGCCCAGCGCCATACCCGGCGTCTTCGGCGAATTGGAGCTGTGCTGACCGATGACGACAATGTCGTTGTAATAGCGCGAAATGTTCTTGTCTGTGCGGATGCCGTTGGCGCCCGCCGCGCGCATCAGGCCCAGCGCCAATTCCTGCGCCCGATGCGGCACGTTGGTGCTGTTGAGCATGTAATGCTGAAGCCGGACGGGGCTGAAGCTTTTGCCCGCGGCGATGGTCTCTTCCATCTCGTCGAGGTCGCGCTTCAGGATCGCCTTCATCTCATCGAGCCCCGCGGCCGCCTGACCTGTCGCCAATTGCACGAACGGGTCCTGCGCCACGACCTGGCTCAGCACCGACAGGCGCCCGTTCTGGAAGGAGCAAAAGCTCTCCAGCATGCCTTCGAGGGCGCCGATCGCAGCAGACGACACCGCGCGATAGAACAGCGGTAAAAACGGCGTACGGAACAACGGACCGTTGTTCACTTTGTAGCCGGGATGCATTTCCGGCACGAAGATCGGGAATTTTTCGACTCGATAGTCGGGTACGAAGACGTCGACGCATTCGACGTCCTTGGACCCCGTCCCCTGCAGCCCCATCACATGCCATGTGTCGATGAGCTTTGCGTCCTTACGCGGCAAAAGAAACGACCGCATGCGCTCGAACAGCGGCAAATGTTCCTCGCCTTCGAGGACGCCCGCCAGGAACGTCCAGCTGCAATTGTCGGAGCCGGACGAGAACGGCCAGCGGCCATTCAGAATATACCCGCCCTCCACTTTCTTGGCCTTGCCGGTCGGAATGTAGGGCGAGGCGATCAGCGCGTCCGGATCGTCGGCCCAGACGTCCATGCAGGCGCGGTCGTCGTAAAAGCCCATATGAAACGCATGCACCGCGATGACGCCGTAGGCGAAGCCCATCGAGGGATCGCCCTTGGCCAGCGAGATCAGCACGTCCGTAAAGACCTGCGGGCTCATCTCATAGCCGCCATAGCGTTTGGGCTGGATCACGCGGAACAGCCCCGCCTCGCGCACCTTGGCGATCGTATCGTCCGTGAGGCGTCGCGCGTCGCGATGCTTCGACGCCTGCTCGCGCAGGAACGGAACCAGAGCTTCGGCGCGCTCGCGGAGCATTTGCGGCGTGGGCGTCTGCGCAGCGCCGCCCGCATCATGAGGGCTCATAGGAATGGATCCTCCCTGTTTTATCTCTTTGGACCCACACTAAAGGCGAATCCGCATTGAGTCATCAGGGACGGCGCGAACGGGCGAATTGCGGCGCCGCCGCGCAGGTGCGCGACGCACGCCGGTTCGATTACATGTTCGCGTAGATCGGCCCTTCGCCGCCCTGCGGCGGGACCCAATTGATGTTCTGCGACGGATCTTTGATGTCGCAGGTTTTGCAGTGCACGCAATTCTGCGCGTTGATCTGGAAACGCGGCTGTTTCGTCGTTTCGTCGACCAGCACTTCATAGACCCCGGCCGGGCAATAGAGCCGCGCCGGTTCGCCATATTCCGGCAGATTGACGCGGATCGGCACGGTGGGATCGCGCAGCGTGAGGTGACACGGCTCGTCTTCCTCGTGATTGGTGTTCGACAGGAACACCGACGAAAGCTTGTCGAACGTCAGCACGCCGTCCGGCTTCGGATAGAGGATTTCCTTGTGCTTCGCGGCGGGCTCGGTGGCTTCGGCGTCCGTCTTGCCGTGCTTGAGCGACCCGAAGCCGCTGAAGAACGAAAGACCGGCGAACAGGGTGTTCGTCCACATGTCCAGCGCGCCGAGCGGGATGCCGATATAGGTGCCGAGCTTCGACCAGAGCGGCTTCACGTTCCGCACCAGTTTGAGATCCTTGCCGACCCAAGACCTGCGCCAGCCGTTTTCGTAAGCGTCGAGACCGTTGCTCGGCGCACCGTGCTGCAGCGCTTCGAACGCCGCTTCGGCGGCCAGCATGCCGGTCTTCATGGCGTTGTGGCTGCCCTTGATGCGCGGCACGTTCACGAAGCCCGCCGAGCAACCGATCAACGCGCCGCCCGGGAACGAGACCTTCGGCACGGACTGCCAGCCGCCTTCGGTGATCGCGCGCGCGCCATAAGAGATGCGCTTGCCGCCTTCCAGGTGCTTGCGCACGTCGGGATGCAGTTTCATGCGCTGGAATTCGTCGAACGGCGAAAGGAATGGGTTCTTGTAATTCAGGTGCACAACGAACCCGACCGCGATCAGGTTCTCGCCGAAATGATAGAGGAACGAGCCGCCGCCCGTGCTCGCATTCAACGGCCAGCCCAT
>CAYNCS010000043.1:0-9672 GCA_964395875.1 uncultured Caulobacteraceae bacterium | reverse complement strand
CAGCCCATCGTGTGCTGCACGAGACCCGGCTTGTGCTTGCCCGGCGCGGCTTCCCAAAGCTCCTTGATGCCGATGCCGAACTTGGCCGGCTGCTTGCCTTCGTCGAGGCCGTATTTGCGGATCAGCTGCTTGGCCAGCGAACCCCGCGCACCTTCGGCGATCAGCGTGTATTTCGCGAAGATGTCGATGCCCGGCGTGTAGTCGCCCTTCGGCTCGCCGTCGCGGCCGACGCCCATGTCCCCGATGCGCACGCCCTTCACCGCGCCCTTGTCGTCATACAGGGTCTGCACGGCGGCAAAGCCCGGGTAGATCTCCACGCCAAGTTCTTCGGCCTGCGTCGCCAGCCAGCGCGCCACCGCGCCAAGCGACACGATGTAATTGCCGTGATTGTTCATCAGCGGCGGCATCAGGAAGTTCGGCGCGGTCAGCGCTCCGGATGGTCCGAGGAACAGGAACTTGTCCTCAGTCACTTCGGTCTCAAGCGGCGCGCCGCGCTCTTTCCAGTCGGGGATGAGTTCGTTCAGGGCCTTCGGATCGACCACGGCGCCAGACAGAATATGCGCGCCGACTTCGGAGCCTTTTTCCAGAATAGCGACGGAAATCTCCGCTCCGTTTTCAGCGGCGAGTTGCTTCAGGCGGATGCCCGCCGCCAGACCAGCCGGTCCCGCGCCGACGATTACGACGTCATATTCCATCGACTCGCGTTCAACGTCGTCCACCATAAGTCCCGAAACCCCATGCCAAACCGGGCCAGCCGCCTCTGCAAAGCTGGCCATTTACGCTTCTCGAATTACACTGGCCGCAGGTCAAGGCCGAAACGTTCGGCCTGAAGGCGTATCTGGCGATATATCCCTCGGGATTCATGGACGATTTGTCTCATCACGCGCTCGCGGAGAGCTTGCTCGACTGGTGGCGGCTGGCCGGGATCGAACCCGAAGCCCCCGTCGCGGCGCCCGCAAAGGCCGTCTCAACGGAGCCTTATCAACAATCGATTCGGCCCGGAGCCGCGCCCAGAGCCGCACCAAGGCCCAGCGTTGAGGATTCCTGGGACGACGCCCCGGCCGCGCCGGTCCGCCCCGCCGGGCCGCTCGCGAAGGCAAAGCCCAGCGACGCCCTCAGCGGCAGCGCCGCGGACGCCGCCGCCGAGGCGTTGGCCATCGCGCAAAAATGCAACAGCCTTGAGGAATTGCGGGAGGCGATCGGCAAGTTCGACGGCGTGGCGCTAAAGACCACGGCCCGGCAAGCGGTGTTCGCCGACGGCGTCGCGGGCTCGGCCGTCATGGTCGTTGGCGAAGCGCCCGGCCGTGAGGAGGACGAGCGCGGTAAGCCGTTCGTCGGCCCAGCCGGGCAATTGCTGGACCGCATGCTGGCCGCGATCCATTTGTCGCGCGCGCAAAACGTCTACATTTCCAACATTCTGAATTGGCGCCCGCCGGGCAACCGCCAGCCGACCCAGACGGAAATCCTGATCTCCCTGCCCTTCATCGAGCGGCACATTTTCCTGGCCCAACCCAAGATTCTGATCCTGGCGGGCGGCGTGTCGGCCAAGGCGCTTCTGCGCACCGAAGACGGCATCATGCGCCTGCGCGGACGCAAGGCGCGCTACAAGTCGACGGACGGCGCCATCGAATTGCCCGCTTTTCCCATTTTTCACCCCTCCTATTTATTGCGTCGTCCTCAGGAGAAGCGCCTCGCGTGGGCGGATCTCCTGGCCATCGAAAAGGCGATCGCCGGCCTGGCCGGAACGTCTTGACGTGAGGCTCGTTCATGCCTGGTTCGGTTGACGCCGCGCCAGGATAAGCGCGCCCCGCGAAACAGGATTGGAAACGTCATGATGCAGCGCACGCGTGTTCATCCGAACTCACTTAGCGCGTCGGCTTCCCAAGGCTCCGGGTTTGCGTTGTGCGATGTGAAAACGCCTGGCCGCCTCAAATCCATTTTTCTGCACGCCGCGGCGGGCCTCGCCCTGGTCGCGGGCGCGAATGAGGCGATGGCCTGTCCCGGTCAGCCTGCGCCGGCCGATCCCAGCTATGTCGCGCCGAACCAGACCAGCGGTTCAGCGCCCGGCGTCGAAGGCGCGCCGCTCGATCCCTCCGGACCAGCCGTGCCGCAGCCATGCGCGCCGCCCCCATGGGTGACGGGCGGACCTTTGCCGCCGGTGAGCGGCCCGAGCTATGAAGACCGCGCCTTGACGCCAACTTATTCGGTGGGCGGCGCCCCGCAATCCTATTCGACGCCGGCGCCGACCTACTCCCTCGGCGACTCACCGCAGCCTTATTCCAGCACGCCCGGCGGCGCCCCTGTCCCGCCGGCGCAGCAATATTCGAGCATTCCCGCGCCGACCTATTCGTTCGGACCGCAGGCCGCACCGCCGGCGATCGATCCGTCCACCCTTCCCAGCGCGCCGCCGCAGGAGGCCTATGTCCCGGCCCCGCAGCCAATCGTCCCGCCGGCGCCTTATCCGCCCGCATTCCGCACCGCCATCGCGCCGAAGCTCCCGGATCATCTGAAGGTGCTGTCGGATAAGGACGTCGAACGTTATGCCCGCGCCTACGCCGCCAGCGACGCGCGCCTGTACGCCAGCGCGGACGCCATGCTGGCGCAGGTGGAGGACCCGCTGCTGCAGGGCTCCGTTCTGGCGCGGCGCTACACAACCAAGTCGGCGACGTACAATCCGCGCTACGCCGAGCTCTATGCGTGGCTTGTGTCGTATTCGGACAATGTCGAGGCGGATTCGATCTATGCGCTGGCGCTGCCGCGCATGACCGGGGATGCGGGACCGCCGCCGCGTCCCGAACAAGCCAAGCCGCGCAAATTCGCCACTGCCGGCCTGCCGCCGCAGCCGCTCGCACTGCGCCCCAACGCACCGCAGAGCAAAGCGCGCATCGATTCCGCCGAAGAGGCGTTTTATCAGGGGCAAGCCGAACAGGCCCTAAGTCTTGCGGCCCCGGAACTCGGTCAGGCGCTGGACGGCGACGCGCGCTACATCTCCGGCCTCGCCGAGTTCCGCCTCGGACGCTTCAAGGAGGCCGCGCAGCATTTCGAAATCGCGGCGCGGACGAAATATTTCAGTCAGGCGGAAATCGCAGCCGCCGCCTTCTGGGCCGGTCGCGCGCATCTCGCGGCAGGCGAACCGGGCCTCGCGATCGGCGCGTTCAAACTGTCAGCCGCGCAGCCGATGAGCTTCTATGGCACGCTGGCCGAGCGCCAATTGGGCCGCGATCCTTCCTATCAACCGCAGAGCGTGGGTCCGGTTGACGCCGCCAACGCCGCTGATCTCTTCGCCCGCTATCCGGCGGCGAAACGCGCCGCGGCCCTGGCGCAGATCGGCCATCTCGACGACGCCGAAGCGGAATTGAAAGCGCTGCAGCGTCGCGTCGATCCGTCGGAAGACGTTCGTTTGCTGGCGCTTGCGCAGGGACTTGGCCTCGCCAGCGCCGCCACGCGCCTCGCTGAAATGGGCGGCGAGGAATTGGCCGCAGGTCTTTATCCGGATACGCCCTACAAGCCTTCAGACGGCTTTCGTTTGAACAAGGCGCTGCTGTTTGGAATCGCACGGCAGGAATCGCGGCTGGATCCGGAGGCGGTGTCGCGCTCCAATGCGCGCGGCTTGATGCAATTGCTGCCGTCGACGGCGGCCTTCATCGCCAACAATCCCGCGTACAAGGCCAATCCCGATCAGCTGTTCGACCCACAGGTGAACATGCGGCTCGGCCAGCTGTATGTGGAGCACCTGTTCGACATCGTCGGACCGGACCTATCAAAGGTGCTGGCCGCCTATAATATGGGCCCCGGCGCCTTGCAGCGCTGGCTTACCTCCGTCGGCAGCTTCAACGATCCGCTGATGATGATCGAATCCATCCCCAAGGACGAAACGCGCACTTATGTAAAACGGGTGCTGACGAATATGTGGCTGTACGAATCGCGCTACGGCATGCCGTCTCCAACGCTGGAAGCCATGGCTGCGGGACGGGCGCCGATTTACTCCAGCGCCGCGCGCGTGTCCTGATCGCCGCACGGGATCGGGGGAGAATTGATGAAGAGGTTTGGTATGACGATTTTCGCCGCCGCTGCGATGGCGTGTTTTTATGAAACGCCTGACGCGCAGGCGAAAGCCAGCGCAGCGCCGGAAGCGGCCAAGCCCGCCGGTCCGGGCTGGGATCTCGCCGACCTTTACGCCAATGACGCAGCCTGGGACGCCGCGTACGCAAAAACCAAGACAGACGCGGAGAACCTGACGAAATTTAAGGGCTCACTGGGCAAGAGCGCCGACAAGATGCTTGAAGCGATGTCAGAGATCAGCCGCGTCCGCAAGGAAGCGAACCGCCTCTACGCCTATTCGAGCTTGAAAGCCGACGAAGACCTGCGCATCGGCGCCAATCAGGAGCGCCGCCAGCTCGCCGGCGCGCTGATGACGCTGATGGCGGAAAAGACGGCCTGGGCAGCGCCCGAAATCCTGGAGATCGGCGCCGACAAGGTGCACGGCTTTATCGCGAAATCGCCGGAGTTGAAAAAGCGCTTCAGCTTCTTCCTCAATGATACGCTGCGCGCGGCCCCCCACACGCTATCCGAGGAGGCCGAAGGCGTGCTCGCCGCCACCGGTACGGTGCTGCAACAGCCGAACGCGATCTACTCGGTGCTGGCGAATGCGGAACTGCCCTATCCGACGATCACGCTGAAGAGCGGTGAGAAGGTGAAGCTGACGCAAGCCGCCTACACCAAGCATCGCGAATCGACCGACCGCGACGAGCGCAAGCTGGTCTTCGATTCTTTCTGGGGCGCTTATAAGGGCTATGAAAACACGTTCGGCGCCGCGCTCACCACACAAGTGATGGGCGATGTTTTTTACGCGCGCACGCGCAAGTTCGACACTTCGCTGCAAGCCGCCTTGTTCGGCGACGCCATGCCTGAAAGCGTCTATCGCACGCTGGTGGCGCAGGCGAACAGGAACCTGCCGACGCTGCATCGCTATCTGAAGCTGCGCAAGGAACTGCTCGGCGTCAAAGGCGAGCTGCAATATTATGACATCTACCCGCCGATCTTCAAAAAGCCCGCGGTCGAACATTTCTCGATCGAGGATTCAAAGAAGATCACGCTGGAAATCGCCAAGCCCTACGGCGACGACTACCTCAACGCGCTGAAGCGCGGCTTCGCCGGCAATTGGATGAATCCCTATCCGCAGGACGGCAAGGCGGCGGGCGCTTACATGAACAACGGCGCCTATGACGTACACCCCTATCTGCTGTTGAACCACACCGACAATTTCGACTCCCTGTCCACCTTTGCGCACGAATGGGGGCACGCGGTTCACACGATGTTGGCGGACGCGGCGCAGCCCTATGAGCTGTCGGGCTATTCCACCTTCACGGCCGAAACCGCTTCAATCGCGAACGAGATGCTGCTCAGCGATTACATGGTGTCCAACGCCAAGACCAAGGAAGAGAAGCTCTATTATCTCGGCGAAGCGCTGGAGATGATGCGCTCCACCTTCTTCCGGCAAACGCTGTTCGCGGAATATCAACTGCGCATGCACGAGGAACTGGAAAAAGGCGGCTCGCTGTCGGGCGAAAAGCTCACGCAGATGTATTGCGACATCACGCGCAAATATTACGGCGAGGCCGAAGGCGTGATGAAGATCGATCCGAAATATTGCGTCGAGTGGGCGTACATCCCGCATTTCTATTACGGATATTACGTTTACCAATACGCCACCTCGATCGTCGGCGCAGCGGCGTTTACCGATGCGATCCTGAAGGAAGGCGCACCCGCCCGGGACCGTTTCATCGCCCTTCTGAAAGCGGGCGGATCCGATTACCCGATCGATCTCTACAAGAAAGCCGGCATCGACATGACGTCCGACGCGCCATACGAGGCGCTGATGGCGCGTATGAACCGCGTGATGGATGAAATCGACGCGTTGCGGAAGCAGCCCTAGGGGTTCCTTAACCAGCATGCGGCACGTTGTCCGCGGGTGGCATTGCTGTTGCAAATAAAACCCCGGAAAACGGCCCGCGCTGGGTGAAGCGGCTCATTTCTCCAGACACACGAGCGATAGGTTTGGACGGCGCTTGCTGCGCGCGTATTTCAATCGGGGGTCGACGGCTTAGGCCTGAAAACCCCTTACGCCGCAGCGGTGAATTCCTCCTATTGGTAAATGTTGGAGCACCGCATTCGCATGAGCAACGAGGTCGCCTCGGACCGGTTACGATTGAACAGCGTGCACGCCATCCGTGCGCTCGCGGCGTTGCTTGTTGCGGCGTTACACAGCTTTTCCCGCGAACAATTGGAGCCGGACGCCTTCCTGCCGCATTGGCTGGAATTCGCCCGCATCGGCACGGACATGTTCTTCGTCATGTCCGGCGCGGTCATGGTTTATTCGACGACCAATCGGGCGCACGGCTTAGGTCCGGCGGCGTCCTTTCTCTATGACCGCGTCACGCGCATTTACCCCGTCTACTGGATTGCGACCGCCGCCACGCTGGCGCTGTGGTCCGTATCCGGACATAAATTGATGGCGCACCTGATCCGCCATCCGGAACCCTGGTCGACCATTCTGCTGGTCCCGAACGGACACATACCGGCGCTTCTGGTCGCCTGGACGCTGTCCCATTTGCTGCTCTTTTACTTTTTGTTCTCCTTAACCCTTATCGCGCAAAAAAAATCGCTGCCCTTCATCCTTGTGATCTGGGTGATCGCCGTTCTGGCGATGCGCCTTGCGGGCTGGGGCCATGAATCGGCGCCGCCCCTGATGCGCTTCCTGTCCCATCAGGCGTCTTTTGAATTCATCGCAGGCGTGGTGATGATGCGCGCGGCGATGAACGGAATGAAACTGCCGCCGCTCTTGCTGCTCGGCGCAGGCGCCGTCTGGCTGATCGGCTATATCGCAGCCGCCGGCCCGAACCCGGATCTCACCATTTTCTCGAACGGCGACACGCGTCTGCTGGAGGTCGGCGTTCCGGCGATCCTGTTCGCGGGCGCCGGCATATTCTATGACGTGCAGCACAAGCGGCAATTGCATCCCGCAATCAAGTTCCTCGCCGACGTCTCCTTCGGCGTTTACCTAATGCACATCATGGCGCTGGCGTTTGTCGGCCGCATCTGGAGCATGATCGCAATCCCCGGCCCCATCGACAACGTTCTGGCGTTTGCGACCATGCTGGGCTTGTCGGTCTTCGCCGGATGGGCGCTGCACAAATATGTCGAGATCCCGGTGCGGGAATGGACCAAGGCGGCGAAACCCAAGGTCATCGCGGCCCTGGCGTTCGTGAACAATCCCGGCCAGATCAAGCAGAGCGCCGAGACGCGCCAGGACGGCAATCTACGTTAGATTCCTTGCTGCTTCAGGAACGTTCGCAGCGCCCAGGCGTGGGCTTCATGCCGCACAGACGCGATCGCCTCTTCGGGCGTCATCCAGACCAGCGTGTGATCGGGCTCGCTCGGTCGTGAGGCCGGACCGGCGACGAACACTTCGAAAATCCGAAAATCAGCGTTGCGCGTCTCATCTTTGTCCGTACGCCAATATTGTCTGGCGCGCGCGACAAAACGGCCTGCCTGCACAGGAAGGCCAGTTTCTTCCATAAATTCCCGAACCATAGCGGCCTTGTCGGCTTCGCCGGGATCGACGCCGCCGCCCGGCAGGTCGTATTCCACCGCGCCATCGGCGCGCGCAATGCGCGCCAGCGCAATCTGACCGTCGTCGTTGAGGGCTATGCCATGGGCGCCGCGGCGCTCAGGATAGGCCACACCCGGTTCCGGCGCGCCGAATTGCGGCGGCGGCGCGTTTTCCAGATTCTGGAGGCCTGATTGATCAGGTCCGCCCATGTTCGACGACCCCACACCTTATTTGACGGACCGCAGCTTGGCGCGGATGCGTTAAAACGCCGTCAAGGGCGAAGCTGTTCCTACAATTCGGAGGAATCAAGGCTGGACCAGGCGTCCCGCTGCAGATGGATGCCGCACTCCGTCTTCTCCTGCCCCGCCCAGCGGCCTGCCCGCGCATCGGCGCTGTCTTCGGACGGCTGCGTGCAAGGCCAGCAGCCGATGGAGCGATAGCCCTCCTCGACCAGCGGATGCGGCGGCAGATCGTGATCCCGGAAATAGGCGTCCACGTCGTCCTGCGTGAAGGCCGCCAGCGGGTTGACCTTGTACTTGTTGTTGTCGGCATCGTACTCGAACACCGGCAAACGCAGGCGGGCGCCGCCATGCATGCGCTTGCGTCCGGTGATCCAGGCGGCGAAGTCCGGGCGCAACACCGCATCCAGCGGCTTCACCTTTCGGAAGGCGCAACACGCATCGGTGTTCGTGCGCCACAGCAATCCTTTTGGATCGAGCCGTTCAACGTCCACCGGATCGGGCGTGATATTGCGCACGCCGGTCAGGCCCAGACGTTCGATCAGCTGGTCGCGGTATTGAAGGGTTTGCGCGAAATGCATGCCGGTTTCGAGAAACAGCACCGGCAAGGATGGCTTCAGTTCCGACAGAATATGCAGCGTGATCGCCGCCTCCGCGCCAAACGAGGAAACCGCAGCGAGACCGTCGCCGAATTCCTCGATCGCGGCGCGCAGAATCTCTTTCGGGCTCGCACCGCGATAAAGCGCATTGAGACGCGCCACCCGCTCTTCGGGCGTTTCGTGAGTTACCGGCGTCACCGCCGCGCGCGCTGAGTCAGCAGCCATTTTCATCCAGCCTGCTCCGCCCGCACCCGCCCGACAGGGGCTCGCCCATCGGCCGCGGGTTGATAGACGGTCTTGAAGCGCGCGAGCGCTTCGGCGTATTCCGCCGCCCCTGCTTTGGGCGTCAGGAAGGCGTCGAATCCGCATCGCGCCATGAGAAACAATTGATCGTGCAGCACGTCGCCGACGGCGCGCAATTCTTGCGTGTATTTGTAGCGTTCGCGCAAAAGCCGCGCGCTGGAATAGCCGCGCCCATCGCGGAACGTGGCGAACTCGATCTCGATCAGCGAAAGCTGGTCCAGAAACGGTTGCAACCGCTCCACGCGATCCGGGCCCTGCACGCGCACGCCCAGACGGCCCTTGTGGTTCTGCAGCGTATCGTCTTCCAGCAGCAGACGCGCGAACGAAACGATCACGTCGCCATCTTCCGGCACGACCTCTGCGTCGGAGTAATAAATCCAGGGGTTTTCGGCCTCAGCGCCGTTTTTAATGAGGGGCATAGAGCGCCTCCTTGAATGGGTCCGCGCCCAGACGCCGTAAGGAATCCAGGAACCGCTCGCCGGGCTTACGCACCTGCAAATACTTATCGACCACGCGCGCGATGGCCTCCGGCACTTCATTGGCGGCCAGCCCCTTGCCTGCGATCGCGCCGACGCTGGCGTCTTCCGCCGCGGAGCCGCCGAGCGTGATCTGGTAGAATTCCTCGCCCTTTTTATCGACGCCCAGAATGCCGATATGGCCGACATGGTGGTGGCCGCAGGCGTTGATGCAGCCGGAAATCTTGATCTTCAGCTCGCCGATTTCGGATTGCTGGTCGTAATCGGCCAGACGCTTTGAGATGGCGTTCGACACGGTGATCGAGCGGGCGTTCGCCAGCGAGCAATAATCCAGCCCCGGACAGGCGATGATGTCCGTGATCAGATTGATATTCGGCGTGGCGAGGCTGGCGTTGTCGAGCGCGCGCCAGACCGCGGGCAAATCATCCAGCGCCACATAAGGC
>CAYNCS010000042.1:0-23047 GCA_964395875.1 uncultured Caulobacteraceae bacterium | reverse complement strand
GGTTTCCATCGGCACCGGCGATTCCTGCGTCAGCAGGAAGCGCGTGCCCATCGCGATGCCGCAAGCGCCATAAGCCAGCGCCGCCGCCAGACCGCGGCCGTCCGCGAAGCCGCCCGAGGCCACAACCGGCACTTTCACCGAATCCAGAACCTGCGGCAGCAGAACCGTGGTGGCGACGCCGCCAGTATGGCCCCCGCCCTCGCCGCCCTGGACGTTCACCATGTCTACGCCCAGTTCGATCATTTTCTTCGCGTGCTTCACGGCGCCGATCGTCGGGATGCAGAGAATGCCAGCGTCCTTGAAGCGCTTGATCATCGCCTTATCCGGACCGCGGCCGAAACTGACGGCCCGCACCTGATCCTTGTTGGCGAGGACGAGGTCGACGATTTCCGACGCGCCTGGCTGGAACATATGAAAGTTCACGCCGAACGGCTTCGAGGTGCCCGCGCGCACAACGGCGAGCTTCTCAGCCGCTTCCTTCGGGGTCATCACCGCGACGCCGAGAAATCCGAAAGCGCCCGCCTCGGACGAACCGATGACCAGGCTGGGTTCGGCGACCCAGCCCATGGCCGTTTGAATGATCGGGTATTTGCAGCCCAGACGCTGCGTCAGGATCGTATTGAGTGGATCGCTCATAGAACTCACGCCTCGCCGGCGTCCTTCTTGTTGGCTGCGGCCATGGACTTCGCGTCCTGGCCGCCCAGGCTGTCCCGGCTCACGAGATCGTTCTGCGCGTGAGCAAAGTGATGCATGTGGAAGTGCGCATCCATCGCGGTGCGCTTGCCGCGCAAATCCTCGACATGGTTCAGCGCCTGCTTGGTCAGCCACATACCAAGGCGCGGCGCTGCAACGAGCTTTTCAGCGACGGCGCGGCCCTCCGCCTCAAGGTTCTCGCGCTTCACGAGGCGATTGACCATGCCGAAGCTGTAAGCGCGCTCCGCCGGCATGCGTTCGCCCAGCAGGATGAATTCCTTTGCAATGCGCGGCGGCAATTCGAAGCCGTGCGCGAAATATTCGACGCCCGGAATGCCCATGCGACCGACGGGGTCCTGAAAGTACGCGTCGTCGGAAGCGATGATCATATCGCACACCCAGGCCAGCATCAGCCCGCCCGCGACGCAAGCGCCCTGCACCAGCGCGATCGTGGGCTTTGGAATGTCGCGCCAGCGGCGGCACATGCCGAGATATACTTCCTGCTCGCGCGCATAGAGGAGCTCTGCCGCGGGCTTGTTGACGTGATCGTAATTCAGCGTCTTGCGATCCCAGCTCTTGTGCAGATCGCGCCCCGGCGTGCCGATGTCATGCCCGGCGGAGAAGTGCTTTCCGGCGCCGCGCACGATGATGACCTTGATGTTGTCGTCGTCCACCGCGCGCTTGAACGCGGCGTCGAGCGCATAGGTCATCTGGTTGTTTTGAGCGTTGTTGAAGCCCGGACGATTCATCGTCACGTAAGCGATGCGCCCGTCCTCTTCATAGAGGACGGGCTCATCGGTTTCGTACTGAATGTCTACCTTTTTAGGCTCGACAAGGCTTTCCATCGGAACCCCTTGACTACCGCCGGTCGCCCGGAGGATCGCCCTTCAGAACTTTTTTCCGGACGTCGTATTTATCGAGTTCGGCGATGATCTTGAGTTGCTCTTCGGTCGGCGCCGGCGTGGTCGGGATATTGTCAGGCTTCACCAGATCGAAACCCGTATTGTCCTGGACCTGATCGAACGTGACGCCCGGATGCAGCGACTTCACGCGGATCGCGTGGTTCGGCCCTTCGAAGTCCAGCACTGCCAGATCCGTCACGATAATGCGCAGATCCAGGCCTTTCGGCGGCTTGCCGCCGAGATAGCGCGCTGGGTTGTAGCCGGTCATACAAACGAAATCGACTTCGCCGCTGACGAAGGCGCGCTTGTTGTGCGACGGGAAGAAAAAGCTGTTCGGATGGCTGATCGAATTGCCGGGGAACCCGCGGGCGCCGAGCATCGCGACCTTCGGCTTCTTATAATCGTCGCCGATGATCGAGATATTCGCCTGACCGAAACGGTCGAGTTGCACCGGGCCAACCATCGAGTGCCGCTTGCCGCTCCACAAAGTGGAGAAGGTGCGGTCATAAGGCGACCAGCCTTCGACGTTTTCCGGTGCGCAGCGCGCGCCCGGCGAGACCGGGATCGTCGAATAGAACGACTCGCCATCGGTGATCATGAGGCCGGGATTAAAGGTCATCTTGGCGAGGCCGGTGCCAAGGCGCGGCAGCGGGCCGATGCCCGTGGCCATCATTTCACCGTCGTGGCGCCAAGCTTCGGCGCTCGCGCAGATGATGAGTTCGGCAAGCGAATAGGTCATGGTCAACTCAATAGGCCGGCGCTTTGATCGCGCGCAGTTTGTCCAACCCGCCGACAGCTTCGAGATAAGCTTCAGGCGAGACGTCGATATATTGCGCCTTGTAGGCGGCCCACGCTTCGGCGCTTTCCGCGCTGGCGGCGTATGCCTTCAGGTGCTCCATATCGAGATTGTAATCCGGCGCCGCGCTGGTCGGGTGAGCCCCACCCGGGGCCTCGACCACGCCGGTCACGACCGCACGCTCGAACAGGTTGAAGCGGAAGTTCTTCGCCATTTCGAGCTCCGGCGTCGGCACGACCTTTTCGGCCGTCACAAACACCTTGTCGGCGGCGCGCGCCATCAATTCGTCGAAGAACGGGTCCATGCTCAGCGTGAGCGTGTTACCGGCCTGATCGGAGCGATGCACGTGCAGGAGCGCGACGTCGAGCTTGATCGCCGGCATGGCGATGAATTCCTCACCGTCGGCGTAAGGGCTCTTCACCGTCTTGAAGTCGTAGTGCTTCAGCAAATCCGTGCCGATGCCGACGCGGGTCGGCAGAAACGGCAACTTCATCGCCGCAGCGCGCAGCCCCCAATGGAACATGCCCTCGTCCAGTTCGAACACGTCGAGCGCACCGGCCTGGCGCGCATTCTTGAAGTGCGGCTCGATGGGGATCTGGTCCATCGAAACGAACGCGAAGACGAGCTTCTTCAGCTTGCCGGAAGCCGCGAGAACGCCGACGTCGGGGCCGCCATAAGCGACGACCGTCAAATCTTTCAGATTGGAGCGGGCAATGGCGCGCACCAATTCCATCGGCTTGCGGCGGGTCGCCCAGCCGCCGATGCCGATGGTCATGCCGTCCTTCAGTTGAGAGACGACCGCGTCCAGAGAGAGACGCTTATCGAGTGGAGTATAGGACATCTAGATTAACCGCCCCAGCGATGACCCCAATGGGAGTCTTTGTGACTAATGGTAGGGGTGAAAGTCGACCAATCGAATTGGGTGCCCATGCAGCCATATTCGACCACCCAGCCGCTCGGCGAGTGCATGTAGAATGAGATCATGTGATCGTTGACGTGACGGCCGAGCGATGCGGCGATCTTCACGCCGGAATTCAGCGCGCGGTCATAGGCGCGGCCGACGTCGTCGATCGACTTCACCTCCAGCATGGTGTGGATGAGGCCCGTTGGCGCCGGCACATCGCCGAACGCGATCGTGTGGTGACGCGGATTGTCGGCGTGCATGAAATGAATGACGACCGGGGGATCTTCCGGATTGGGCGACATGTAAAGCCGCGCCTCATCGCTGTCGCCGAAGCCCAGCACGTCTTTGTAGAAGGCGTGCGTTTCCTTGACCTTGTTGGACGGAAACACGGCGTGGCCTAAGCCCATCTCGCCGGTGAGGAAGCCGGACACGCCTTGCGGCGACAGGAACGGCTCGAAGGTCTCGGCGCAGCCCCACACAAGTTCAAGCTTGTTGCCCGCGGGGTCGGCGCAGCGCACCAATTCCTCGACGAACATCTCGCGCGCCTCAGCGGCGCTGCCCTTCTCCAGACGGACGCCCGCGCGCTCCAGTTTCTGGATCGAGTCGTCGAATTCCTTCTTGGAGGCGTGGGTCAGACCGGCGGCGCCGAAGCGCTCTTCCTTGCCTGGACGCAACACATACCGGAAGGGGCGATCATCCAGTCGCAACCCCAGCGTTCCCTTAGGGGCCCGATCAGCGATCTGAACCCCTAAGATATTGGTTGCATAGGATTTCCATTCGTCGATTTTTGCGGTTTCCGCAGTGATGTATGCGAGCGCTTTGACAGCCATTTTTCCTATTTCCCGCCTAGGTCCGCGTTATGCACGCGGGGTCACTTTATTGTCTAGCTCTATTTTCGCAGCGAACAGCCTCGTTTGCTACGCATTTCGTCACCGGCGATCTTCTCCCGGCCGGCCTCAAAAAGCGATGCAATCACTGCAATAAGGTCCGTCCACTGACGCGCCGGACGTTCCGCCCGCGCCCCATTTTTTAGAACCCTCTCGGCAAAACTACTTAAGCACACCTTAATAGGCGCAGCTAGCGACGGGGCAAGCGCCTGAACCGCGGCAATGGCCATCATCTTTTAGCTATGGCTGACAAACGTCAGCGATTGCGACATTGAAGCCGCGAAGCGAGCCAAAGCCCACGCAAAGGCATAAACGTGATCACAGCCTCCATCTCGGATTACCGCGAACTGGCGCGCCGCAAGATCCCGCGATTTCTTTTCGAATATCTCGACGGCGGCTCCTACGCGGAGCGCACTTTGCGGCGCAATATCGACGATCTGGTGGACGTCGCGCTGAGGCAGCGCGTGTTACGGGACGTCTCCAATCTCGATCTGTCGACGGAATGGTTCGGGCAGAAAGTGGCGCTGCCCGTCGCGCTGGGACCGGTTGGCCTCGCCGGCATGTACGCCCGGCGCGGCGAGGTGCAAGCGATCCGCGCCGCCAAGGCGGCCGGCGTTCCCTTTGCGCTATCGACCGTCAGCGCTTGCTCACTTCAGGAGGTCGCCCGATCCGGTAATGGGCCGTTCTGGTTTCAGCTCTACATGATCCGCGACCGCGGCTTCATGCGCGATTTGCTCGATCGCGCGGACGCCGCCGGCTGCAACGCGCTCATTTTTACGGTCGATATGCCGGTGCCCGGCGCGCGCTATCGCGACACCCGGTCCGGACTGGCGGGCGCGCCGGGCCTGGCCGGACAGATGCGCCGTCTGCTGCAAGCCGCAAGCTGTCCCTCCTGGGCCTGGGACGTGGGTCTGCTGGGCCGCCCGCACAGCCTGGGCAACGTCGCCGAGGTCCTGAGGGGCAGGAGCGGCCTGGAGGATTTCTTCGCCTGGATCGGCGCCAATTTCGACCCCACCATCACCTGGCGCGACCTCGAATGGATCCGCCAGAGATGGAATAAGCCATTGATCATAAAGGGTATACTGGATCCTGAAGACGCGCATGCCGCCGCCGACATGGGCGCGGACGCCATCGTCGTCTCCAATCATGGCGGACGGCAGTTGGATGGAGTTCTATCCACCGCCAAGGCGCTGCCGCGCGTCGCCGATCGCGTCGGCGGACGGCTCACAATCTTCGCCGACGGGGGCGTGCGGTCCGGCCTCGACGTGGTGCGGATGCTGGCCTTAGGCGCACAAGGCGTATTGCTCGGCCGGGCCTGGGTCTACGCGCTCGCCGGTCGCGGCGAGGCCGGCGTCGCACACGTTCTCGAACTGATTGAAAAGGAAATGCGCGCCGCGATGGCTCTCACCGGGGCGACGCGCATCGCTGAAATCACCGCCGACAGGCTCGATCGGGCTTAAGCCAGACCGATCAGCGGACAATGGCCTTCGAGAAGGTCAGGGGGGCGCCCAGCATGTCCCGATAGGACGGCGGTTGTTTCCCGCCTGCGTCCTTCAAACCGTAACGATGCGCCAGTTCCGCGCCCACCAGCGTTTGACCGGTCAGCGACATCATATCCGGATCGGCGTAGATCGCAGCGATCAGATTGCCCGTGAATTCCGGCGTTTCAGCCTGCTCCATAAAGCCTTCATACTGATCGGGGCGTTGTTGCAGCGAGCGCATGGAGCGTTCCGTACGCAGCGGCCCCATCCAGATCGATACGGCGGCGACGCCCGTTCCCTCGAAATCGATGGCCATGTCCGCGGCCATCTTGTCGATTCCCGCCTTTTGCGCCCCATAAGCAGGACCATGCATGTAGCAGACAGCGCCAAACGACGAGCCGAACGCCACCAGACCGCGCTTTTGCTTCACCAGAAGCGGCGCCGCGTAATAGCTCGCGACGTAATGCGAGCGCAGGCCGACATTGAGGATGTTCGCAAGACCGAGCGGCCGCTCCCAGAATACGCCTGGATCGATCAGGAAATCGTCGATGGCGGCGACATTGTTGACCAGCACGTCCAGCCGGCCGGTTTCCGCGGTGATCTGATCGAAAAGCGCCTTGATGCTTTCATCGCTGCCGTGGTCGACCTTGACGGGCACGCCCTTCCCGCCTGCCGCGGTGACGGCGGCGGCCGTCTCATTAATCGTACCAGGCAAAGCGTTCTGGCCCGCGCCGGTGGTCCGGCCGGTTACGTAAACCGTGAACCCTTTAGCGCCCAGCGCCCGGGCGATTCCGGCCCCTGCGCCCCGGCTGGCGCCGGTGACGACGGCGACTTTATCTTCGGCCATTGCTTGTCCTTTACGAGCTGGATTGGTCCGTGATTAATGCCCTTCCACGCGTTTAAGCGAAAGCGTCAGGTCCGCGAGACCTCTCGATTTACGCTGCAGGTGCGAAAGAAAATATAGGGAGGAGGCATCGATGGGCGAACGTATTGACGAAATGCGTAGCTGCTCTATGTTCTCCGGTACGAATATCAAAAAGCGGATCTGACCGCAAACACACCGGGAGAATGGCTATGCAACACGCGACAATTATACCCAGCCCCGAATCGCTGATCGCCCGCGCCCGCGCGATGCAGCCCGTTCTTCGCGAACGCGCCGAACGCTGCGAAGCCGAGCGCAACGTTCCGGCCGAGACGATCGCGGAAATGCAGGAAGCCGGCTTCTTCCGCATCCTGCAGCCCAAGCGCTGGGGCGGCTACGAAATGGATCCGCAGGTTTTCTACGACGTCCAGATGGCGATCGCCGAAGCCTGCATGTCGACCGCCTGGGTGTATGGCGTCGTCGGCTGCCATCCCTACGAACTGGCGCTGTTCCACGATCAGGCCCAGATCGACGTCTGGGGCAAGGACACTTCGGTGCTGGCGTCCTCCTCCTATCAGCCCGTCGGCAAGGTCGAGCGCGCTGAAGGCGGCTTTTACCTCTCCGGTCAGTGGGGCTTCTCCTCGGGGTCCAAGCATTGCGATTGGGTGCTGCTCGGCGCCGTGGTGCCGCCCGAAAAGGAAGGCGATGCGCCCGACGCCCGCACCTTCCTGCTGCCGCGCTCCGATTATGAAATTCTCGATCGCTGGCACGTGTTCGGCCTGAAGGGCACGGGCTCGGAAGACATCCGCGTCAATCGCGCCTTCGTGCCAGAATATCGCACCCACCGTTCAGTCGACGGCTTCCTGTGCACCAATCCCGGTCAGAAAGAAAACACCGCGCCGCTGTTCGCGCTGCCATGGGCGCAAGTGTTCGTGCGCGCCGTGTCCACCGCCGCGATCGGCGCCACCCGCGGCGCCGTGGGCGCCGCCATGGAAGTCACGAAATCGCGTGTGTCGACCAATACCGGCAAAGCCGCGAAAGCCGATCCGTTCATGCTGAACGCGCTCGCCAAGGCCTATGCGCAAGCCGACGAAATGGACGCCGTCCTGCACCGCAACTTCAACGAAATGATGAGCTTCACGCGCGCCGGGAAGGAAATCCCGCTCGAGAAGCGCGCGCTGTACCGGTATCAATCGGCGAGCGTTGTGCGCCGCTGCGTGGATCTGGTTGACGATCTGCTGCCATTGCTCGGCGGCCGCGCGATCTATAATGACAGCCCGGTGATCCGTTACTGGCTGAATCTCAATGCGGCGCGCGCCCACGTGGCCAACGATCCGCATAATTTCGGACCAGACGTGACGGCGACGCTCATGGGCGAAAAGCCCGGCTTCATGTTCATGTAAGACGGGCATCAGGGGAAAGACGCATGCCGACGACAATCAGCGAAGCTGAACACGCCGCGTGGGGTGAAAAGCTTTACAACGCCTTGCGTTCGCGCAGCGTCATTCCTCCGATCGTCAATTCGCGTTCCGACCTCACGATCGACGACGCGTACGCCATGTCGCTCAACTTCCTGAAGCGGCGCGAAAAAGACGGCGAACGCGTGATCGGCAAGAAGATCGGCGTCACCTCCAAGGCCGTGCAGGACATGCTAGGCGTGCGCCAGCCGGACTTCGGCTTCCTCACGGACCGCATGGAGGTGAAGAACGGCGCGACGGTGAACATCGTCGAAGCGGGCCTGATCCAGCCGCGCGCCGAAGCGGAAATCGGCTTCGTGCTGAAGAAGGATCTGCGCGGTCCGGGCGTGACCGATCAGGACGTGCTCGACGCGACCGATTACATCGCGCCGTGCTTTGAGATCGTCGATTCCCGCATCCAGAACTGGAAGATATCGATCATCGACACAGTGGCGGACAACGCCTCCTGCGGCGTGTTCGTTCTGGGTGACGCGAAGGCCGATCCGCGCGCGCATGACTTGCCGAATTTGAAAGTCCGAGTGACGAAAAACGGCAAGCCGCTTTCCGAAGGCCTGGGGTCGGCCGTGCAGGGGTCGCCGCTCACGGCGGTGGCCTGGCTCGCCAATACGCTGGGCGAAAAAAATGTGCCGCTGCTGGCTGGCGACGTCATCCTGTCCGGCTCGCTGGTGCCGCTGGAAAACGCCGTGCCGGGCGATCGCTTCGACATGGTGCTGGAAGGCATCGGCGAGTGCAGCATTTCCTTCTCGTAAGAGCTGCAAACTCCTCAAAGTGAAAACCGGCCGGATCGCTCCGGCCGGTTTTTTATTTCACTGCTGAAGATCTCAGCGCGCCGGCGGATAGCCGGGCAGCCCCTTGTGATAAACCGCACTCTTCCAGCCGCCGTCCACCAGCAATTCCGCGCCGGTGATGTAGGAGGCTTCGTCGCCGCACAAGAACACGCTGGCCTCGCCGATCTCGCGCGGCGCGCCGACGCGCTGCAGCGGCACCAGCTCATAATCCTCATCCACCGTATTGGCGCCCTTGTTCATCGGGTTGCCCATGACGGTATTGACGCCGCCGGGATGCACCGAATTCACACGCACGCCATAGGGGCCGTATTCGGTCGCCGCCGTCTTGGTCAGGCCGCGCAGCGCCCATTTTGAAGCGACATAAGCGCCAAGGGCGTTCGGACCCCGATAGCCGTCGATCGAGGAGATGTTGACGATGGCGCCCTTGCCCGCCTTCTTCATCACCTTGCCGACATGCTTCATGCCCAGCATCGGGCCCTTCACGTTCACCGCGAGCACGCGATCGAAATCCGCCTCGGCCATGTTCTCGATGTCGCAGAAATGGATGATGCCCGCATTATTCACGAGCGCGTCAATGCGGCCGAATTTCTCCATCGCGAACGCCACGACGTCGATCCAGTCCTGCTCAGACGCGACGTTGAGCTTCTTGAAAGCCGATCCGCCGCCGATTTCCGCGGCGACCTTTGCGCCGAGTTCTTCCTTGACGTCCGTCACGACCACAGTCGCGCCGCGCTCAGCGAAGATTCTGCAGGTGGCCGCGCCCATACCGTCCGCGCCGCCCGTCACGATCGCAATTTTACCCTGCACGCCTGCCATGTTTCCTGCCCCGGTCTGTTCAAAGGCGACAGCGCCTTAATGGAGCTTTCCCTTAAGCGCCCCACCGCACGCCGCCAAGCCCTAACCTTCTGGAAATTATGAGCGTTCAGAACAATTCGCCGCAATTGACAGCTTACGGCGCTGTAAGTAGCGGCTAACTTCTATTGCACCCCATACAACTAAATTCTTGCGCCCTGCTGCGGCTGCCCGCAGCGCATCAAAGCTAGGAATTCTCATGCGCTATCCTTTCGACGGCAAAGTCGCGATCGTCACCGGCGGCGCGAGCGGCATCGGCAAGGAAACGGCGCTGCAGTTTGCCCGTTCGGGCGCTCGTGTCATGATCGCGGACATGAACGCCGAGCATGGCGACGCCGCTGTGGCGGAGATCGCGGGCTTTGGCGGCGCCGCGAAATTCTGCAAGACCGACGTAGCCGATTCCAGCCAGGTGCAAAACCTCATCGCGCAGACTGTCGCCGGCTTTGGCCGGCTCGATTTCGCTTTCAACAACGCCGGCGTGAACGATGTGATGAAGGACGAGTGGGACGAAGCGGTCTTCGCACGCGCAATAAGCGTCAACCTCACGGGCGTCATGCTGTGCATGCGTTTTGAGATTGAACAAATGTTGCGGCAGGGCGACGGCGGCGCCATCGTCAACACCGCCTCGATCAACGGCATCGTCGGCAATGGCCGCCAACCGGCTTACACCGCCTCCAAACACGGCGTCATCGGCCTGACCCGCACGGCCGCTCTGGCGCATGGCCGCGCCAAAATTCGCGTAAATGCGGTCTGCCCGGGCGTCATCGAAACCCCGATGTCGGCGCAGGCCTTGGCTTTGCCCGGCGTCGCGGACATGATGGAAAAAATGACGCCGCTTGGCCGCACCGGCAAGCCACGGGAAATCGCTTCAGCGGTTCTGTGGCTCTGTTCGGAAGAATCGAGCTTCGTCACAGGGCACCCGCTCGTGATCGACGGCGGCGTGACGGTGCAATAAACGGGAGGCGCGCATGGCAATCTACAATCATCTTCTAGCGCCGGGTCGCATCAACGGCATGACGCTGCGCAACCGCATCGTCGTCACGGCGATGGGCGTCAGCTTCTCCGAAGAAGACGGCTTCGTGAACGAACGCCTGACGGCGTATCATGAACGCCAAGCCGAAGGCGGCGCGGGGCTCATCATCCTCGGCGTCACCGCCGTGGGCCATCCGGTGGGCGTCGTGGCCGCAGGCCAGACTGGCATTTCCGATGATAAATACATTCCGGGCCTCCGCCAGCTCGCCGAACGCGTGCACAAGCACGGCGCCAAGATCGCCGCTCAGCTGCACTTTGGCGGCTTGGTCGCGGGCTATTCTGCGAAATGGGGGCAACCGCTGTGGGCGCCAGCCATTCCGAAAGCGCCGCAAGGCGATTTCGGCACGCAATTCCTGCCCGAAGAACTGGCGGCGTTCTCCGGCAGCGTCACACCCGAGATCAAGGTGATGACGAAGGAAGACATCGCCCATGTCGTGAACCTCTATGCGCAAGGCGCCCGGCGCGCCAAGGAAGCGGGCATGGACGCAGTCGAGATCCATGGCGGACACGGCTATCTGATCTCGTCCTTCGTTTCGCCCTCGACCAATACGCGAACGGATGAATATGGCGGCAGCCTCGAAAACCGCATGCGCCTTTACGTCGAGGTGATCCAGGCCGTACGCAAGGAAGTCGGCCCGGACTTTCCCATCATCTGCAAGCTCGACACGCGCGAGGTCGGCAAGAAGGTCGGCATCACGCTGGAGCTCGGCAAGCAGGCCGCGCAGATCGTGGAGCGCGCAGGCGCGGACGCCATCACCGCCACGGCCTATCACGACACCGGCATGGGCAAGCTGCATTCGGAATCCAACATCCCACATATCCCGAATACGAACCTGCCCGCCGCGGCCGCGTTCAAGTCAGTGGTGAAAATTCCCGTCCTGGCCTCGGGCCGGGTCGAATTCGACGACGCCGACAGGGCGATCGGCGACGCCAATTGCGACTTCGTCGCTTTCGGCCGCAAGATGCTGGCGGATCCCTATTTCCCGAAAAAGCTGACCGAGGATCGCGAGCGCGACGTCCGGCCCTGCATCTATTGCTACACCTGCGTCAGCGCCATCTATCTGCGTCAATCGAGCCGCTGCGCCGTGAATTCCGAAACCGGCCTTGAATACCAGGTCAAGGAACATCCGAAGGGCGGCAAGAAGCGCTTCGTCATCGTCGGCGGCGGCCCGTCCGGCATGGAATCGGCGCGCCTTCTGGACAAGGCAGGCCATGACGTCGTCCTTCTGGAAAAGGACGAACGCCTAGGCGGTACGCTGCGCATCGCCTCGCTGGCGTACGAGCCGAACAACCGGATTCTCGACTGGCTTATCCGGGAGGTAGAGCGCTCCAACGCCGACATCCGCCTGAAAACCCTGGCGACGCCGGAGCTGGTGAAGTCGCTGAAGCCCGACGCCGTCATCGTCGGCACGGGCGCGATCCGCTCCATGCCCGACATTCCCGGCAAGGAACACAATCTTGTCTTCAGCGGCGATGAGCTGCGCGCCATGCTGTCGGGCAACATGACCGAAGCGCTGAAGCAGAAGACCTCCTGGATCGAGCGGATGTCGAGCAAAATCGGCGCGGCGACGGGCCTGACCGGCAGCCCGGAAATGCTGCGCGCCGCCACCAAGGCCTATATGCCTCTGGGCGAGCGCATCACGATCATCGGCGGCGAACTGGTCGGACTCGAGCTCGCCGAATTCCTCGACGAACGCGGCCGCAAGGTCACCGTGGTGGACGACGCGAAAGTCTTCGGGATGGGCCTGACGGTGGTACGCCGCATGCGCCTAGTTTCAGAACTCAAGGAGCATGGCGTGGCGATGTATCCCGGCGCGTCCGGCATCGAGATCCATTCGCATGGCGTGGCGTTTACAGATTCCAGCGGCGAACGCCACGAACTCGCCGCCGACAACGTCATCGTCGCCAAGGGCGCGCACGGCGACAGCTCGCTGGCGAACGCGCTGCGCGCCGAAGGGCTGAACGTGCTGGAAATCGGCGACGGCACTGGCGTCGGCTATATCGAAGGCGCCATCCGCGGCGCGTACAACGCAGTCGAATCGCTGCTCGCGTAAACGGGCGATAAAGACAAACAAAAACGGCGCTTACGTTTTCGCGTAAGCGCCGTTTTTCATTTGAGTGCGTTTGCCCGGTCTATTTCACCGACGGAATCTTCATCTCGAACTGGCTGGTCGGCACGACGTCGATCTTGTCGAAATCGATGAAGCGCACGCAGCTGTCAGCCATCGCCTTTTCCCGGCGCGCCAATTCCTTCGGGTCGCCGCCGCCGCCGAAGAAGGCGTCCGGACTCGTCATGCCTTCCGGCAGAAAGCATTCCTCGACGATCGCCGCGAGCGGCGCGCTGCCATAGGCCAACGGCCGTACGACGAGGTTCTGCGAGTAGAGGAAGTTCGCCTGCACATCGATCGCAACGCGCGTGTGCGAGCCCTGCCAGACCTCACGCCAAGCGTCGTGCGTCAGGCGATCCGGCTTGGTCAGGAACACAACTTGCGACCAGCCATAAGTGCGCTCGCCTTCCTTGACGGGATATTTCTCGTTCGGGATGACTTCGGACTCCAGCACCAGCCAGGATTGGAGACGCTGACACGACGCCTTCAGAATGTCGTCGAAGGGTTTGCGAAACTCGCCATGCGAGACCTTCACCCAGAGCTGCACCACGGCGTCATAGGTCGGGAAGGTGTTGATCTGCTTCAGCGGCGCGGCGGGCTCCACCGTTGCATCCGGCAAGTTCAGCCGCAGGCCGCGCGCGCCGGCGCCGATCAATTTGTCGCTAACCGCTTTCTTGAGATTGTCGTGAAACGCCTCACGCGATTGCGCGGGATCCTTCCACAAGGCGTAGATGATCTTTTCCACGGATGCCCCCTTTTATTCCCAATAGGCCTGACCGCCGTCGAGCGGCAACGTGGCGCCCGTCAGGAAATGCGCATGATCGCTGCACAGCAGCACGGCGAATTTGCCGATATCGTCTTCGCAATCGCCTACCCGGCCAAGCGGGATCGTTTTGAAGAACGCCTTCGCCTCTTCCGGACGCTCCTCGATCCAACGCTTCAGGCCGGGAGAAAGCGCGTGCGGCGCAATGGTGTTGACGCGGATATTGTCCGGCCCCCACTCGGCCGCCGCCGCGCGCGACAGCGAACCGATCCCGCGTTTCACCGCGGCGTAGGCGCCGTAATTGGCCATGTCCCAGCGGATCGAGGCGGACGTAGTGAAATTGATGATGTTGCCGCCGCCGCGCGACTTCATAATCGGATAGCACATCTTCATTAGACGGAACGTCGCCAGCGGGCCCGACGTAAAGCCACTCATGAACGCCTCATCCGTCACATGCAGCAGCGGGCCCAGGGGCACGTCCTGCGCGTTGTTCACCAGGATGTCGACGCCGCCAAATGCCGAAACGGCGTCGGAAACGATACGCTCAAGATCCGCCGGATCGCTGACGTTCGCCTCGGTGGCGATCGCCTTGCCGCCGAAATCGCGGATTTGCTTCACCGTCTCTTCCACTTTGGCGAGCGTGCGGCCGGAAGCGGCGATGGAGACGCCTTCCTTCGCCAGCGCAAAGGCGATGCCCTGGCCCACGCCCTGTCCGGCACCGGTAATATTGGCTGTCTTGCCGTCTAATCCCGTAATTTGTCCCATATCGATGCGCTCCCTCCGCCTGTCTGACGCGGCGTGTCTTACTAAGACTAAAACTTACTTCATCAAATCTAACACGCCAGTTTTATTGCGTATTCAGGGCATGGCCCCTATTCCTATTGGAAACAGCGCCAAGGCGCGACCATACGCGACCACAACGGGGAGAGCCTGGATGTCGAATGAACAGTACGCCGACATTTGGAAACTATTCTGCGCCAAGCTGGCCGACGCGGGCGACGTCCTGACCCGGCCCGGCACGCCGTCGGATCCGCTCGATCAGGCCGAAGGACTGCGTTATCTCAGCCGCCTGACGCGCACCGCGCTGAACATGATCGTCGATTCCGGCGATCCGGACTTCCCGCGCATTTTCATGATGTGCGACGACACGCTGAAAATCGGCGCCGACAACCCCGACAACATTTATCAGCAATTCGTCGTGCGCGGCGACCGCGAATACCGCCTGTGGGGCAAGCGCGGCACGGTGCCCTATCTGAGCCTCGGTTCTAAGGCGAACCGCTATGCGATCGACGGCACGATGGCCTCCACGGGCGAACTGGAATTCGCCGACGTGAAGCTGGAGAAGGACGGCTCTTTCGAAATCTTCATCTCGAAGAAGCGTAACGGCGCGAAGAACTGGCTGTCGATGAGCGACGATACCTCGCTTGTCATCATCCGCCAGACCTTCGAAGACAAGGCGACCCAGATCCCCGCGACCTTCAATGTGGAGCGCGTCAGCCCGGGGCCGGAGCATCCCAAGCCGCTGACCCCCGACGAAATCAAACAGAAGCTTTTCCAGACGGTCGCCTGGGTGCACGGCACGGCCAAGACCTTCTGCACCTGGTCGGAAGACTTCAAAACCCAGCCCAACAGGATCTATGAAGCGTCGCAGCAGCGCTGGCAGCGCGCTGGCGGCGACATCAAGATCTGGTACGGCCACGCTTATTACGACCTGAAGCCGGACGAAGCCTGGGTCATCCGCACCAAGGTCCCGAAGAATCGCTTCTGGAACTTCCAGCTCGACAATTGGTGGATGGAATCCCTCGACTATTCGCACCGCAAGATCTGGATCAACGGCTCGCAGGCAAAATACGAAAAGGACGGCAGCGTCGTCCTGGTCTGCGCCGCGCGCGATCCGGGCTTCGGCAATTGGCTCGACATCGCCGATCACCCCCGCGGCACGGCGTTGTGGCGCTGGGTCGAGGCCGAAGACACCCCGACGCCGCAATGCGAAGTGATTAAGCTGCCCGCCGCCGCGCCAAAGAAGAAACCGGCCGCCAAGGCCCCGGCAAAGGCGGCTGTGCCCGCCAAGAAGAAAAAGACGCCTGTGCCGGCCTGATCCGCCGCACGGCGGAATTTGACCGCGGCAAAAAGCCGTCGCAATAAAGCCCCGCGCCGTCATCCGGCGCGGGGTTTTTTCATGGGCGGCGCCCACACGGAGCAATGATTGATGGCGGATGAACTGAAAGGCCGGGTCGCTTTGATCACGGGCGGCACGCGCGGCATCGGCCTCGCGACGGCGAAGCGCCTGGCCAAGGCCGGCGCCACGGTCGTGACCTGCGGCCGCTCCGTCGTGGACCTGCCCGAAGGCATTCACTTCATGGCCTGCGACGTGCGCGACGCGGACGCCGTCAAAAAAATGGTCGCCGACATCACCGAAAAGTTCGGCGGCGTCGACATCCTGGTGAACAACGCCGGCGGCTCGCCCCCGGCGGACGCCGCCACCGCCTCGCCGCGCTTTTCCGAGCGCGTGCTCGCGCTCAACCTCCTGGCGCCGATTCATTGCTGCCAGGCCGTCTATCCGCACATGCACGCCAAGGGCGGCGCGATCGTGAACATCGCCAGCGTCGCCGCGAAGCGTCCTTCCCCCGGCACGGCCGTGTACGCAGCAGGGAAGGCCGGACTCGTCGCGCTCACCAACAGCCTCGCCCACGAATGGGGCCCGAACATCCGGCTGAACTCCATCATCGTCGGCTATATCGAGACCGAAAACACCGAAGCGACCTATGGCAACGACGCCGCGCAAAAAGCCATCAGCAAGAACATCGCGGCGGGCCGCTTAGGCAAAGGCGACGAGATCGCCGAAGCGGTGCTGTTCCTTGTGTCGGACGCTGCGTCCTACGTCACGGGCGCGGAACTGGCCGTGCACGGCGGCGGCGAACGCCCGCCTTTCCTGGACCTGCTGAAAGAACACGGCGGAAGCTAACGCAAGTCCATACCCGTCGGGTACTTTGCGTCCATGGCGGCGCCGAAAAAGAAACGGCCGCTGATTTCCGTCAGCGGCCGTTTTTTGCATTACGCGTCTGGCGCTCAGCGATGGATCGTGAATTGCTCCAGATCCGGCTTACGCGTTTCGTTCCAGTAATCCACGAGGCGGTAGGGCCACGACAGATACACCCGGCGCTTTGAGTTGTTGTAATAGGATTCCGCCTTCGGGTGGGTCCAGATCATGTCTTCCATGCGCTTGTCGATCTTGGCGTTCCACGCGTCGAACGCCGCGCGCGTGGGCTCGATCGCCTTGCCGCCAGCCGCCACGATCGCATCGAGACATTCGATGATGTAATTGATCTGGGTTTCCGAAACGAGGTTCTGCCCCGCCGCATGGTTCGGCGCGCTGTTCGGGCCGACCGTGTGGAAGTAGTTCGGGAACCCCGGGATCGTGATGCCGAGCAACGAGCGTGCGTCCTCATCGCCCCACATTTCATCGAGGCTCACGCCCTTGGCGCCGTAGATTTTGATGTCGCCCTGCATGCGCGCCAGATTGAAGCCGGTGGCGAGCGCCAGCACGTCGGCATGCACATGCGTGCCATCTTCCAGCACAACGCCGTCTTCGACGATGTGATCGATCTTGCGCGTCTCGAACGTGACGTTGTCGCGCTTCAGGCAATCCCACCAGCCGTCGTCCAGCGTGATGCGTTTTGAGAAGATGGGGTGATCGGGGATCAGCTTTTCGAGCAAATCCGGGCGATCCGCGAACGCCTGCTTCAAATTACCCAGAGCGAACTGACGCATGCCGTCATTGAGCGCCGAGACGGATTCTTCCTGATTGTTCCAGGAATGATCCTTCACGACATTGGCGAACAAGCCGTCGCCCGCGAACCAATAGACGCGGAAGCGGAACCATTCCTTGTATCCCGGAATATGCCGCAGCGCGAACTTCACGCCGTCCGGCACCGCTTTGCCGATCTCAGGATTCTTCAGCGTCCAGTGCCGCGAGCGCTGGAAGATCGTCAGATGTTTGGCTAGAGGCGCGATCGCCGGCGACAGCTGCACGCCGCTGGCGCCCGTGCCGATCTGCACAATGTCCTTGCCCTTCAGATCGACGGAATTGTCCCATCCCGCCGTGTGCATCTTCGGGCCCTTGAAGGCCTCGAGCCCCTTGATCTTGGGCATGTGCCAGCGATTGATCGGACCGTGGCCGTTGATGATGGCGTTGGCCTGAATGACGGTTTCCTTGCCGTCCTTGCCGCGCACCGTGACGTTCCAGACCGCCTTGTCGTCGTCATAGACGCACTTCACGACCTTGGTGTTGAACATCGTGCGATCGCGGATCTTGTACTTGTCGGCCACGCGCAGGAGATACGCCTGCATATCGTGGCCCTTCGGATTGTAGTGGTTCCACTCCGGATAGATTTCGAACGAGAACGAATAGAAATGGCTCGGCGTGTCCACGCCGACGCCCGGATAGACGTTCTCGTACCAGGTGCCGCCAACGTCGGCGTTCTTCTCGATCACCACGTGCTCATACCCGGCTTCGGCGAGCTTGATGGCGGCCACGATGCCCGTCATGCCGGCGCCGATCACCAGCACCTTGAAGCCCGCGGGCGGCTTCGCACGGTTGGGATTCTCGGAGCGCGGCGCTGGAATCTCAAACCCCATCTGCTCCATCAGAAGCGGGATATATTCCTCGTCGACGTTCTCGGCGACGTTGATGCTCATCATCTTGCGCATCAGAGCGTGCGGCAGAGGCTGCACTTCGGGCGCGGGGCTCTGCGTCAGCAATTCAAACAGCTTGTCGCGCAATTCAGCCAGCAATTCTTCGGGCGGCGCCACCGGGTTCATAGAATACGGCGACGAAATGAACGGCGCGAAACGGTCCAGCATCGCCTCGTCATGGGAGAGCTGCACATAGACCATCAGCAAGGTGTGATAGTTCGCTTCCTGCAGCGCGTTCCGCAGACTGTCATGGTCGCGGAACGGCAGGGCGCGTTCGGAGTCCAGGGCGATTGTGCTGTGCACTGTCATCTATTCCATCCCGCTTATTTTGGGCCCGCTTATTATTTGGCGCTTTGCGCGGCTCCATCCCTATCGGAAGGAAAGCATGCCAAGACGCGCCCGTAAAGGTGCGGCCGATTTGTAAGTGATCACTCACTTCTTTGTCCAGCGGCGATTTCCAGACCGCCGCTCGGAGCGCTAAAAACGGAAACGGCGGCCGAAGCCGCCGTGTCATCCCTATTCCAGCAATTGCCGCGCCTGGGGCGCGAGCTCCGGATCTCGTTGATTCTGAAGAAACTCGATCCGACGCGCCAGGGTCTCGGTCGTCATTTCCGGTTGCGTCGACACCCAGAACCTGTTCTCGGCCATTTGCGCCACGATGCGGCGGCACCCTTCGTCCAGGTCCATACCGTAGGCGGCCATCATGTCGTGCATGACCTTGCGGTGCCTTGCGGCCGCGCCGGGTTCGCCCTGTCCGGCGTCGGCGTCAAAAATACGGGTCTTCACCATGCCCGGAATGATGGAGCTGACATGGATCGGAGCCTTCGCGAGTTCCATCTCGAGGAACAGGCACTCGCTGAACGCCTCGACCGCATGCTTGGTGACGATATAGGCAGTCTGCGTCGGCATTTGAGAGAAACCGCCGATGGAGGCCAGATTGCCGATCCAGGCTTCCTTGCCGGCCTTCAGCATATGCGGCACGAACGCGCGCACGCCGTGGATGACGCCGTGAACGTTGATGTTCAACGTCGCTTCCCAGCGCTCAACGGGAATGTCCCACGTAAAACCGATCGTTTCGATCCCGGCGTTGTTCACCAGCAAACGCACTGCGCCGTATTTGGCGAAAATGTCCGCCGCCAAACGGTCGAGTTCCGCAGGCTTTGAAACGTCGACCACCATCGCCTCTGCCTTGCCGCCTTTGGCGCGGATCTCTTCTGCGACGGCTTCGGCGCGCTCATTCGACACGTCTGTGACGATGACGTTCATGCCAATCTCGCCGCAGCGCCGCGCGATGCCCGAACCGATGCCCGCGCCGGCGCCCGTGACGACAGCGACGCCGCCCGAGAAAACCTGTTCTTCTTTTGACAAGGGATCAAAGCTCCGTAGTGGACAGGATATGCAGATCGCGATCGGGAAACACGTAATCCAGTTCGATCACCAGGGAGGCGCCAAGCGGGCCGCTGGCCAGCAAGTCCGTCTCCACAAAAGCCTGAACGCCGCCCCGGCCATAGGCGTAGCGTTTCACATCGGCATAGACCGGCGACGCATCAAGGCGCGCGTCCACAGCCGCATCGCCCGCCAAAGCGCGGTTAAACGTGAAGCTCAGATGGCCTTTCAAGTCCGGGTCGGTCTTTTCCAGCTTTTGCAGATTGGTGATCACGTTTTCGAGGTCTTCCAGCGATTCCATCAGCACGCCGACATGGAACGTGTATTCGGGGTCGGCGTCGCAGGCCGCGCGCATTTCCTTGACGGCCGGATGCTCCTCCGGCGTGCCGACCTTCAGCGCGGACTTGATCGCCGCATACAGATTGACCTGCGCCGGCGGCGTGGAGGACAGAAACAGAATGCCGTCGCCGCGCGCCTGGTGCTTCGGGTCCACCACGAAACGGTAGAACAGACCGCCCTGCGGAATCGGAAAGCTTTGCGTCTCCACAAAGCCCAGAAGGCTCAGCAGCTTCGCCGCCTTGGGTCCGTTTTCCGGAGGACCATAATGCAACGCGACATGGCCCATCGAGCGTGGCTTCGCCAATTTCGGATTTGCGTCGTCCGCCATTGCGTCCTCCTGGTGCGTGCGCGCCGCTCCTTTGTCCCGATGACCGGCGGCGGTTTGAACCCTAGCCCATACCCCGCAGCCAAGGAGCGATGGGACTCGCCCTTTTGGCTGCGGAGCATTCTTTTCATTAGCCGTGCAGCGCCTTTACTTCGTCGGCGCTCAGTTTGAGGTTCACCGCCTTCACGGTTTCTTCCAGCTGTTCCTTGCGGAACGCGCCGATGATCGGAATGGTCTGGTTCGGCTGATTGATCAGGTAGGCCAACACGACGTCGTTGATCGAGGCCCCGTGCTTCTGAGCCACCGCTTGCACCGCCTTCAGCTTCGCGCGGTTGCCGTCGTTCAGATACATCGCCTTCAGATCGTCGCCGAGCTTGTCTTCGCCGCCGGCGAGCTTGGAGAAGAAGCCGCGGCTTTGGCCCGAATACGGGATCATCGGCAGGTCGCCGTGAATGGCGGCGAAGCCGTCTTCATAATAGGCGCCGTAACCGGCCGCCGCCGCGCCTTCCGGGTTCGGCACGGCGAGACCCCAGAACGGTTGCACCGCGACAAAGCCCTGATGGCCCTTGGATTTGGCGTAAGCTTGCGCTTCCTGGATGCGGCCCGGCGTCCAGTTGGAGGCGCCGAAATAGCGGATCTTGCCGGCTTTCTGATGACCGATCAGCGCATCGACGATCGGGCCGACCGGCGCCTGGGGATTGTCGGCGTGCAGCCAATAAAGATCGATCGTCTTCACGCCCAGGTGATCGAGGCTTTCGCCAAGATCGCTGGCGATGTCTTCGGCCGTCACGCGGTTGCGCCAATCGCCAACGCGCATATCCACCATGGCGCCCTTGGTGGCGATGACGAAGTCCGCGCGGTTTTTGCCCTTCAACCAGGCGCCGATCGCACGCTCGCTGGCGCCCTTCGGCGCCGTCGGGATCCAGTCGCCGTAAGAGCGCGCGGTGTCGATGAAATTACCGCCATAGGAAACGAACTGGTCCAGCAGCGCGTTGGACGTCGCTTGATCATAAGCGGTGCCAAGCTGATTGGTGCCATAGCAGAGATTGCTGACGGTCAGATCCGTGTTCTTGAGCTTCACTTTGGAAAGCATGGTCGTCTCCCTAGAGCCTGATCGCGCCGACCGTACCACACGGCCGGCGCGTGAATCGGGCCCTCAATATTAGTTCGAGCGATTATCGAAACGGCTGGCCGATTCCTTCCAGCCTGAAATCGCTCTGGCCGCCACCGGCCGGATTAGCACAAAGGTCCGTATCGCAACCTTGCATGCGCCACAAGCGCAGGCAGCGCCATAAGAAAGGTCAAGCGCCTCAAAGTGGGCGTTTGCTCACCTGCGCCTGCGAAATCACACATCCCATTCCAGAGGCAGCGCCTTCAGCATCATGGTGGCGCCCGGCTGATTTTCGACGGCGGCGCCCGGCGCGATGCGCAGGTTCGGCATGCGCGGCAACAATTCCTCCAGCATGACGCGAATTTGTGTACGGGCGAAAAAGGCGCCCGGACATAAATGCGGACCGGAGCCAAAGCCCAAGTGCTTCACCGCCCGCCGCCCGCCGCGCCCAAAATCGACCGTCAGAGGCTCGGGGAATATGCGCGCATCGAGTCCGGAAATTGGCGTCGACGCCATGACGGGATCACCGGCCTTGAACCGTACGCCATGATATTCGAAGTCCTTGGCCGCCATCCGGCCGATATGGGAAATGCCGAACCGGCGCAGCATTTCCTCCAGGGCTGTCGGGATTGCATCTGGATTCTCCACCAGGAATTCGCGGTGCGCAGACGATTCCGCCAGAAACTGCATGATGTGCGTCATCTGCGAGGTGACGGTGTCCAGCCCGCCTGAAAACAGCATCATGGTCATGGAATGCAGTTCGTCGCGGCTCAACGGGCGGGAATCGACCTTCGACGAGAACAGCGCCTTGAACATGCGCCCCTGATTCGCGTCCGGATTGGCGATCTGCTCGTCAAGCCAATCGGAAATGAAGGCGTTGGCGCGCTCGAAACCGCGCATCGTGTCTTCCAGCGATCGGCCGCGGAAGATATCGTAAATCCAGACGATCGCCTCGTCGCGCCGGCTGTGGTTGAAGCCCATCAGGGTGAAGAAAACGTCGATTGGCAGCTTGTAAGCGAAGTCATGGACGAACTCGCAATGACCACGCGGGAAATCGTCGAACAACAACCGGGTATGGCGGCGACTGTCGTCCTCCAGGGTCGCCAGCGCGCGCGGTGAAAACAGTCCCTGCGTGAAAATCCTGCGGTATTTGGCGTGCTCCGGCGGATCAAAGCTGTTGGGGATCAGGGGGGTGGGGTTTGCAATTTTCGGAATGGCCAGGGATTTGGTGGTGAACAGTTCGTGATTGCTGAACACTTCGTCGATCAGATCGTAGCGCGTAATGACCCAATAGCCGCCCAGGTCCGGCGAAAAGAAGATGTCCGGCAGATCATTCATGGAGGCGAGATACCGCCAGGGGTCCCGGGCAATTTCAGGATCGTTCCGGAAATCAAAGCGCAAGACGAGGTCGGGCGGCACATGCGCCGGGACCGGCGCGGCGGTCTGTTGCATTGTCAATCCTCCCGCATGTGTCTTATGGGCGCACGATAGATCAAAAACTCGATTTTCTGTCAGCACCCCGGACTTTTTCATATCAGACAAAGATTAGGGTCTCGGACGGTATTTTAGGTCCTCCAGCGCGGCCGCCTTGACCAGCGGCGCCTGAAAGAGTGCTCTTAGTGCATGCAAACGGCGCCTCTCATCC
>CAYNCS010000041.1:0-23158 GCA_964395875.1 uncultured Caulobacteraceae bacterium | reverse complement strand
CGAAACTGGCGGGAACGTGGGGCGACATTTATGAAAACGGCGCCGAACCGGCTCTCCCCGGGGGTTGGGCGATGTTCGGCTGCGGCCCGCAACCGGCTTTCATCATTGGCGGCAATTACAAACTGGGTTTCACCGCCAAGGCCGAAAATATGGATACCGGCCCCATTGAGGGCGCAGTGATCCTTGGCCAGATGGATTCAAAGACGAGCGGCAGGGTGGTGCTGCCAGGGCTCGCCTGGGAACAAAGGCTTACTATTAAAAACAAAGACTTAATGGTACTGGACACCGTCGATGCGAAGCCGGAGGAGCCTTCACCGGCAGCTCGGTATCTGAAGCGCTGCAAATAAGATAAGCGCCTCACCCCGCGGCGAGCTTTTGATAGACCTGCCACGCTTGGTAGCTGGCCAGCGCAATGACAAGCACGCCCACAACGCCCATCAGCGTCCGGGCGGGAATGAGCTTGGTCGCGTAACCGGCGATGGGCGCTGCGATCAGCCCCCCGATGACGAGGCCGGCCACCGCCTTGATGTGGCCGACCAGGCCCTGCGCCATGGCGAGCCCGCCGGTGGCGATGGCCCAGATGAACGTCGCCGAGATGGCGACCGTCACAAAAAATTCCGCGGTGTTGACCGTGCCGATGGCGAATCGCGGTTCGTGTCCGCGCCCGAGCAGCGTCGAGGCCACGACAGGGCCCCAACCACCGCCGCCGACGGCGTCCATGAAGCCGCCAGCCAATCCGAGGGGCGCCGCGCCCTCCAGGTGCGGCGGCGATTCCTTTAGCCCGCGAATAGCGCGGCTCAGAATGATGCAGCCCATCACCACGAGGTAGAGGCAGACGAACGGCTTGATCAGATGGCCGGGCACGTTGGTCAAAACATAGGCGCCCAAAACGCCGCCCAGGATTCCAGCCGGCGCCAGACGCCGGAACAGACGCCAGTCCAGATTGCGATGCGCGATATGAGAAACGCCTGACGCCCCGGTCGTGAAAACCTCCGCCGCATGGATGGCGGCGGACGCCTGAGCCGGAGGAATGCCTAGGCTTATCAGCACGGTCGAGCCCGTTACGCCGTACGCCATCCCGAGCGCGCCATCAACGGTCTGGGCCAGAAAGCCGACCAGGATGAACAGCAGCAAAGTGATGTCAAACAAAGACTTAAGATCGATATCCGCGAGCAAGGCATACAACTCCCGCGCCGTTCGCGCACAGCTTCCATTTCATCGCAATCGGTTCGCGACGGCAAAGCACATATAAACAATCCGGCCGCAATGCTGCGGATCCGTTAGAAAAACTATCGCGAAGCAGCATCACGCTCCATTGGCGTGGCTTACGCTTATCCCCAGGGCGATTGGACGTAAGGCGCCGGAACCGACGGCACCACTCGATTTGCGTGACACAATTTTATATTTTCACCGCCATTCAAAGCAGCGGGCCATTGATTCGCCTCACGGCGGCGGCATAAGGGTCTGTCTTTCGCGTCCTGAGGGCATGAATTGCGCCAATTGTCTGACATCTTCGCAGCCTTCCGCGATCTCACGAGCCACCTGTTCGGCGCAGCCGTCGTGCAGGATCCGTTGCTGCTGCTCGCCGTCGCCTTGGGCGCAGCCACTTCTGTTGGCGTTCTCGCATTCGGATTTTACGCCGCCTGGCGCGCCGCGCGCCGGCTGATCCGCACCGTTCATGCCCGCCGTCTCAAGGAAAAAAAGGGCGCGGCCATTCTGGTTCTCGTCGCCGGCTATGGCCGTACGGCGCGCATCGCCAAGGAAGCGCTGGAAAAGCACTTCGCCGACTTCACTTTCAACGCGCCCTTTCAGGTTGAGTTGTTTCCGCTGCAATTGCCGTCGCCGTCGACCTCTTCGCCGCGCGAGGCCCGCAAGGGGCTGGCGCTGGCCCGGCGCTGGCGCGCCGAGGCGGACGCCGATCTGATCGTGTGGGGCAATATCGGCGCCCTGCGCGCCAAGACGGATTATCTGCTCCTGCCCGCGCCCGGTCCCGGCGCGGAGGAAGCCGAGCCGCTGCGTATGCGCGAGATCAGCCCGTCCAAGCCCGAGCAACGGGCTTTGGCGTTGGCCTATATGGCGGCCCGCGCGGTGCGCCCCACCTTGAGCCGTCCTTACGACTTCAAGCCCGACAAGATCCGCGCTTCCGTTTCTCTCCTGGGTACACTGATCGGCACGCCGATCGATAAGACGCTGGACCCAGTCACGCGCCGCGCCATCGCCGGCGATTACGCCGCAGCCGCCGCGAGCCTCGGCGATCGCCTTGGTGATCCGTCGTGGCTGGAGACGGCGATTTCCGCCGCCGAAGCCGCTTTGCCGACGGCGGACCGCCGCGCAGAACCGGCCGCCTGGGCGCGCCTGAAGCAAACCATCGCGCGCTCCAATGGGGCGCTGGGCGAGTTGCGCCGCGACGTGCGGCTGTTGCAGGCCGCTCGCAAGGAATTTCAGGAAGCGCTGGACGCTGTGTCGCCGACGCCGGAACTGCAGGCCGCGCAGGTCGCCGCCCGCGGACTGGCGCGCTGCGAGTCTTCGATCGAGGCGCTGAGCCGGCCTCAGGCGGCGCCGAAAGCCGGACCCGCACAGGCGGCGCCGCGTCAGCCCGGCCAGCCCGCGCAACCCGGCGAACCTGGGCGCTTGCGTTCGTTCTACGGTTCCTACGCCGCCTCCATGATCTGAACGCAGCACAGTTTTCGGCGGAGCACATGTCGAAAAAGGCTCCGCCGCGCGGGGCCTTTTTTCTGCGACGTGCGGCGATCAGCCATCCGGTCTGGAGACTCTCGCCGCGTTCTGTTTAAGGGGCGCTCGCCGCGCCGGCCGCCGGCTTCATCGCAGCAGGCTTGGGCGCCAGGGTCCTGATCCCCTGTGAGCCGGGGACGGAGGGCTCGCCCGCAGGCGCAACCGCGCTGATAAGCGCGGAGCGAAGCTCCGCCCCCCGCGCTTTCTTGAAGGCCGCGCATAGACGCACGCTTTCCGAGCTCATGGAGATGATACGGGCGCTAGGGCGATAGCCGGAGTTCTTCTGGAAGAAGCGATCGACGTCATCGGCCATCACATCACTGCAAAACCACCGGGCGAGCCAGGGCGCCTCGGCCTTGCGGCTTTCGGGAATGCGCTGAGCGAAGTCGCTGTAATTCTTTTTGAGCCATACCCAGGCCGAATCCTGCGCGTAGGGATTGGCAAGCAGGGTGGCCATGAGATCGTAAGTCTCGGCGCCGGACAGAGGCTCTTCGAGCGCGCCACGCAGAATTTGCGCGATCAGCGCCTTATCCTTCACGCGACCGATCGCTTCGACGGCGTCTCTCCGAAACGACTGGTCCTGCGCGTCTTTCAGCGCGATAAAAACAGCGTCGAGGACGGGCTTGCCGCCATCCTGTATCGCCACGATGAGCGCAGCCTGACGGAGATCTTCATCCAAAGGTAAAGCGCCGGCTTCGGGCGCCGGAAATCCAATCATCGGCAAGACGCGGGCCGCCAGATCCCGGCGCAGTTCCGGATCTCCGCCTTGCACCGCCACAGCGTCCACCACGGCTTTGCGCAAAAGAGCGCTGGAAACGTCGGTCCCGGCCAGCACGCTCTGCAGACGAGGCGAATACATCGCGCGCATCAGCGCTGCATATTGCGGCCGCGCCTCCGGCGCTACGCCATTGACCAGCGATTCCAGCGGCCCAGGATTACCCCCCCGGCCGCCCGATCCTGACGGATAGGAGGCGACGTCCCATGCCGCGCTGCCGGCGGCGATGCGTAAGGAATCCAAGTACACGCTCGATTCGATCGCACCCGCGCGATAGGCGGCGTCGATGCTGTCGATCAGCAAAAGCACTTCTCCGGTCGACAAGGCGCCACGCATCTTCAGCAACGCCGCCGCGGATTCGCCGTTCAGACCGATGCGGTAATAGGCCTGACCGCCGACATTCGGCAAAATCACGGTGGGACAGTTGGGCGCCTGGGCGCTCTGCTGCAGGCGGTCGAGCAGTGCACATGTTTCGCGGCGGCCTTGCTGAGACAGGCCGGCGAAGCAGGCGGGAATAATCCACGGCTCGCCGACCGTGACGCGCGATCCCATGGGCGCATAGCGCGCCTGACGCATGGAAATCTGCGGCCCGGCGACGGAATCGCCGCACGCGGGCGCCGCGCTCACAACCGGAACGCCTTGCCGGTCGATGAAAGATTTGAACGCAGGCACGATTTCGGGGCGATTCGCCCCCTGCGCCAGCGACGCCAGAAAATCGTCGGTCGTCGCGGAGTCGTTGGCGAAGCGCTCAAGATGGCGGCGCACGCCAGTGCGGAAGGCGTCATCGCCCAGATAGCGCTCGAACATCGCCAGGATCGCGGCGCCCTTCTGGTAGGTGATCGGGTCGAAGGCGTCTTCGGCCTCCTCGGTGCGCGTGATGGGTTCGCGCACGCGGCGCACGTCCGACAGCGAATCCATGCGCATGGCGCGAAGAGCTTCGCGTTCGATGTCGCGCGAGTAATCGCCGGCCGGATCGATCCGGCTTGCGATCTTGGATTCCATCCAGGTCGCGAACGCCTCGTTCAGCCATATGTCGTCCCACCAGCGCGGCGTGACCAGATTGCCGAACCATTGGTGCGCCAGTTCGTGTGCGGTGACGAGCAAGTAGTCGCGTTTACGCGATGCGCCGGCCTTGTCGTCCAGCAGCAGGAGGGGTTCACGATAGAGGATCAGGCCGGCGTTCTCCATGGCGCCCGCGCTGAAGTCCGGGGCAGCCATGACGTCGAGCTTGGCGAAGGGATACGGCGTGCCGAAATAGTCTTCGAGCGCCGAGACTACGGGCGCAATCCGGCCGAGCGCATAGGCCAGTTGGGGTCCCTTGCCCTTCGTCGCCAGGCCGCGCACCGGGATCGGCGTCCGCCGCACGTCATTTGCCGGAATCGCCGGTCCGTTGACGACGTCGAACGGGCCAACAGCCATCGCCAGCAGATAGGTCGGCAAGGGCGCCGTCGGTGCGAACTGGCGGCGCTCCATGCCGTTTGGCAGAACCGTCCTGCTCTTCTCCGGTGCGTTCGAAACGACGGTTTGGCCGGCAGGCGCCGTGATCGACACCGTGAACGGCGTTTTGAAGGCCGGCTCGTCAAAGCTCGGAAATGCGCGCCGCGCATCCGTGGGTTCGAACTGCGTCATGGCGTACCATTCGCCGCCCTGCCGCACGCGATAGAGCCCCGCCAGATTTTCATTGAACCGGGCAGTGTATTTGATCACCAGCGTGGCCGCGCCGGGCCCCGCCGCGCGCTCGAGATCG
Source organism: uncultured Caulobacteraceae bacterium (assembly GCA_964395875.1). Lineage (GTDB taxonomy): Bacteria > Pseudomonadota > Alphaproteobacteria > Caulobacterales > Aquidulcibacteraceae > JBEVJO01. Next base: position 17,903 of record CAYNCS010000041.1, on the reverse strand, counting down.
ACTTGCGCGACGCCGGAATTCAGCACCTCCCGATAACGGGCGCGTACTTTGGCGCCGTCGGCCGTGATCAGATAGGCGCTGGCGACGTGCAGGTCCGCGCCATGCATGAAAAGCTTGCGGCCGCGCTCCTTCAAAACCAGCTCTATTTCGGCATGCCCCGAAAAGTATTCAGCTTTTGGATCAATCGTGAAATCGAGGACATAAGATTGCGGCACGACCGTGCGCGGCAATCGCGCAACCGGGGCGACCGCGGCGCCGCGCGGCGCCGGACCACATCCGGCGACCGCAAGTCCCAGCATCAAACATGCAAACATCAAGACGGCGCGAACCGTTCGCATGTGCGTCCCCGAAACCCTGAAAAACGGCCCCAAATCGGCCCCGCGACTCAACCTCTCTTAACAGAAGCGGCGCGCGCGGCGCCAGCGATGCGCGAGACTTGCACGAGAGTTTTGCGCACGCTCCGCGGCTAATGGCCCGGGGACGCCCGCGATTTGACCCTGAGCCCGCCCGCGCTTATCGGAACCCTCACAAGCACGCTTCGTTTAGACCGGCGAGACTGAACCGAACGCACCATGAGCGACCAAGCCATCCACGGCCCAGCAGACGCCCAGGAGGGCGACGTTCACGGGCGCCTCAAACCCGACGAGGCAACGAAGATCACGCGGCAGATGGCGATGCTGTCCATCGCCGCCGCCACGCTGCTTGTCATTCTGAAATCCGGCGCATGGGTCTTATCCGGGTCGATTGCGATGCTGTCGTCGCTCGCCGATTCTGGTCTCGATCTGGCGGCGTCGCTCGTCACTTTCTTCGCCGTTCGATACGCCGCCCAGCCGCCCGATTCGAAACATCGCTTCGGACACGGCAAGGCGGAAGCGTTCGCCGGCATTTTCCAGGCGGGCCTGGTGGCGGTCTCCGCCATCGTCATCATCGTCGAAGCGATCACGCATCTGATCCATCCCGTCCCGGTCGGGTTTGGCATTGTCAGCCTGATCGTCATGACCATTTCGATCGCGGTAACGGCCCTGTTGGTCATGGCCCAGTCGCGCGCCATCGCCAAAACCGGCTCCGTCGCAACAAAGGGCGATCAGGCGCACTATGGCGCGGACTTCGCCGCGAACATCGCCACGATGGCCGGCATCGCCGCGGCGGCGTATCTCGGCTGGACCTGGGCCGACGCGGCGGCCGGCATTCTGGTCGCGATCTGGCTCGCGCTGGGCGCAAAAAAAGTCGCCAAGGCCGCCGCCGATCACCTTATGGACCGCGAGATGCCCGATTCTGACCGGAGGCGCATCCGGACCCTGGCGCTGATCGATTCCCGGCTGCGTAGCGTGCATGACATGCGTACGCGGCTCGCCGGACCATACGTCCATATCCAGTTTCACGCCGTGCTGGATCCGACCCTCACGCTCGAGCAGGCTCACGAGATTATCGTGGAGGCGGAAAACCGAATCCGCGCTGAGTTTCCCGCGGCGGACGTCATCATCCATCCCGACCCGCAGGATCGTTCCGAGCCGCACGGACTGGAGAATTTCGGAGAGCAAGCCCACAATTGGTCGGTCTAGATCATGGCGGACGCCGTGGCCGGTCCTATCGAACGCCGCATCAAGGCGCACGCCCAAAGTCTGGGCTTCGCGCATTGCGGAATCGCATCCCTGTCCGGCGGCTGGCGTCACGGCGACGACCTGCGCGCGTTCGTGGCGCTGGGCCTGCATGGCGAGATGGGCTGGATGGCGGAGACGGCGGATCGTCGCGCGCATCCTCGGAACATGTGGCCGGAAGCGCGCAGCGCCATTGTGCTCGGCCTCGATTATCCGCCGCCGGAAAACCCGCTGGACGCGTTGACGCAAACGAACAGAGGCGTGATCTCCGCCTACGCCCAGAACCTGGACTATCACGACGTCATCAAACCGCGATTGAAGACAATGGCCCGCTGGCTGCAGGGAGAAACCGGCGCCGACGTGAAAGTTTTCGTCGACACCGCGCCCTTGATGGAAAAACCTCTGGCCATGCAAGCGGGGCTGGGCTGGATCGGCAAGCAGACGGTTTTGATAGCGCGCGACGGCGGCGCGTGGACTTTCCTGGGCGTGATCCTCACCGCCGCGGACCTCACGCCCGATGCGCCCGAAACCGATCATTGCGGCGGCTGTTCGCGCTGCATCGACATCTGCCCGACGGCGGCGATCCGCGCGCCCTATCAGCTCGACGCCCGCCTTTGCATTTCCTATCTCACGATCGAACATAAGGGGCCGATCGCTGCGGCGCTGCGCGTCCAGATGGGCAACCGCATCTATGGCTGCGACGATTGCCTCGCCATCTGCCCCTGGAACAAGTTCGCGGCGGATGCGCGCGAAATCGCGTTCGAAACGCGGCCGGAACTACGCGATCTCGATTTGGCGACGCTGTCGCAGCTCGACGATGCAGCCTTCCGCGCTCTGTTCCGCAAATCACCGGTCAAACGCATCGGCCGCGATCGCTTTGTCCGAAACGTCATGATCGCCATCGGCAATTCCCAGAACGCGGATTTTGCTGCGTGTTTGGAGCTCCGCCTGCGTGACGCAGCGCCCAGCGTGCGCGCTATGGCGGCATGGGCGCTGCATCGAATTGCGCCGGAGCGGGCGGCGGCTCTTGCGCCTTCGATCCTCTCCGGCGAAACCGATCCGGACGTGCGCGCGGAATGGGGGCAGGCGGCATGAGCGACGATATGTTCAAGGATGTCGAGCCGCCGGAAAGGAAGCCGGGACCGGCGGGCGTGCCCCTGGTGTTCGGCGCTCCGGACGAGAGGAAAGCGCCGCCGCCCGGCGCCGGGACCGCCAGATCGAAAAAGGCGATAGCCGGAACCGCCGCAAAGCCTGCCCGCAAAGGCCTTGCCGCCAGGATCGCCGGGTTCGCGGCCAGAGTTGCGGTCGCCTTCGTCGCGCTCAGCATTCTGTGGGTGCTGGCCTATCGCGCTCTGCCGATCCCCGGCACGATCCTGATGATCGAACGCGCGATGCAGGGACAAGACGTGCGCCGCACCCCAAAACCACTGTCCCGAATCTCGGCGCATCTGGTGCGCGCGGTGATCGCGTCGGAGGATTCCCGCTTCTGCAAGCATGACGGTTTCGATTTCGACGCCATCAATCTGGCGTTCGAGCACAATGAGGCCGGCAAGAAAATGCGCGGCGGCTCCACGATCAGCCAGCAGACGGCGAAGAACGTTTTCCTCTGGCCGGGCCGCACAATTATCCGCAAAGGCTTCGAAGCGTATTACACGCTGCTCATCGAGACCTTCTGGCCGAAAGGCCGGATCATGGAGGCCTATTTGAACTCCATCGAATTCGGCAACGGCTATTTCGGCGCCGAGGCCGCCGCGCGCGGCTATTTCCGTAAATCCGCAAAGGATCTCACGCCGCGTCAGGCAGCAGCGCTGGCGGCGGTGTTGCCGTCGCCGAACAAATGGAAGGTCGTCAATTCCGGGCCATATGTATCGCGCCGCATCGGCACGATACAAAAGCGCATGGCGATCGTGCGCCGCGACGGTCTAGCGGATTGCGTGATCGCGAAGAAATAGGGAATTCTTCTACTCGACGCTGCGGCCAGCGCGCGCTTCCTTCACTTTGCCGCGCAGCAACAGCGCCGGAACGCATGACGGGTCGACCTTCAAGGCCGCTTCCGCGTCCGCCGAGGCGCCATCGAAATCGCGCAAAGCCAGTTTCGCCTCGCCGCGCATGCGCAACGCTTCCGGATTGTTCGGCTTGAGCTTCAGCGCTTCGTCCATGTCGGCGCGAGCGGCGCCCCAGTCATTCAGAAGCATCGAGGATTCGGCCCGATCGAGGCGCAATTCGGCGTCCTGCGGCATGAGTTCAACGGCGGCCGAGAACTTCTGACGCGCCTCATCATTGCGATGCGCCAGCAGGAACGCATGGCCAGCTTCGGTAAGGAAGGCGGCGCGCATCGATTTGTCCGGCACTTCGCGCATCTCCGCGACCAGCGACAGCCGCTCCGCCGCTTCGTCATACTGACCCAGCGCCAATTGTGCGCGCGCCACGCAATGCAGCGCCAGAACGCCGCCGCCTTCCGCCCGCCAGATGAGGCCGTCTTCGTAAGCTTCCTTTGGCGCCTTTTCGGTCTTCGCCAGACAGGAATCGTGCCGCTTCATCGCCTCCGGCCCGAGATTGGTGGCGATCGCCGGGCCATTCTGCGCGGGCAACGTCAGCAGGCCGCCGGAGCTTCTGCGTTCAACGCTCTGCCCCCCCGGCACGGCGTCCGGCGTGCGGCCCGGATCGGTTGCGATCGGCGTCTCCGCCAGAGCGGGCAACGCGATCGCCAGAAAAAGCGCGGAACACCCCCACAGCGCCTTGATGCGCATCGCCCACTCCTGCTTGTTTAGGTCCAACCAGCGGCTTAGAGCCGCCCTACGTTTTCGTCCACCACCCAAGAATGTCCAAATTGAGCCCGGCTCGCCCCTTTCAACTCCTTTGCCTCGGCTATGGCTCCATTGCGCGCGCGCTTGTGCGTATTTTGTCGCGCGAAGACTGGGCCGTTACGGGCACGACGCGCGAACCGGCGAAGGCCGAAGCGATGCACGCGGCGGGGGTGACGCCTTTATCGCTAGAGGCGGCGCTTTCACCTGAAGCTTTGGCGTCCGTCACCCATATCCTGGCGTCGATCCCCCCGGCCGACGCCGGCGATCGCGCGTTCACCGCGAACGCTGGAGCGCGCTTGCGGGCTGCTCCCAATGTGCGCTGGGCCGGGTATCTCTCGACCACCGGCGTTTATGGCGATCGCAAAGGCCGCTGGGCCTGCGAATGGACGCCCGTCGCGCCGCTCTCCACCGAAGGCAAGCGGCGGGTGCTGGCCGAGGAGCAATGGCTGCACTCCGGCCTGCCTGTGCAGGTTTTTCGATTGCCAGGGCTTTACGGCCCAGGGCGCTCGGCCTTCGATCGGCTGCGCGCCGGCGAGGCGCGGCGCATCGTCAAACCCGGCCAGATGTTTTCGCGCGCCCATGAGGACGATGTCGCCGCCGCGCTGCACGCCTCGATCCAGCGCCCGAATCCTGGACGCATCTACAATATCTGCGACGACGAACCGGCGCCGCCGCAGGACGTCACCGCGTTCGCCGCGCAGCTTCTCGGCCTGACGCCGCCGCCGGAGATCGCGCTCGAAGCGGCGGGGCTTTCACCCGCCGCGCAACGCTTTTACGCCGAGTCCAAGAGGGTTTCGAACGCGCGCGCCAAATCGGAGCTGGGCTGGCGGCCGCTTTTTCCAACCTACCGCGAGGGGCTTGCGGCGATCCTCGCCGCGGAAAAAATCAGCTGATCTCGGTGAGCAACGCGTCCATCTCACGCAGCAAAAGCGCGATGTCCTGCGGCCGCGACAGGCGATGATCGCCGTCCTTGATCAACCGGATTTGCACGTCGCGAGACGTCAGCTTCTCCGCCGTGAGCAGCGCATGCCGCCACGGCACGTCGGGGTCCTGCTGGCCCTGCAGAATGCGCACTGGCCCGTCGAACTGAACCGGCGCGTCCAGCACCGACCAGCGCCGTCCGTCCTCCAGAAACTCCCGCGTGATCGGATACGGCGCCTCATACAAAGAGGGGCGCATCCACACGCCCTTTTCGGCGAGATCGCGCCGGGCCGCCGCATCGAAGGCGGGCTCCATCAATTTCGCGGTGAAGTCGGGCGCGGGCGCGATCAGCAGCATGGCTTTCACCCGGTCCTTGAGCGCCAGCGCCGTATGCAGCGCCATCCAGCCGCCCATGGACGAACCGACCAGCAGGAGATCGTCCTGCGGGGCCGCGGCCGCCAGTACGTCCAGTACGTCCTGGCGGGCCTGACCGATCCTGAAATCGATGAAGTTGCCTTCTGACTGGCCATGGCCCGAATAATCGAAGCGCAGATAACCCTGCCCCCGCATGCCGGCCCATTCAGCGAGCGCCTCCGCCTTGGTCCCCGCCATGTCGGACTTGAAGCCGCCAAGCCAGACCACAACCGGTCCGGCGCCGGGATCGAGCTTGTAGGCCAAAGCGGGGCCATCGGGGCGGTGCAGAATATCAGCGTCGGCGACGGGCATGTGGGACTTTCCTTCGGGTGGGCTATAAACCGTGCGTCTGTGATTCACAGTCGTTGTTTGGTGCTGCCTTCCTGTGTGGACGATTCTGCAAGTTATTCCGGAATTATCCGCCGGCGGCGCCGAACGCACGACGATTGAAATCGCCGAGGCCGTGCACGCCAGAGGCGGCCGCGCTTTGGTCGCCTCCGAAGGCGGGCGCCTGGAAAAGGAACTGAGCGAGGCCGGCGGCGAATTGATCGTTTTGCCGCTGTCGACCAAGAACCCCTTTGAAATGCGTAAGAACGCCGATCGCCTGGCGGAACTGGCCGTTGCGCGGCGCGTCGATCTGATTCACGCCCGCTCGCGCGCGCCGGCCTGGAGCGCCTATTGGGCCGCCAAGCGCCTGCGCCTGCCCTTCGTGACGACGTATCACGGCATCTACAACGCGAAGACGCCCTGGAAGAACTGGTACAATTCCGTCATGGCGCGCGGCGACGCCGTGATCGCCAATTCCCGATACACGGCGGATCATTTGATCCGGCGCCACCGCGTGAACCCCTCCAAGGTGACGGTCATTCTGCGCGGCGTCGATCTGCAGAAATTCGATATCGACGCCGTCTCGGACACCCGTGCGGCCGCCGTGCATGAAGGCTGGGGCCTTCCCGACAGCGACAACCGGCCGATCATCCTGCACGCCGCGCGGCTGACGCGCTGGAAGGGCCAGATTCTGGCCATCGAGGCGGCGGCGAAGCTGAAATCGCTTGGGGCGCCGCCCTTCTTGCTGGTGCTGGTCGGCGATTCCCAGGGCCGCGAAGCCTATGTCGCGGAACTGGCCAACCTGATCCGGGAGCGTGGTTTGACCGGACAGGTCCTCATGCCAGGCCACTGCGCCGATATGCCGGCGGCCTTCAAAGCGGCCTCGATCGTCATTCAACCCTCGCTAGAGCCCGAAGCGTTCGGCCGGTCCGCCGCGGAAGCGCAGGCGATGGGCGCGCCCGTGATCGCCGCCGCCCATGGGGGATTGCCGGAAGTGATCGCCGACGGCGTCAGCGGTTTGTTGGTCCCGCCGGGAAATTCAGACGCTTTGGCCGGCGCTCTTAACCGGTTATTGACCATGAACAAAAATGATCGCGCCGCGATGGGTCTAGCTGGAATGCAGCGCGCACGGCGCCTTTTCGCCAAAGAAACGCTGCAAGAAGCGACTTTGAGCGTATATGCGAAGTTGATTGGGGAACGCGCTTGAGCGACGGAACGTCCGTCCATAGCCAGCCGGCGTTGAAGCCCGCGCCGCGAGACGCCCGAAATGTCCTGGTGATCCGCTCCGGGCCGCTGCCGGCGTTTCTGCAGGCCCTCGCCCCGGCGAAAGCGATCCGCGCCCACCACGTTCAGGCCCGGATCACGCTGCTCACGGTCCCGGAATTCGCTGAACTGGCAAAGGCTTGCCCCTATTTCGACGAGGTGGAGACTGACGCCAAGCCGGGCATCGACCCCAGTTCGCTGACCAAACTTGTCCAGCGCCTGCGCAAGGCGAAATACGACATCGTCTACGATCTGGAGGGCGCGTCCGACACCAGCCGCCTGTTCCAGCTTTTGCGTCCGTTCCCGCCGAAATGGTCCGGGCCCGTCGAGGGGGCCTGGCATAAATTCGCGCCAGCCGACGGCGCGGCCATGCATCCGCTGGACCGTTATGCGCTGCAGATGAAGGAAGTCGGGATTGGCCCGCCGGATGGATACCCCATCGGCATGGCGCCCCTGCCGGACGTTTCCTGGGTACGCGCCGTGCTGCGCAATCCGCCGCGCCTGCGCCCGTCGCATTTCGGGCTGGTTGGCCCCTTCATCCTCATCGCGCCAGGTGCGTCGGACAAGGGCGACCAGCGCTGGTCCGGCCGGCAATACAATGCGTTGGCGAAGCTGATCTCCGCGCGCGGGGTCACGCCCGTCATCACTGGCGCCCAGGAAGAGCGGGGTCTGGGCGGGGAAATCGCCGGTTCGGACGGCAAGGCCAAGAACATCGTCGGCCGGGCCGACCTGTTCCAGCAGATTGCTTTGGCGGAAGACTGCAATTTCGTGGTCGGTGACGATTCCGACCCTATCCACCTGTCGGCCGCCGCCGGAGCGCCGCTTCTGGTCTTTCTGCCCCGCGGGGCCGACCCCTATCTGAAACTGCCGCGCAGCAAGGGCGGGGCCGCTTTCTTTACGGTGGGCGACTTCAAGAGCATGACCCCCGAGGAGGTGGATCTGGCGCTCCTGAACCTTGGAGCCTACTCCAGGCGTGCGGCGCCTTGATCGCCGCTTCAGCCTTCGTCATAAAGGCGTTCGGCCTGAAAGGGGCTTGATTTTCGCGCGTCGGCGCCGAAATCAGGGCCCCGCAAGCTATTTTTGTAATTACGAGGGAGATGTCCGATCGTTCGCCGTCCTAACAACGCCCCGCCGCCGTCGCGCGAGGGCCCGCGCATCAATGAAGAAATTCGCGTCCCGCGCGTTCTCCTGATCGACGATCAGGGGGAAAAACAGGGCGAAATGCCGATCCAGGCGGCTCTGGAAGCCGCTCAGGAGGCCGGACTGGACTTGGTGGAAGTCGCGCCAAATGCGAACCCGCCCGTCGTCAAAATCCTCGATTTCGGCAAGTTCAAATTCCAGGAGCAGAAGCGCAAGGCTGAAGCCCGGAAGAACCAAAAAGTTGTTGAAATCAAGGAAGTAAAATTCCGTCCCGGCATCGACACGCACGATTACGACGTCAAGATCCGCTCCATGCACCGCTTCTTCGAGGAAGGCGATAAGGTGAAGGTCACCTTGCGTTTCCGGGGCCGGGAAATGGCGCACCCGCATCTGGGCTATGAATTGCTCCAGAAGGTGAAGGCCGATTTCGACGGCGTCTCCAAGGTGGAACTCGAACCGCGCCTGGAAGGCCGCCAGATGATCATGATCATGGCGCCCAAATAACCGGGGCTTCCGCGACCAAATGAAAAGGGCCAGGCGTTCGTTCGCCTGGCCCTTTGTTTTTTGCGCTGACGCGGCGATTACGCCTTCGCGGTTTCCTCGTCGATCCATTCCAGGATCTTCGATTTCGGCATGGCGCCCATCTTCTTTGAGACGACCTTGCCGTCCTTGAAGAGGATCAGGGTCGGGATGCCGCGCACGCCATATTTGCCAGTGGTCAGCGGGCTGTCGTCGATATTGAGCTTCACGATGGAGACCGCCTCACGCTCCTTGGAGATTTCCTCCAGAGCCGGGGCGATCTGGCGGCACGGGCCGCACCATTCGGCCCAAAAATCCACGACCACCGGGCCGGAGGCCTTCAGGACGTCGGCGTCAAAATTGTCGTCGGTGACGGGTTTCGGCATGGGAGAGCCCCTTTCGTACTCGTGCGTCTGATTCTGACGCGAACATATCATGTGTGGCGAGGATGTAATGCGCCGCGGCGCCGGCGCAACGGCCTTCCTCTGAAGGCCCGCTTTATCAAAGCTCATCCTACAGCGGGTTTATCGGGATTTCTCAAGCCTGTAAGGGCGGAATCCAGCATGTGATCCGGGATCGGCATGACGCTGGGTCCGTCCGTCCAGACCAAAGCGCAGCGGACCTTCCGCCCCGGCAGCCGCGCCGCCAGCACAGCGCGATAAGCCGCCATCTGAGCGATATAGGCTTCCGGCGCGTCCTCGATGCGGTCAGGCGCCGGGCGGTTGGTCTTGAAGTCCACGATCACCGCCTCCTCATCGGTCACGATCAGACGGTCGGCGCGACCGGAAATCTGCACGCCCTCCGGCAGGCCCGGCCCCCAGCCGACGATGGCCGCCTCGGCCACGCCGTTCGGCGCGAAGACCGGCGAGAGGTCCTTGTGGTCGAGCACCTTCAGCGTCGTAGAGAGGATCTCCTTGCGCTGCTTTTCGGACAGGTCGGGTTCGGTCGCCAGCATGCCGGTCGCAAGCTTGCGGCGATCCGCCTCCGGCGCTTCGGGCAAGCTTTGCAGCAGACGGTGGATCAGCGAGCCGCGGCGGAAGCGCCCTTCCATCGAGCCCTGCAGCGGCGAGAGCGCGATCTCGGCGGAGGCGGCCGCCGTGGGCGCCAAGCGCCGCGACGGCGCGGGCGCGATAGGCGATGCGGCCCACGCCGGAATCATGGCGCGCGTCTTGGCGACATCTTCCGCCCCCAGATATTTCGGCGGCGCGCCCAGCGCGAGGCCAGGGCCGAACGGCGTTTCGGTTTCCTGCGCACCGGCGGCCCGCGCCGCCATTTCCAGCTTGGCGTGCCAGGACGCGTCGGTATTGCCCTTTCGCGGCAGCGCCGCGCAAACCACCAATTGATCGCGCGCCCGCGTCGCGGCGACATAGAGCAACCGCAGATCCTCGGCCTTGGCGCGATCGTCGCGGCGGCTCTTCGCGGCGTCGATGACATCCGATTTCAGGTCCGGCGCGGCCCACAGGAAGCCGCTCTCTTCATCCGTGAAAAGCCCCACGTCGCGCGCACCGCCGCCGCCGATCGTGTCGGGCAGATAGATGACCGGCGCTTCCAGCCCCTTGGAGCCGTGCACTGTCATGACGCGCGCTTCGTCGCCGCCGGAATCGAATTCACGCTTCACCGGCGCGTCGTCCCCGGCGATTTCGGCGACGAAACGCTGCAGGCTCGGCGCCGGACCCTGACCGTGCGCCAAAGCGCGACTGAGCATTTCTTCCAGGCTTTCGCGCGCCTCCCGGCCCAGGCGCGTGATCATGCGCCGCCAGCCGCTTTGGCCCGCGGCGTCGAGCTTTTCGAGAAGCGCCGCGAAGAATTCGTAAGGCGGGACGGCGCGGGCGCGCGCTTCGCATTCATTTAGCAGCGTATCGGCGGCGATCAGATGCGGCTTCGCCGCCGCACGCAAACGTTCACGCAGATGCTGGCCGCCGCGATCGTAAGCCAATTCATACAGATCCTCCTCGCTCAAGCCGAAGAGCGGCGTGCGCAGGGCTTCGGCCACGGAGAGATCGTCCTCCGGCAACAACGCCGCGCGCGCGATCGCGAGCAAATCGAGCACCGCCGGTTCATCGTTCAGACGAATCTGGTCGGCGCCCGCCACCGGCACCTGCTTGCGTTTCAGTTCTTTCAGGATCTGCCGGAACAGGCCGCCGCGCTTGCGCACCAGGATCATCACATCGGACGGACGCATCGGGCGTTCGATCCAGCCGTCCGGCCCGCGATCCCAGACGGCAAGTCCCTTATCCAGATCGCTGCGGATGCGCGCGGCGATGGCCTGCGCCAGCTTGGCCGGCGCGCTTGTTTCCTTGTCGCGATCAAGGGGCGCGCGCCAGGGCTCGTCGTCGCCGCTCTCATCGGCTTTCGCGCCCGCCCACCATTCGACGCGACCCTGATGCATATGCCGCGAGGCTTTGTGCGTTGCGCGGCCGCCCGCGCCGAAGGCGAATTGCGCAATGGCTTCGTCGTCGAACAATTGATCGACCACGCTGAGAATTTCCGGCGCCGAGCGAAACGACACCTCCAGCGACGGACCGGCATAGGGCACGCCCGCGTATTGGGTCATTCTGGCGATTTCGCCGCGTTCCTGCAGAAACCGGTCCGGGTCCGCGCCCTGAAAGGAATAGATGCTCTGCTTTTCGTCGCCGACGGCGAACACGGTGCGCAGCACATCGCGCGCGCCCGCGCCGGAGAAGAACTCCTCGATCACCGCGCGCACCAGATCCCATTGGGCGGGCGCCGTATCCTGCGCTTCGTCGACAAGCACATGATCGACGCGCTGATCCAGCTTGTAGGCGATCCAGCGCGCCGCCGCGTCGTCGCGCAGCATGCGCACGGCGTAATCGACCAGATCGTCGAAATCCAGAGCGGCGCGCCTCTGCTTGGCTCCGCTATAAGCGTCTACGGCGCGCGCCGCCAAAGCAAACAGGGCGCAGGAGGCTTCGGCCAATTGCGCGGCGCGCACGCGGCGCTCGGCGTCGTCGAAACGCAGCGCCTCGGATTTCAGGAACGCCCCGCGCGCGTCGTTCATCACCGCCGCTGTGGCGATGGTCTTGCGCAGCGTGCCGGTCTTGGTCAGGAAGACCTGTCGCAGCGCCATATAGGTCTGCAGGTCGGAGGGCGCCCGCAAGGCTGCGGCTAGGGCGTTGGCCGTATCGGCGTCCGTCGGCTTTTCGGATTCGCGTAGCGCCGCCAAAGCGGCGTCGGCGCTCTTGACCGAAAATCCGCGCACATATTCGCTGATAATGTCCTGCGGCGTTTCTTCACCGCGCGCGCCGCACAACGCGCGCACCTGCGCCAACGCCTCTTCGAACCCGCCATGAATCTGTACGAAGCGCCCGACGCTGGCGCGCGCGGCGAGCGCGGCCGACAGCAAACGCTGAAAGTCCGCCTCGAACGCGCGCCCCGCCACCGCGCGCAAATGCGCGGTGAGGTCTTCCGCATCATGCAAGGCGCGCACGCTCTCGGCGCGCAGTACGGCGCCGATGGAATCGTCCACCACGCCAAAACCGGGCGGCGCGCCCGCCTCCAGCGGGAATTGCCGCAGCAGCCGTTCGGCGAAGGCATGGATGGTCTGGATCTTGATGCCGCCCGGCGTCTCGAGCGCCTTCGCGAACAAAGCGCGCGCCTGGCGCAGACGCGCGGCGTCAAAGCGATCCAGCGGTTCGTCCCGCTCGCCGTTATTGTTGAGCTTGGAGAGTTCACGCGCCAGCTGATCGTCGCCCATGGTCGACCAGGCGCCCAGACGCGCGAACAGGCGGTCCTTCATCTCAGCCGCGGCGGCCTTTGTGTAGGTGATGCAGAGCACCGCCTCGGGCTTGGCGCCTTCCAGCAGCAGACGCGCGACGCGGTCGATCAGCACCTTGGTCTTTCCGGAGCCGGCGTTCGCCGTCACCCACGCCGTGACGCTGGGCGAGGCGGCGACGTTCTGATTACGGGTCGCCTCGGCGACGGGATCGAGCGGCTTGTTCATTCGCCCTCCCCTTCCGCATCGGCCCATTCGGCGCGGCGCGCGAGCAAGTCGTAATCGCCCACCGAATCCTGCGCCTTGCGCACGAATTTCGCGCGCGGCTTCGACAGATAAGGCTGCTCTTCCTTGGCGTACTGAACCAGCATGCCCATCAATTGGTCGATCTTTTCTTTGACGACATGCTCGACCGCCGCGCCCTCGGCGATCAGGTCCGTGCTCCATGGTTTTTTGAAGCGGAGATAGGCCAGCGCTTTCGTCGGCGCGCGCAGGACTTCGCCGCCTTCCAGCTTGAACGCGCCATTGGCCAGCATCGCCGCTTCGAGCGATAATTGCGGCACGAAGCTGAGCGCTTCCTTGATCGTGGGGCTGGAGCCCGTCTTGTAATCGAAGATCTCGGCCCGTCCGTCCGGCATCATGTCGATGCGGTCGGCGCGGCCCGAGAGCGTGAAAGCCGGCGACATATTGGGCAATGCCCATTCGCCCTTCACTTCGTGATGCACACGTGCGCCCGCCGCCTCCTGGCCGTCATGCCATTGCGCGAAGTCGCGCGCGGTTTCTTCCAGACGGATGCACAGACGCTCGCGCTGCTCTTTCGGCACGCCGTAATCGGCGAGCGCCTTTTCCAGATGAAACAACACCGCCTCGGATCCGCGCGCCGTCCCTTTGCAATAGTTTTCAAGCGCCGCGTGGATGCAGGTGCCGAGCGCCCGCGCATCGTCCATCGGCCCGATGGAATCCAGCGGCGACAGGCCGAGAATCTTCTTGGCGTAGATCGAGTAGGGATCGCGGATCAGGTTTTCGATGTCCGTCACGCTGAGGCGGCGCGGGCGTGCGTTCACGGGCGGCCTCGGCGCAGGCGCGCTGGCGGGCGTGATTTTCTCGGGCGCATCGAGCGCGCGCGCGACGTGAAGGCAATCGCGGGAATCGGCGAACGTTTGCCGCGCCTGTTCGGCGCCCAGCGCGCCTTCGGCCAATGTGGACAGCCGCCACAGCCAGCGCGAGGCGACGGCCGGCGCGGAATCCACCCGATGCGCGCGGCTGAGAATCACATTCGGCGCGCAGGCCAGTTCGGCGAAATCGTGCGCGGCGAGCGCCACGCGTTCCTCTAAATCCGGGAGACTCAGAGCCTTGCGCAAGCGCGGCCCCGTCAAAGCATCGGCGCCCGCCGCCGCCGGCCAGGCGCCTTCGTTGAGCCCGGCGAGGATCACCAGATCGGCGTCGAGCAAGCGCGCTTCCAGCGGCGCCAGGATGCGCACGCGCGCATCGCCATCCTTGCGGCGCACCCGGCGTTCGCGGATCAACGCGCCCAGCGCATCCACCGCATCGCGCGGCGGGCTCTGCAGGCTTTGCTCGCTCAGGGCCAGAACGCGCGTGAAGAGGTCGGCGGCGATCTCGCCATCCGAACCGGACCACAGACGCGCCGCGCCTTCGATCATCGCGCCGTCTTCGCCCTTCAGCCGCGCGAGCGCTTCGGCTGTTTCCAGCAGCGTTTGCGTCAAAGCCGGCAGCGCGATCATGTCCGCGCGCAGCGTCACGGCCAGCGGCGCGAGCCGCTGACTGAGATCGCGCGCGAAGTCGACGGCCATCTTGTCCTTCACCGGATCGAGGTGACCTGCAAGCTTGCCCAAAGGCGGCGGCATGCGGCCCCGAAGATTTTTGCGCTCAAAAACCGAGGCGGCGCGGCGCGCCTCTTCCGGCTCCCGGCCAATGGTCAGAAGCGGGCTTTTCAAAAGCGCCGCCCAGTTCAGCGCGTCGTCCGGATCGAGCGCGACATGCAACAGCGCATTCAGGAATCCACCGACCGGCGCCTCAGCCAGATTCGGGCCCATGGATGCATCGGGGTTCACGCCCCAGCGCGACAATTTGGCGGCGATGCGCCGCCCCAGCCCCGCTTCGGGCGTGACCACCAGAATATGCTCAAGCCCCTGCTCCAGCGCGCCGCGCACATGCAGCGCGACCGCGAGCGCCTCCTCTTCATCGTTGCGCGCATCCATGCGCGTCATGCCGGACACGCCCGAGGCCGCAAACTCCGCCACGGTTTGCTGTTCGGCGTTCGCCAGCAATTGCAGACGATCGAGCCAGTCGGCGGTGCGTTCGGCGGGCCTCAGCGCTTCGTTGATGAGACGGCGGCGGCGGCGCGCCTGCGGCGCTTCGTCGATTGTCGGCCAAAGGCGTACGTCGGCGCGGTCGATCTTCAGATGTTCCAGCACGCCTTTCAGCGCCCGCTGCGGATGCTGCGCGTCGAGTTCTTCCCAGGCGGTCTTGTCGAGATCCTGATCGAGGCCCGGCAGCACCACCAAACCCCGCGGCGCGTGCGCGGCCGCTTCTATCAGGCGCCGCGTGGCGGGCTGCGCGCCGGTGGAGCCCGCGATGATGATCGGGCTTTGCGGGGCGTGTGCGCGCCAGCGTTGCGCAATCGTATCGGTGATCATTGCGCGGCGCCGGCCCGGATCGATCAGCCCCTGCGTCTTCAGCCGCACCGGCCAGTATTCGGCGACGATC
Source organism: uncultured Caulobacteraceae bacterium (assembly GCA_964395875.1). Lineage (GTDB taxonomy): Bacteria > Pseudomonadota > Alphaproteobacteria > Caulobacterales > Aquidulcibacteraceae > JBEVJO01. The sequence continues at coordinate 2,454 of CAYNCS010000041.1, read as the reverse complement.
TGCAGGAATTGCGCGTTGCGCCGCCAATGCATCGCGAGGTTTTCATCCTCGACGAGATTGGCCAGATCGTCCCATGCGGGCGCGTCGTAGAATGCCGCCTGATCCAGAAGCCCGGCCAATTCCCGCGCCAGCGCCAGTGCGCCCGCGGCGTGCAGCGAAACGCCTTCGGCCGACGCTTTCGCCGCCAGCAGCGCCGCCAGTTCCATCTGGCGCGCCAGATCGTCGATGGCGGGTGCGACGGAGAGGTTGGAGCCCATGATCGGCGGCGGATCGTCTTCGATTTCCAGATCGCCCAGGGGCGCGATGCGCGGGGGCAAAGCCGCGCCGCCGCCTAATTGCGCGAAGGCTTCGGCCAGCGCCTGCGCCGCGCGCCGCGTCGGCACGAGCACCAGCGTGCGCGACAAAGCCAGCGGATCGTTCGGATCGTCGAGCGCGGCGTGCAGTCCGGCCGCTAAGGACGGAAGAAATTGCGCGCCGGCGGGGATCGTGAAAATGCGCGGCGCGGGCGTGAGGAAGAGCGCGTCGCTCACGGCGATCCGGCGGACGTCAAAGACGAGAGGTTTTCCAGCGCGACTTCGGCCTCATCGCGCGCGGCGGGATCGCCGACATGCATCCAGAAACCGTCCAGCACGATTCCGTACACGCGCCCCTGCGCCAGCGAGGATTCCCAGAACTTGCGCAGCGAGAACGGCTCGACCGGCGCGCCGTCGGCGACCTGCGGGCGCATCAGCTGCACGCCGGTATAGGCGTAATGGTGGGCCTGCGGCGCGTCTTTCGGCCAGGCGAGACGCCCGTCCGGCAGCAGGGCGAAATCGCCCTTGTCGCCAAAACCTAAGAGACGATCCATGCGCGCCAGCAAGAGAAGGAAATCCATGCGCGCCGGATCGAAAGCATCGCGCAGCGCATCGAAAGCGGGCTGTCCGTCTTCGGTCCAGATCGAATCGGTGTTGGCGATGAAAACAGGCGCGTCGCCAAGCAGCGGGCGCACTTTCGCCAAAGCGCCGCCGGTCTCCAGCAATAGCGCGCGTTCATCCGATATCGTGATGTGCGGCGCCGCGCGGCGCGCCAGATGCGCCTCCATCTGATCGGCGCAATAATGCACGTTGACGATTGCGTCCTCCACGCCCGCCTTCGCCATGCGGTCGAGCATGTGATCGACGAGCGCCTTGCCGCCGACCTCGATCAGCGGCTTGGGACGGTCATTGGTCAGCGGCCGCATGCGCGTGCCGAGCCCCGCCGCCAGCACCAGTGCTTTCCGGCCCGCGCTCATGATTGCGGCGCCAGTTCTTCGGTTGGCAGATGCGCCTCGAACCAGTGCGCGACCGGCGCCAAAGCCGGGTGCGCCATGTTCCGGCGGAAATGCCCCTGTACGCGCGGCAATAGATCGAGATACCGCTCTTTGCCGTCACGAATGGCGAGGCGGCAGAAAATCCCGATGATCTTGGCGTTGCGCTGCGCGCCCAGCACTGCATAGGAGGCGCGAAACGGATCGACTTCCAGATCGAAGGCGCCCGCGATGTAGCGTTCGACCATTTCGGCCGCCAGACCGGGATCGACGTCGCGGCGTGCATCCTCCAGCAGCGACACCAGATCGTAGGCGGGGTGTCCGGCCAAGGCGTCCTGAAAATCCAGCAGGCCGGTGCGCTTGCCCGCGTCGCGGTTGGGCAGCCAGAGCAGATTTTCGGCGTGGTAATCGCGCAGAACCAGAACCGGCCGCGCCGCGCCAAGGACCGGAAACACTTCGCGCCATGCGTCCTTCCAAGCGGCGCGCGCGGCGGGATCGATCGTGACGCCCTTGTGCTTTTCAGCGTACCAGTCGAGCAACAACTCGGTCTCCGCCAGAAGCGCCGTTTCGTCGTAGAGCATCACCGGCCATTCGGCGCCCTTATATTCCAGGGAGCGCGGCGGCGAGGATTTGTGAAGCTGCAGCAGCGTGTCGATGGCTTCGGAATAGAGTTCCAGCTCGTTGGCGCCCCGGTCCCGGATTTCGGCGGCGTAGATCGCGTCGCCAAGATCCTCCACGATGGCGAAGCCCTGCTTGCAGTCGTGCGCGAAAATCTCCGGCGCGGAGAGCTGCATGTAACGCAGGCGGCCCGAGATCGCGACGAACGCGTCGACCCGGCTGGCGGCCAGACGGGCGGCGGCGTTGTAACCGAGCTTCAGCCGCTCTTCGACGGAGGCGTTGGGCGGGCAGGGCGCGCTTTCGGCCGAAGGCGGCGCGTCCATCAGGATCGCGTCATACCCGGGCAGGCGCAGGCGCTCGTATCGCCGCGTTGAAGCGTCGCCGGCTAGGGAGTTCCGAGTCGCGGTCGACCAGCCCTGATCCACCAGAAACGCCTCCAGGCGCTTGGCTCGTTCCTGTTTCGCGCGCTCAGATAGCGACAATCCGGTCCTCCCAATCTGGGCCTGCCTGCAAAGCGGCCGTGCGGCCGCCGGCGCCGTCCCGCTCCAGCC
>CAYNCS010000040.1:0-23564 GCA_964395875.1 uncultured Caulobacteraceae bacterium | reverse complement strand
GCGGCAATAGCAGCGTGCATCTGGGCGGGCCGCAGATCGTGAAAGCGGCGATCCGCGAGATCGTGGATCGCGACTCGCTCGGCGGCGCCGACATGCATTCGCGCGTGTCCGGCGTGTCGGATTATCTGGCGCAGAACGAGTTCGAGGCCATCGCCAAAACGCGCGAGCTGATCGGCAATCTGAACGTCCAGCAACCCTTGCATGGGCGGCTGAAAATGCCGAAGGCGCCGCTTTATAGCATCGACGACATTCCAGGGATTGTCGGCGGCGATCTGACCCGTCCCTTCGACCAGCGCGAGATCATCGCACGCCTGGTGGACGGCAGCGAATTCGACGAGTTCAAGCCGCTCTACGGCCCCACGCTGGTGACAGGCTTCGCACATATTAACGGCCTGCCCGTCGGCATTCTGGCCAATAATGGCGTCCTGTTTTCGGAATCCTCGGTGAAGGGCGCGCATTTCATCGAGCTTTGCGACCAGCGCAATATCCCGCTGCTGTTCCTGCAGAACATCACCGGCTTCATGGTCGGTTCGGAGGCCGAACGCGGCGGCATCGCCAAGCATTCGGCGAAGCTGGTCTATGCTGTATCGAACGCGCGCGTGCCGCGTATCACGCTGGTCACTGGCGGCTCTTACGGGGCCGGCAATTACGGCATGAGCGGACGAGGCTTCCGGCCGCGTTTCATGTTCATGTGGCCGAATGCGCGCCTCTGCACGATGAGCGCGGACATCGGCAGCTCGGTGATGATGGATCTGCGGCGCTCTTCCATCACGCGCGACGGCGGCGAGGAAGAGTTGAAGCGCTATGAGGCCGAATTGCGCGAAATGTTCGACCGCCAGTCCGACCCCTATTATTGCACCGCGCGCGTCTGGGACGACGGTCTGATCGAGCCCAAGGATACGCGCGAAGTCCTGAGCCTGACGCTCGCCATCGCCGCCATGCAGCCGCCGCAGACGGGCCACCGCCCCGTCTACCGGATGTGAGGCAGGTCATGGCGCAAAACCCCATCCGCTCGATCCTGATCGCCAATCGCGGCGAAATCGCCGTACGTGTGATCCGCACCTGCCGCCGTCTGAACATCCGCGCCGTTGCGGTGTACTCGGATGCGGATGCCGAGGCGCTGCATGTGAAGCTGGCGGATTCCGCCGTGCGCATCGGACGGGCTTCGGCGCGGGAATCCTACTTGAATATGGACGCCATCCTGGCCGCCGCCGCGCGCGAGGGCGTGGATGCGATCCACCCCGGCTATGGCTTTCTGTCGGAAAACGCCGTCTTCGCGCAGCGCTGCGAGGATGCTGGACTCCTCTTTATCGGCCCCTCGCCAAAGATCGTGCAGGCGATGGGCTCGAAGATCGAGTCCAAGCGGATCGCGATCGCGGCGGGCGTGCCTGTCGTGCCCGGTTACAATGGCGAGGATCAATCTCCAGCGGCATTGCAGACAGAAGCCGACCGCATCGGCTATCCGCTGCTGATCAAGGCTTCGGCGGGCGGCGGCGGGCGCGGCATGCGGCGCGTGGATGATGCGGCGGCGTTCAAGTCCGCATTGAAAGACGCGCAGGCCGAAGCGCGTAGCGCCTTTGGCGACGATGCGGTGCTGCTGGAAAAGCTGATCCAGAATCCGCGCCATTTGGAAGTGCAGCTCTGCGGCGACAAGCAAGGCCATGTCGTGCACCTGTTCGAGCGCGATTGCTCGGTCCAGCGCAACAATCAGAAGGTGCTGGAAGAATCCCCGGCGCCAAACCTGCCGGATGCTGTGCGCCAAAAGCTTTACGATGCGGCGCTGAAACTCGGCCGCGCCATCGGTTATGACTCCGCAGGCACTGTCGAATTCATCATGGATGCGGCGGGGCAATCGCCCTTCTTCCTGGAGATGAACACGCGCCTGCAGGTCGAACATCCGGTGACCGAGTTGGTGACCGGCGTGGATCTGGTGGAGTGGCAGATCATTGCGGCCAGCGGCGGAGACCTGCCGCTGACGCAAGACCAGATCACCACGCGCGGGCACGCCATCGAGGCGCGCATTACCGCCGAGCGTGCGGACCTTAATTTCCAACCGGCGACGGGTATGCTCGCGGCCGTCTCGGCGCCAAGGACGCTGCGCTTCGACACTGGCGTTGAAGCGGGATCGGTCGTCAGCCCGTTTTACGATTCACTGCTCGCCAAGGCGATCGCGTACGCGCCCACACGCAATGCCGCGGTGGAGCGTCTGGCGACAGGTCTGGAAGAGACAGTCCTGCTGGGCGTGCCGACCATCCAGCCCTTCCTGATCGATTCCGTGCGTCACCCGCTCTTCGCCGAAGGCCGCGCGACGACAGGCTTTATCGCTCAGGCGTTTCCCGAAGGCTGGACGCCGGACGCCGCTACGCTTGCGGTCCTGCGCGCCGCCGCCGCGTATCTGCATCTGAATGTGCAGGCGCGCGAATGGGAAATACCCGCCAATCCATGGCACGCACGCTCGGCGTTCCGCATCATGGGCGCCGCGCATCCGGCGCAATCCGTTGTGACTCTCGCGGATGAGTATGGCGCCGTGGATGTCGATCTGCAGATCGCCAATAGCGCCGCGCAGGCGCGGATCGGCGAGAACGTAATCACCTTAAGCAATGTTGCGGTGGGAGCCGATGCCCTCACCTTCGAAGAAAATGGCGCGGCGCGCAGCGCCGCCTATCGCCAGCACGCCGATGGTGTCTCCGTCTCACTGAACGGCCTCAGCCTCACCGCCAAGGCGCACTTGAAAATCGACGCGGCCTTGAGCGGTAGCGATCAATCCGAGGCGCCCAGCGGCAATGCCCTGGCCGCGCCGTTGCCCGGCACGGTGACGAACATCTTCGTGATACCCGGCGCCAGCGTGAAAAAGGGCGACAGCGTCGCGCAGATGGAAGCGATGAAACTAGTGCACTCCCTCACCGCGCCCGCCGACGGCGTGGTCAAGGCGGTCCATGTTTCAACCGGCATGATCGTCACGGCGGGCACGGTGTTGCTGGAGATCACACCAGACGAGTTAGAGGAGGTTGCATGATGGCGGGTTTGTGGTTCGAGGAATTCGAGGACGGCATGGTGTTCGACCATCCCTGGACGCGCACCATCACCGAGACGGACAATGTCTGGTTCTCGCTGCTGACCATGAATGTTCAGCCTCTGCATATCGATGCGCATTATGCGGCGAAATCCGAATGGGGCAAACCGCTGGTCAACAGCCTGTTCACGCTCGGCTGCATGGTCGGGATGTCGATCAACGACACCACCTTCGGCACCACGCTCGCCAATCTGGGCATGACGGATGTGCGCTTTCCGAAGCCGCTGTTTCAGGGCGACACCATCAAGGTGCGCACGACCGTGCGGAGCAAGCGCGAGAGCAAATCCCGCCCGAATGAAGGCATCGTCAATCTCTTCCACGAAACCTTCAACCAGCACGGCGACATGGTGGCCAGCTGCGAGCGCGCGGCCTTGATGCGCAAGCGCCCTGCTCCAGCCGGGAATTGATTTGACTAACGGCGCTGTCCGTTTCCAAGTATCGAAAACAAAAAGACATCAGGGAGGAGCGGCATGGATTTCGCGCTCACAAAAGAACAAAAAGAGCTGAAAGAGCGGGTTGCGGAGTTTTCGCAACGGGAAATCGCGCCGCGCGCCGAAGCGCTGGACCGCGACGGCGTCTTCCCGACCGATTTGTTTCACAAGCTGGGCGATCTGGGCGTGCTCTCCATCCCCTTTGCTGAGGAATGGGGCGGCATGGGCCTCGGCGTCATGGAAGCGACTCTGGCGCTGGAAGAAGTCGCGCGCGCGGATCAGTCGCTCGCCGTCGGCGCGATGGTCAGCATCGCCACTGGCCTGACGCTGGCGCGCTTTGGCGACCGCGCGCTTGCCGAGCAATATCTGCCGGATATCGTTTCGGGCAAACGCATCTGCTCTATCGCGGGCACGGAGCCGCAAGCGGGATCGGACACCGCAGGCTTCATCACCAATGCGCGCCGCGACGGCGACAATTGGGTGCTGAACGGCCAGAAGGCTTATATCACCAATCCGGGCACGGATATCTCCTCCTTCGCCATCGTTCTGGTGGTCACCAGCCCGCCGAGCGCCCCAAAGAAGAGCTTCTCTTTGTTTCTCGTGCCGAACGGGACGAAGGGCTACACGCAGGGCGAGAAGTACAAGAAGATGGGCTGGCGCTCGTCCGATACGCGCCCGCTTTATTTCGGCGATTGCGTCCTGCCCGCCTCGAACATGATCGGCGAAGTCGACAAGGGCCGCATCATTCTGCACCGGGGCTATCAGCAGGCGCGCCTGTTCCTCGCCACCTGCTCGCTCGGTCTGGCGCAGGCCAGCCTTGAGAGCGCGGTGAAGTTCGCGCAGGAACGGCAGGCCTTCGGCGCGTCACTTGGGAAATTGCAGCTGATCCAGGAAATGGTCGCGCATATCTCGATCAAGGTCGATGCGGCGCGGATGCTGGTGTACAAGGCCGCGTGGTCGTTCGGCGCCGATGGCGAGCCGGACATGAAGGACCTTTCCACCGCGAAATATTACGCGACGGAGGTCGCCTCGGAATGCGCCAATCTGGCGATCCAGGTGCATGGCGGCTGGGGCTATATGGATGATTGTCCGCCGTCCCGCTATCTGCGTGACAACCGCATCTGCACGATCGGCGACGGCTCCAGCCAGATCCAGCTCTTGCTGATTGCGCGCGCGCTTGGTTTGGACGTGCGCTTCTAGAGGTTTGTTCAATGACGCTTCGCGACGTCAGCCTGAACGACAAATACCTCGCCGAGAGCGGTCGCATCTACCTGACCGGCACGCAGGCGCTTGTGCGTCTGCCGATTGAACAAAAGCGCCGCGATGTCCGCGCCGGACTGAAAACCGCCGGGCTGGTCACCGGCTATCGCGGATCGCCCCTGAGCATCTACGATCAGGAACTCTGGAAGGTCAGCGACATCCTGACGGCGCATGACATCACTTTTCAGAACGGCCTGAACGAAGAGCTTGCGGCGACGGCGATCTGGGGGGCGCAACAGGTCGGCACGTTCGGGGCGGCGAAGTATGACGGCGTGTTCGGCATCTGGTACGGCAAGAATCCCGGCTTCGACCGCGCCGGCGATGCGCTGAAGCACGCCAATTTTGCAGGATCCTCGAAGCATGGCGGCGCCCTCGCCGTGATTGGCGACGACCACGCGGCGAAAAGCTCCGACATCGCCAATCAGTCCGATTACGGCGCGATGAATCATCTGATGCCGATGCTGTTTCCCAGCGACGTGCAGGATGTGATCGACTTCGGTCTCTATGGTTTTGCCCTCTCGCGGTATTCGGGCTGCTGGACCGGCTTCAAGGTTGAGCCGAACATCATGGACCGCTCGCAAACCATCGAAACCGGCTATGACCGCGGCGCGACGTTCCTGCCCGTGGATTTCGACATGCCGCCGGAGGGCCTTGGTTTGCGCTGGCCCGACAATCGCTTCCAGCAGGAAGCGCGGATGCTGGATCAGAAGCTGCCAGCCGTTTACGCCTTCATGCGCGCCAATCCGCAGATCAACCGCACGATCTTCAAGCCCGCCAATGCCCGGCTGGGTATCATCACCGTGGGCAAGAGCTATCTGGATGTGCGCGAGGCGCTGGCGGAACTCGGCATTGATGAAGCGAAGGCGCAGCGCCTAGGCGTTTCGCTGCTGAAGATCGGCCAGACCTGGCCGCTGGACCCTGACTGCATCCAGACCTTCTGCAAGGGCCTGCAGGAAGTGCTGGTGGTCGAGGAAAAGCAGCCGGTTCTGGAAACGCAGATCCGCTCGATCCTCTACAACTGGCCGGAATCCCAGCGCCCGCGCATCACCGGCAAGACGGATGAGGATGGCGCCCCGCTGTTGCGGCCGCATAGCGAACTCGACGCCGTGGACGTCGCCACCGCCATCGCAGCGCGCATCCTGAACATCGAGCCGGACGCGGACATTGCCGCGCGGCGCAACGATCTTGCCGCACGCGCCAGCGCAGTGGCGGATTCAGCGCCTTATGGACGCAAGCCCTATTTCTGCTCCGGCTGTCCTCATTCCACGTCCATCCGCCACCCCGAAGGCACGCGCGCGGCCGGCGGCATCGGCTGTCACTGGATGGGCGTATGGACGCCGCAATTCGCCACCGAGCCCTCCACGCAAATGGGCGGGGAGGGCGTACACTGGATCGGTCAGGCGCCGTTCGTCAGCGATACGCACATTTTCCAGAATCTGGGCGACGGCACCTATGCGCATTCGGGCACGCTGGCGATCCGCGCTGCAATCGCGGCGAAGGTGAACATCACGTACAAGATCCTGTATAACGACGCCGTCGCGATGACGGGCGGACAACCCGTGGAAGGCCGGCCGGACGTGCCGCAAATCTCGCGGCAATTGGCGGCCGAAGGTGTGCGGCGCATCGCAATCGTCAGCGACGAGCCTGGCAAATATGCGAACACCGCCGCCTTTACGCCGGGCGCGACGTTTCACGGGCGCGATCAGCTGGACGCGGTCCAGCGCGATTTCGCCGCCACGCCCGGCGTCACGGCGATCATTTACGATCAAACCTGCGCGGCGGAGAAACGCCGCCGCCGCAAGCGCAACGAGTTTCCCGATCCACCCGTGCGCATGTTCATCAACGATCTGGTGTGCGAGGGCTGCGGCGATTGCGGCGTGAAGTCCAATTGCGTGTCCATCGAGCCGCTGGAGACGCCCTTCGGGCGCAAGCGCGCGATCAATCAATCCAGCTGCAACAAGGATTACAGCTGCAAGGAGGGCTTCTGCCCCAGCTTCGTCACGGTGGAGAACGCCAGGCCACGCCGCCGCGCCGCGGCCAAGCCGCCGGCGGACTTGCGCGCCCGCTTGAGCGATCCTGGCGCGCGCATTGGCGACCGTCCGCACAATCTGTTGATCACCGGCATTGGCGGCACCGGGGTTGTGACGATCGGCGCCCTGATCGGCATGGCGGCGCATCTGGACGGCAAGTCCGCCTCGGTGCTGGACTCCATCGGCCTTGCCCAGAAGAACGGCGCGGTCGTGAGCTATATCCGGCTGTCCGATCGCGCGGACGCATTGCACTCGGCGCGCGTGCCCAAACACGACGCGGACGCCATGATCGCCTGCGATCTGGTGGTCGCCGCCGACCGCGAAGTGATGACAGCGATCAAGCCGCAGCATACGCGCGCGGTGATCAACACCCATATCGCGCCGCCGCCGGAATTCGTCTTCGAGCCCGATCTCGACTTCCAGAGCGAGACAATGATGCTGCGCGTCACGCAGACATTGGGGCGGAACAATACGGACGCCCTCGACGCGCATCTTCTGGCCGAGACGCTTCTGGGCGACGGCATCGCCATGAACCTCTTCATGCTGGGCTATGCGTTCCAGCAAGGGCTTGTACCGCTGTCGGCGGAGGCTCTGTTGCGCGCGATCGAACTCAATGGCGTTTCCATCGCTATGAACAAGAGCGCGTTTGAGTGGGGCCGGATCGCGGCAGTGGATCTTGACGCCGTCTTGCACGCTGCCGGATTCAAGACCGATGAAGCGCCCGAGACTCTGGATGAGATCATCGCCCGGCGCGCAGCGTTCCTGGTCGGGTATCAGGACGAGGCCTATGCGTCGCGCTACAAGCGGCTAGTCGAGGTCGTGGATGCGCGCGAGCAGGCCGTGACGCCCGGCGCAACCGCCCTCACCGAGGCCGTGGCGCGGAATTACTTCAAGCTGCTGGCCTACAAGGATGAATACGAGGTCGCGCGGCTGCATGTGGACCCGGCTTTCGCGAAGAAGCTCGGCGACGCGTTCGAGGACGGCTTCACCCTGCGCTACAATCTGGCGCCGCCGCTGATCTCCAAAACGGACAAATCGAGCGGCCATCGCCTTAAGCGCAGCTTCGGGCCATGGCTTCACAATGGCTTCAAGGTTCTGGCGAACATGAAACGCCTGCGCGGCGGGCGGTTCGATTTTTTCGGCTGGCAGGCGGAACGCAAGATGGAGCGCGCACTGATCGGCAAATACGAGGCGATTGTAACTGAGCTGCTCGCCGGTTTAACGCCCGCCAATCACGCGCTGGCGGCGGAGATCGCGCGTACGCCAGAAACCATGCGCGGCTTCGGCCATGTGAAGGACGCCAATGTCGCCGCCGCCGAAAAGCGTCAGGCTGAATTGCTGGCGCGCTTCCGCAGCGGGACGCAGGCAGAGCGCCTGACGATCACCCACAGCAAGGCCGCTGCTATTGCCGGAGGTCAATGAACATGGCCACCGCAAAGCCCGAGCGCGACATCCAAGGCGCCATCTCCGAACTTCAGGCTCTTCTTGGTGAGCGCCTCTCCACATCGCGCGGCGTATGCGAGGAACATGGCCGCGACGTGGCCTATCACAACCCGATCGCGCCCGACGCCGTAGCGTTTCCGCTGAACACCGAAGAGACCGCACGCATCGCCGCCATCTGCAGCAAATATCGCGCGCCGATCATTCCTTACGGAACAGGCACATCCCTGGAAGGCCACATCACGGCGCCGCTCGGCGGGATCAGCGTGGATGTGAGCCGCATGGATCAGGTCCTGGCCGTACACGCCGAAGACCTCGACGCCGTGGTGCAGCCCGGCGTGACGCGCAACACGCTCAATCGTTATATCCGCGACACCGGTTTGTTCTTTCCGATCGATCCGGGCGCCGACGCCTCATTGGGCGGCATGACGGCCACGCGCGCCTCGGGCACCAACGCCGTGCGCTATGGCACCATGCGCGACAATGTGCTGGCGCTGGAGGTTGTGCTCCCCAGCGGAGAGATCATCCGCACCGGCGGGCGGGCGCGCAAATCCTCCGCCGGTTATGATCTGACGCGGCTGATGGTTGGCTCCGAAGGCACGCTGGGCATTATTACCGAAGTGACGCTGCGTCTGCACGGCATCCCGGAAAAGATCGTCTCCACCTCCTGCGCCTTCAACTCGCTGGCGGGCGCGGTGAACAGCGTCATCGCCATCCTGCAAATGGGCGTACCGATCGCGCGCATCGAATTGCTGGACGACACACAGATCGCGGCGGTGAACGATTACGCCGGGCTTGGCCTGCCCGTTCTGCCCACGCTCTGGATGGAGTTTCACGGCTCGCCCGCCGCGGTGGATGAGCAGATTCAGATCGTCGAGGATATCGCGCGCGGCAACGGCGCGGCGACGTTCCATTTTTCCGAGACCGAAGAAGACCGTAACAAGATGTGGAAGGCGCGGCATGACGCGCTGTGGGCCAACAAGAACAAATGCCCCGGCCTTTCCATGTTGCCGACGGACGTCTGCGTACCGATCTCGCGTCTGGCGGATTGCATTCTGAAAACCAAGGCCGACATCGAAAGCACAGGCCTGTTCGGCCCGATCCTGGGCCATGTCGGCGACGGAAATTTTCATTCGACCATCTTTTACGATCTGAACGATCCGGCGCAGCGCAAAACCGCGCACGATCTCAGCAGCCGCATGGTGAAGCGTGCGCTCGCCATGAACGGCACCTGCACCGGCGAACACGGCATCGGGCGCGGCAAGATCGGCTATTTGGCGCAGGAGCACGGCGCCGCCGTGGACGTGATGCGCATCATCAAGCAGGCCATCGATCCGCTGAACATCATGAACCCGCAGAAGATATTCGAAGAACCGGCGCAATAGCCGGCCCTTTCGCGGGATGGGGAGGAACGCTCATGGGAGGAGCAGCGAATAAGCGCATCGCCCGCGCGGTCTCAATCAAGGATCTCCAGACCTTGGCGCGCAAGCGTTTGCCCAAGGCGATCTATGATTTCGTCGAGGGCGGCTGCGACGATGAAAGCTGCCTGCCGGCAAACGAAGCCGCCTTCGCCGGCATGCGTTTCACGCCGCGTTGTCTGGTGGATGTGAGCGCGCGCGATCAGACCCGCAGCCTATTCGGGCATCGTTTTTCCTCGGCGTTCGGGATCGCGCCCACGGGCCTCAATGGCCTCTATCGTCAGCAGGCCGATCAGATGTTGCTGCAGGCGGCGGCGGAGACCAACACGCCGTTCGTGCTTTCCGGCGTCGGAACGGCGACCTATGAAGACGCACAGAACGCGTGGCCGCCGTCCTGGCTGCAATTGTACATCGCGAAGACTGAATCGATCTGGCGGCGGCAACTGGAATCCGCGATGGATGCGGGCTTCAAGACGCTGGTGGTCACCGTGGATGTGCCCGCCTCCTCCAAGCGCGAGCGCAACGCCAAACGTGGATGGTCGCTGTCGGCCTCCGCCGCGCCGAACATGAGCATGATGCTGGACGGCCTGCGCTATCCGGACTGGACGTTGGCCTTCCTGCGCCATGGCTTTCCCTTCCTGCATGCCTGGCGGGAGTTCGCGCAGGAGAACGCAAATTCGCGCGACGTCGCTGGCGTGTTCACCGCACAATGCCCGGCCCCGCAGAGCTGGGCGCTGCTGGCAAGCATTCGCAAACTCTGGCGCGGCAATCTGATCCTCAAAGGCGTGCTGCATCCCGAGGATGCACGTCTGGCGCTGGAGCATGGCTGCGACGGAATCATCGTCTCCAATCACGGCGGGCGGCAATTCGATCGCGCCATTCCTGCTATCCACGCTTTGCCAGCCATACAGTCAGCGGTGAACGGCAAGGCTTTGGTGATGGTGGACAGCGGCATCCGACGCGGCGCCGACGTCGTGGCGGCGCTGGCGCTGGGCGCGGACTTCACCTGGGTGGGCCGCGCGACTTTGTATGGCGTCATTGCGGGCGGCGCACCGGGCGCAAATCGCGCCATCGAAATCCTGAAGCAGGAAGTGGATCTGTGCATGGCGCAGCTTGGACTCACTTCGCTGGACTCCGTGACGCGAGACATCTTGCGTACAGATTCAACCGCAGCGCCGCAGCCGCGCAATCTCGCCCCCATACTTTGAAGGAGCAGACCTTGACCGCATCAGGACCGCTCGCCGGTTTGCGCGTGGTGGAATTCGCCAGCATCGGCCCAGGCCCGCATTGCGCCATGCTGTTCGCCGATATGGGCGCCGAGGTGCTGCGCATTGATCGCGAGGGCGGCAATGGCTGGCCGAACCCAATCGTGGATCGCGGCCGCGCCACATTGACGCTCGACATCCGCAGCGATGCGGGCCGCGCGCAAGCCATCGAGGCCATCGCTTGCGCGGATGTTCTGATCGAAGGTTTGCGCCCCGGCGTGATGGAGCGTCTCGGTCTTGGGCCCGATGAGATTCTGAAGCGCAATCCACGTCTAATCTATGGCCGCATGCCCGGCTGGGGCCAGGAAGGACCGCTCGCACGCATCGCCGGGCATGACATCACCTATATTGCGCTGACCGGCGCCCTGGCCGCGATCGGCAGCCCAGGAGAAGCGGCCGCGCCGCCGCTCAATCTGGTCGGCGATTTCGGCGGCGGCTCGATGTTTCTGGCCTTTGGGATCTTGAGCGCGCTTTACGAACGCGAACGCTCCGGCCTCGGACAGGTGGTCGACGCCGCCATTATCGACGGCGTGAATTCCATGATGACGATGTTTGCCGGCTTATTGCCGTCGGGCCGTATTTCGCTGGAGCGCGACAAGAACCTTCTTGGCGGCGCCGCGCCCTTCTATCGCACCTATATCTGCCAGGACGGCAAGGAGATCGCCATCGGCGCGCTGGAGCCGCAATTCTTCGCCATCGTGCGCGAAAAGTTGAACGCCCCGGATTTCGTAACGCAGAAGCACAAGGATTGGGACAAGAGCCGCGCGTGGTTCGCCAAAACGTTTGCGTCGCAGCCGCGCGATCATTGGGTGGCGGTCTTCGAAGGCACGGATGCCTGCGTCGGACCCGTACTGACGATAGACGAACTAGCCGCGCATCCGCATCATGCGGCGCGGGGCTCATTCCTGGATAGCGGACCGGCGCCCGCCGCCGCGCCCGCCCCACGGTTCAGCCGCACGCCAGGCGCGCCGCAGCAAACCAGCGATGGCGAAGCGTTGATGAGAGTCTGGCGGACCCGCGAATGATTGGGCGCCCTGCGCTGAGAACGCCTGCAACGCCGCCTCAAGCAGCATTGTTCCGCGCGCTCCGGCAGAATTAGAACCCAAGCCAGCGCCGAGGTGAATCTCCTGTCCGTGAATTGGCGGAGAGGCGTCGGAGCAGTCACCTGCCGGCAGCCTTCCGGACTGTTTCCCTGCGTTTCCAGCAACGCGCGGCAATCTGCGGAAAAAACACGGAGGGCCATTTGCAAACACCGTCGTCTGGCGGAATGCAAAACCGCTAGATCAAATAAATTTGTTTAAATACAAATATATATGAGAATTTTCTGGCGGAGAGAGAGGGATTCGAACCCTCGAGACGGTTACCCGCCTACACGCGTTCCAGGCGTGCGCCTTCGACCACTCGGCCATCTCTCCGGAGAGGCGCCTTATAAAGATCACGGCGAGAAAGGAAAGAGCGAATAAAGGCCTCGGTTTCCGCCCTTTAGGCGCCGAGGCCCGCTTCGCGGGCGCCCTCGGTTCGGCGCCCTCAGACCCGGATATCCCTCAAGCGCCGGGGCCGAAATCTTGCGCGGCCGCGGCAGCAGCGCCTCCGGCGCAGCACAAGTTGCCGCCCAACCGCCAACGCAAGTTTTCCGTCACTTATGGTCAAGTCTCATCAGCGCACCTCGATAAGCTCCCACTCGCAAGTTTCGGGAGGGCGATCTTGGCGAAGCTCGGAAGTCTGAATCTGGCGGTCAAGAATCTAGACTCCATGGCGGCGTTCTACGCTGCCCTGTTCGGTTTCGAGGAACTGATGCACCATCGCACCGAGCATTTCCGTGTGCTTGACGCCAACGGCGTGCTGCTCGGCTTCAATGACGCCGTCACCTCGCAGGACTATGGCGGGCCTGCATCGGGCGGCATGATCTTGAGCTTCGACGTGCCGGATCGCGCGACGATCGAGCAACTGAGCGACGATGCCGTCAAGCTCGGCGCCGTCCTGAAAAAGCCGATTCATGAAACATCTTTCGGCGCCGTCGAAGCGATGTTCGACGATCCTGAAGGCCGGGCGTTTCGCGTCCTGGCCTGGCTTCGAGCGCCGCAATAAGCCGACGCAAACCTGCGGCGACAAAGACCGCGCAGAGTTCGTCCCAGCAAAGGAAAGGCCCAAGATGTTAGAACGCGCCACACTGCCGAGCGACCTGGGCGGAAAGGATCTAGGCGTTTTCCTTCCGATGGCGAATGGCGGGTGGATCCTGTCGTCGAATACGCCCGAGCTCGACGCATCCTACGCGCTCAACCGCGAAATTGCTCTCCTGGCGGATCAATTGGACTTCGACTTTATTCTGTCGATGGCCAAATGGCGCGGTTATGGCGGCGTCACAGAACATTGGGACTATTCGCTCGACGCGCAAATCCTGATCGCCGCGCTGGCGGAGGCCACCAAGCGGGTGCAAGTCTGGACCACGGTCCATACCCTGCTTCAAAATCCTGCGGTGACGGCGAAGATGGTCGCGACTTTAGACCAGGTAAGCAACGGACGGGCCGGTCTGAACGTGGTCACCGGCGCCTACAAGGACGAGTTTGCGCAAATGGGCGCATGGCGGGAGCATGTGAGCCACGATGGCCGTTACGATCTGGCGTCCGAATGGATGACGATCGTCGAGCGCCTGTGGAAGGAGAAATCCGTCACTCATAAAGGCGAGCATTTCCAGTTCGAGGACTGCCAATCCAATCCCAAGCCGCGCCGGCGCCCGTTTCTGATATGCGCCGGGACATCGGCCAAGGGCATAGATTTTTCCGTTCAACACATGGACGCCATCTTCACGATGGGCCGGAACAACGAAGAACTCGCGCGCAACAGCAAAGCCGCAAAGGCCCGCGCCAACGCGCTCGGACGCACCGTCAAGACATACACGATGATGACCCTGGTCATCGGCGAAACGGACGCCGCCGCGCAAGCCACGGCCACGCACTACCGCAATGGCCTGGACGAAGGCGCCCTGCGCGGCATGTTGCGCGCGTACGGATTTCACGACTCGGAGATGGGTGAGGAAAATCCCTTTGTCGCCTCCGCCCGTTCAAGCTTCATGACCTCGCGTCTGATCGGCGCGCCGGACACGATCGCCGCAGAGGCGGTGTCTCTGTTCGAACAGACCGAACTCGACGGCTTGATGGTGGTGTTCCCGGACTATCTGAAGAGCATGCCAGTATTCTCGAAAGAGATAGCGCCGAAGATCCGTCAACGATTTGCAGCCGCTCAAGGAGGCGCACATGCTGCCTGAAGTCGCCGCATTGCCGCATGTGGCCTCGCAGGCGCTTCCCGAGATGATCGCCGCGCCGCGCACGGCCCTGTTGATCGTCGACATTCAGAATGACTTTTCCGGTCCGGAGGGCGTGGCCGCGCGCGTCGGACTGGATTTGAGCGCCGCCGAGCCGGTGATCGATCGTATCGAGGCCCTGATCGCGGCCGCACGAGCCGCATCCGCGCATGTCTTCTTCGCCCGAGTCGTCACCCGGCCCGAAACCGATTCCACCGCACTAAAGACGCTGATGCAGCGCCGGGGCCGTCCGGGCGCCGAAGGCATTTGCCGCGCCGGTACGTTCGGCGCCGATTTCTATCGGGTGCGCCCGGTCGATGGCGAGGGTTCTTTGGAAAAGCCTCTGTTCAGCTGCTTTCACGGCACGGACTTTGACGCGCAATTGCGCGCGCGCGGCGTCGACACGCTGGTGATCACCGGCATGACCACAGATTGTTGCGTCGATTGCACAGCGCGAGAGGCATTCCATCACAACTATAATGTCTTCGTCGTTTCAGACGCCACCTGCGCTTATTCCGAAGCGCTGCATGTCGGCGCACTGCGCGGCCTGGAAAAGAATTGCGCCCTGCTCACAACAGCAGACGACGTCGTGAAAGCATGGACCAAACATTAGGTGGTGAATTCAATGGCCGCTGAAACAATCAAAGTCACGCCGCTGACCCCGAATTTGGGCGGCGAGATCTCCGGGATCGATCTGTCAGCGCCTTTGTCCACCGGACAGGTCGCCCAATTGCGCCAGGCGCTGCTCGACCACCTCGTCATTTTCTTCCGGGATCAGGCGCTCGACTTCGAACAGTTGAAGCAATTGGGCCGTTATTTCGGCGATCTGCACATTCATTCCGGGGTCGCCGGCATTCCGGAGCACCCGGAGATTGTGCGCATTCACGCCGACGCGGATTCCAAATTCGTCGCCGGAGAGGACTGGCATTCCGACCTGACTTGCGATCCGATTCCGCCGCTTGGCAGCGCATTGGCCCTGCACACCGTGCCAGATATCGGCGGCGACACCGTCTTTGCAAGCATGTATGCGGCCTATGACGCGCTCTCGCCGCGTATGAAAATCTATCTGGACGGCATGATTGCGCTGCACGACGGCGCCCGCGTTTTTGCGGCGTTTTCTCCGCCCGACAAGAAATTTCCAAAGTCCGAGCATCCCGTCATCCGCACTCATCCTGAAACCGGGCGCAAGGCGCTGTTCGTCAATAAGCAATTCACCGAGCGTCTGCTCGGCGTATCCAAGGATGAAAGCGACGCCGTGCTTCGATATCTGGTCGCGCATTGCGCGCGGCCCGAGTTCCAGGTGCGTTTTAAATGGCGTCAGAATTCGATCGCGCTGTGGGATAATCGCTGCGCGCAGCATTCCGCGATCTGGGATTATTTTCCGAACGTGCGATCCGGCTATCGCGTCACTATCGCCGGCGACAAACCCTTTTGATGGAGAGCGACATGAGCGGCGCGCCGGAAGCGATGCAGTTCGACACTTTGATCAAGGGCGCGCTTCTGGTGACGATGGATGCGACGCGGCGCATCATCAAGGACGGCGCGATTGGAATCGCCGGTGATCGCATCACCTGGATCGGCAAGGCGAGCGACACGGCAAGCTTTCAGGCGCGCGAAACCATCGACGGCCGGCGCTTTGCAGCGACCCCCGGCTTCATCAATGGCCATATTCACATCACCGGCGAGCCCATTACGCGCGGCTTTATTCCGGACAACACGGGCTTTTCGGAGAACGTTTGGGGCTGGCTGGTGCCGCTCTACAATGCGCAGACGCCGGAAGACGAGCGCATATCCGCGCAATTCGCCGCTTTGGAGATGCTGCGCAACGGGATCACGTCCTTTATCGAGGCAGGCACCATCCGCCATCTCGATGAGGTCGTGGATGCGCTTGGCGGCACGGGCATCCGTGGCCGCGTCGGCCAATGGTGCGAGGACCGCGCCTTCGACCCCAGCGAAAACCAGACCGCGAAGACGGACGCTGCAGCCAAAGTGCTCGACGCAATGCTGGCGCGCTACTCGCCGCGCAAAAGGGAGCGCATCTCCGCCTGGCCCTCATTGGTGGGCCACATGACCTGCACGGACGAACTTTGGAAAATAGCTGCCGCCCTCGCAAAAACGCATGGAGCCGGCGTGTCCGCGCACATGAGTCCGGTGGACGCGGACCCGGAATGGTACGTCGCGAATACGGGAAAGCGGCCGATCGCGCATCTTGCGTCGCACGACGTACTGAGCGACCAGATCTGCTTTACGCATGCGATCCACCTCGACCTTGAGGAAGTGAGCATCCTGGCGCAGACGAACGCCAACGTAACCCATTGCCCCATGGCGGCGTTGAAGGGCGCGTATGGAGCGACGGCGGTCGGCAAGTTTCCCGAAATGCAGGCCCAGGGCGTCAACATCATGCTGGGCACGGACGGCGCCAATAACGGCAATAGCGGCGATCTGATGCGCGCCATGTATTTGCTCGCGGGCTTGTTTAAGGATGCTCGTCGCGATCCCAATGCGATCTCGGCCTATCAGGCGCTGGAAGCCGCGACCATCAATGGCGCACGCGGACTAGGCATGGCGTCCGAATTGGGCGCCCTCGCTGTGGGAATGAAGGCCGACATCGTTCTGCACGATCTGGATCGCCCCGAATGGCGGCCGGTGCTGAACCCCGTTCACCAATTGGTCTGGTCCGCCGATGGCCGCGGGATACACAGCGTCTGGGTGGACGGCCAGCGCGTCGTGGATGCTGGCCGCTGCACCACCATCGATGAAGAGCGTCTTTACGCCGAGGTTGAACGCCTGGCGCCCGCGCTCATCGCCCGCGCGGGGCTGTCCATCCCCAATGCGTGGCCCGTGATTTAGCCAAATCCATCGCGCTTGACGGGCGCCAGCGCCCTTCCTTTGCCCAAAATCACCTCAGGGGCAGTCCCCAGCCTCTTAAGGACGACAAGCATCTTGTTCCTGCGGCGCAGAAGCATAACCTGCCCTGAACACCGCCCATCGCCAGAGGCGGCCTATCGGGATGATCCATGGAGAGACACTTCTTCTCCACGAACGCATGCGCTGAGCCGACGGCCCTGTCGGCGTGGAGCCAGTCTTTATCGCAGTTTTCAGTGGGAGCGGCCCTCTCCAGAGCCGACTCATTAAGCGCAGAGATGGTCACGCGCACTCTGCCTTCCGGTCTGCAATTCACGGTCATGCGCGCGACGCCGCAAAAGCTGTTTTCCTCGTCGCGAGGGCCATCCAATTATCATTGGATCTCGCTCTTGCTCGAAGGCGAGGGGCATTACGAGCATGGCGAGAGGATGCGGGACTTCCACGCCGGCGACTTCTTCTTCGGCAAACGGGCTGCGCAGGCGGACCTGTCCATTGAGACGCCATTCCGGATGCTTCTGGTGAACATACCAGATCCCCTGCTCGCGCGGCGCATCCATCTGACCCTGCCCCGTAGCGTGATGCATTTGTCAGGACAAAGCGGGCCGAGCCGCCTGGTTTCCAATATGCTTTCGGCCGTGGCGGACATCATCGACGACGTCACCGAGACGGAAATGCTGCCGGTGGAGTTCGCGCTGCCGCAATTCCTGATGTCCGCGATATTCTCAGACGGCGGCGTGCCGGCCATCGGCGGCGCAGCGGCGATGCGAGAGGGCGTACTTCATCGTGTATGTCTTTATATCGACCAGCACCTCGACGATCCCGATTTAAAGGTCGGAAAGACCGCGGAGGCCAATGGCCTGTCGGTGCGCTATCTGCAAAAGCTCTTTGAGGAACGGGGCGATACTTTCGCGGCATATGTCCGCCGCCGGAGGCTGGACCACTGCCGGGCCGACTTAGCGGATATACGCAACACCTCTGTTTCCATCACCAGCATTTGCTTCCGCTGGGGGTTTAGCGACGCCGCCTCCTTCAGCCGTGCGTTTAGCGAGGCCTTCGGCATGTCGCCCCGCCTTTTCCGCCGAAGCGCCATCGAGGCCAGAAAACCGAACCACTAATTGAACAAAAAAACGCCGCGGCGAACCCCGGCGTTTCAAGTTTGTCTATAGTTTAGTGCTTTGACGCCTTGTCCATCGCGTCCTTCGCCTTGCCGACCGCTTCCTTTCCAGCGCCGATCGCTTTATCGGCGGCGCCTTCCGCGCGGAGCTTATCGTTCTTCAGGGCCTTTCCCGCCGCATCCTTCGCAGCGCCGACGCCCTTTTGCGTCATTCCTTCAATGCGGTCTTTGTTCATCTCTGATCTCCTTTACGAAGCGAGTACGTCCAAAAAACGCAGGAGCCCTTCTGCGGTTCCTTGCAAAGACGCCTAGCGCTGGCCGTGAATGAGATCGTGCACAAAACCCAGTTTGGCCAAAACGCTGTCCGACAGAACGAAAGGATAGGCGTCCTTCTGTCCCATGCTGCGATTCAAGGCGTTCATCGCCAGAGTGATTGGCGGCCAGTCGTCTGCAACGCGGTCGAACCGGCGCGTCCGGTAAGGGTCGGAATCAATGGAAACCTCGTCGCTCTGATCGATCGGATGCTCCAGGCGCAGACCGTACGTGTAAGCTGTCTCGAGCGTGTCCACCATATGCGTGTAGTGGGCCCAGGTTTCGGCGAAGTCCTCCCATGGATGCGACGTTGCATAGGCGCTGATGAATTCGGCGGGCCAGCTTTCAAGGGGCGCGGCGTTGTAATACGTTTGGAGCGCCTCCTGATAATCGCGGCGTTCGTCGCCGAACACCGCCCGAAACGCGTCGAGCCTATTCTCATCGCGCACGAGCGCAGCCCAATAATAATGGCCGATCTCATGCCTGAAGTGCGCAAGCAAAGTCCGGTATGGCTCCTTCAACAAAGTGCGCCGGCGCTCCCGCTCGACATCGTCGGCCTCCGCGATATTGAGCGTTATAAGGCCATCGTTATGACCGGTCAGGACCGGCTCATCGCCCGGCGTGTCTTCATCCGACATAAAATTGAACGCCAGACCCCGCTCCTGGTCAGCCAAGCGTGGCGTGATTGGCAAGTTCCAGCGAAACAGCGAATAGAAAAGATACCGTTTCGCCAATTCAATCTTCGTCCACTTAAGAACATTTTCCGGATTCGAAAGATTCGGGATTGTGCGATTGAAACTGCACGCGGTGCAAAGCGTCTTGTCCGATCCGGCTGGAACGAGCCAATTGCAAGCGCCATATTGAGCGTTCGCACATAGTTTCGGCGCCTCCGCGCGCTGCGCACCAGCGTCCAGCCGCACCATTTCAAACGCGGCGGGATCGTACGCCAACGCGGAACCGCAACGGACGCATTGCCCACTTTCAAAGTACACTTCGTTGCCGCAACCACAGTGAAATCTTTTCATGACTCTCCGTCCCCCGATACAACGATCAGGGCCTGAGTTTGTTCTGCCTCAAATGGAGATGTTTCCCAACAAAATCATTAAGCACGGGAACCGCGTCTCCGCCCGAGCGTTTGCATCGGAGCAGCGCAGGCGGAGGTGATATGTACGGGTTCGAACGTGAAGCCAATTTGACCACCCTCGCCACTTCAATCGCAACCAAAACCGCAGCCGAGCGGGACCCTCGCGCCTCATCCTTCAACGCAGTTCGAAAAATAGCGCTCGTCGGTAGCTTTCCACCCCGCCGTTGCGGCATCGCGACCTTTACCGCAGACGTCGCCAGTTCGCTGACCGCCGCGCAACCAAGCGTTTCCTGCGAAGTCATCGCTGTTCAGGACGCCAACGACAGCGAGCGTCCGGACCCAATCGTGCGGCAAGTCATCCGCCAGGATGAAGAGACCGATTATATTCTGGCGGCCAAGCGGCTAAATGAATCCGACGTCGACGTTATCTGCATCCAACATGAATTCGGAATTTTCGGCGGGCCTTCCGGCCAAATGCTCATTGCGTTTATGAACGCCGCGCACGCGCCCATCGTCACCACTTTGCACACTGTGTTGGAAAGCCCGACGCTTGAACAGAAACGCGTTATGCGTGCGATCTTGCGCCGCTCTTCGCGCGTGATCGTGATGGCCGAACGCGGCGCGGAGATCCTCAGGCGCGTTTATTGCGCCGCAACGGAAAAAATCGCCGTGATTCCCCATGGCGCGCCAGACGTGCCCTACCGCGAACCGGACAAATGCAAAGCGCGCTTCGGACTCGAAAACCGCCTTGTGATGCTGACCTTCGGCCTGTTGTCGCCCGGCAAAGGCATCGAGAGCGTCATTGAAGCGATGCCCGAGATCATCGCGCGAAATCCCACAGCATTATACGTGGTGCTGGGCGCCACCCATCCCCATCTGGTCCGCCGCGAAGGGGAGGCTTATCGTCATAAACTCGCTCAAATGGCCGCGGATTTGGGCGTCTCGGAGCATATCCGGTTTGTAGACGCGTATGTCGAAAACAAGCTTCTGCTGGAATATCTGGCGGCCGCAGACGTCTATGTGACGCCCTATCTCAATGAGGCGCAGATCACATCCGGAACGCTCGCTTACGCCATTGCGCTCGGCAAGCCCATCGTATCGACGCCCTATTGGCACGCTCAAGAAGCCGTGACGCCGGATATCGGCGCACTTGTACCGTTTGGCGACGTGCATGAATTCGCCGAGAAGCTCTCGGAACTTCTTGAAGACGACGGCCTCCGCGAGGAGCGCGCGTGGAACGCCTATCATGCTGGCCGCAGCACAATCTGGAAACGCTCGGGGGAACGCTACTTGACCACCTTCAACCACGCTCTGGCCGAGACCCGAACGGCGGCGAAAGAAGCGAAGATTCACGTTCGCAAGCCATCCCTCGTCGCAATCAAGCGGCTTTCGGATTCATGCGGCCTCTACCAGCACAGCGTGTTGGGAATACCGGATCGAATTCACGGATATTGCATCGATGACGTCGCGCGCGCCTTGATCCTGACCCAATGGGTTCGCAAGGCAGACTACAAGGACGAGCGTCTCTCAGACCTCGAGACCACCTATGCCGCCTTCATCAACCACGCCTGGAATCCCGAAGCGAAGCGCTTTCGCAATTTCATGGGCTTTGACCGAAACTGGAATGAGGCAGCGGGATCGGCAGACAGCAATGGCCGCGCATTCTGGGCGATCGGCGAGACGGTCGCCTGCACAAAATCCACGAACCTCTCCAACTGGGCGACGCACATGAGCCGAGTGGCGGCGCCGGCCATGCTGGAGTTGAGCTCCACCCGCGCAAAAGCGTTTTGCATTCTCGGCGCCGCGCCGATTCTGCAGAAGGAGGCCGACCATACGGAAGCGCGCGCCATCGTTGAAATTTTCGGCCAGGATCTGAATGCATTATTCGAGGCGAACGAAGACGACCAGTGGCGTTGGTTCGAAGATGCGCTTACCTATGACAATGCGCGCCTTCCGCAGGCCCTGATCGCCGCCGGGGAAGCGCTTCGAAACAGCAAAATGATTAGGAACGGATTGCGAGCGCTGGAATGGCTTTGCGCTATGCAAACCGCACCCGCGGGCTATTTTCGGCCCATCGGAAACGACGGCTTCGCTCATCGCTCGTCTCCAGCGAGCGCGCAGTTTGATCAACAGCCACTGGAAGCCGCGGCCACGATCGACGCCTGCATTGCAGCCTGGAGCCGCACGAAAAACCCGCTCTGGCTTAAGCATGCCGGCCTGGCGTATGATTGGTTCTTCGGCGGCAACGATCTCGGTGCAGAGCTTACCGACGAGGAAGGCGGTTGCTTCGACGGATTACACGCCGAAGGCGTCAATCTCAATCAGGGTGCGGAATCCATCTTGTCGCTGCAGATGGCGAACGCCAAACTTTCCCTGGTGGAACAGGTCTGACATCTCCTATCGAACGGCCGCGGGGATCGATATGGCCAATATCGTACACTATGACACTCGCATGAGCGCGGATGCGTCACGCGTGGTCATGCGTCCTTTTCACATCGCTCCCGAGCCACGGAACCGGCAGTGTCCTCAACTCGCACGAATGAGGCGGATCGTCGACGCCGTAATGGTCATGAGCGAGCAGGAATGCTCTGCAGAACTCGCTGAGGTCAACCATGACTTCGAAGACCGGCACTGGCAAACAGCGCAGGTTTATCTGAAACGGTTCGACCACATCGCCGATGATCTAGCTTTGCGTGGTGAGCCTCTCAGCACCTGCAGGCGTGAACTAATCGGCGCCTATTTCTGCCACGAATATTCCTACGCGGCCGCCGCCATCATGAATCCTTCGGTGGTTCCCCATCCCGATCAGAGCGGTTTGCGCGAGGGCGACCAGCGCTTCCTGATGTCCCTCCGCACCGTGGGCGAAGGCCACATCTCGTCGGTGTCCTTTCGCGAGGGAATACTCCATGGCGACGGAAAATTGACCCTCTGGCCGCAAAGCGGTCCCACCATCGCGGCGGAAGCCGAACAGCCCATCAATGACGCCCTTGTCATCGCGCACCGGCCGGCATCCATCAACATCTCCGGGATGGTGATTTTCCCTTTCACCACAGCGCAAAGAAATGGACTGGAGGATCTACGCCTGCTGCGATTCGAGGACGAAGATCAGGGCAGTATCTATTACGGCACCTATACGGCTTATTCCGGCGCCCGCATTGGATCAGAATTGATGACCACGCACGATTTTTCGCGCTTCACGCTGCAGCCAATGCAAGGCTCGGCCGCGAAGAACAAGGGAATGGGACTCTTTCCACGCCGGATCAATGGCCGCTTCGCGATGATTGGCCGGCAGGACGGCGAAAGTCTTTATTACCTTGAATCGGACGATCTCCTGCTATGGGACGGCGGCGAGCTTTTGATGAAGCCGCAGCACGCATGGGAGCTGGTGCAAATCGGCAATTGCGGAGCGCCGATCGAATTGGACGAAGGCTGGCTTGTGCTGACGCACGGCGTGGGCGCCATGCGCAAATACTCCATCGGCGCCGTGCTCCTCAGCAAGCACAATCCCCAAAAGATCATTGGCAGGCTGAAGACCCCGCTTCTGGAGCCGTCATTGCTAAACCGCGACGGCTATGTACCGAACGTCGTTTATACTTGCGGCGGTATGAAGCACGGCGACAAGCTGTTTATGCCCTATGGCGTCGCGGACAGCAGCGTATCTTTTGCCTTGATCGATCTTCCATGGCTGCTGCGCGAGATGAGTTTGTAAAGGGCTCATTCCTGCGCCGCGGGCGGGCGTCGATATTTCTAGGATTTGGACGGCGTGTCCGGCCGTGCGGCGTCATCGCCGCTCAACAACCGCTTGGCGGACAAAACTTCGCGCAATTGCACGCCATCGAATCCGTTCATACCCTCTTCTGCGGCGACAAGAGTGAGGCGAATGTCCTCCTCCCATTCTTCCAATAAACTCTGCTTCTGGGATTTGGTCAGCGTCGCGTCCGTCAAAAGCTCGCGCGGATTCGCATAGCGCG
>CAYNCS010000039.1:0-23864 GCA_964395875.1 uncultured Caulobacteraceae bacterium | reverse complement strand
GCTCGACCGCGCCGAGGGCGACGATGGCCCGGCCCAGGAAGCCGACGATTCCCGCGCGAGCGACGAATACCAGGAACTTTCCATGTCGGACGGCGCCGGAATCGGCGACGCCGAGAGCGCGATCGATTCCGATCCGGACACGCTTTATGGCGCGGACGATTCCCCTTCCGAAATGCAGGCGGCGCAGGCCGGCGGCACGGTGGACTGGTCGCGGACCAGCGGCGGTTCGGTGGAATTGGGCGACGAGATCGAAGGCGCGCTCACCAGGGAAATCTCGCTCCAGGAGCATTTGAGCCAGCAAATCGGACTCGCCATCGACGCGCCGGCTGACCGCATGATCGCGGCGGCGCTGGTCGATCTGGTGGATGAAGGCGGCTATTGCCGCGTCGATCTTCTGGAAGTGGCGGAGCGCCTCGGCGAAACGCCCGCGGAAATCGAGCGTGTGCTGAAACTCACGCAGCGTTTCGAGCCAACGGGCATCATGGCGCGCGACCTGAAGGAATGCATCGCGCTGCAACTGGCCGAGCGCAATCGACTAGATCCCGCAATGGTGTTGTTGCTGGATCATCTGCATCTGGTGGCCAAGCGCGAATTCTCGAAACTCGAAGCGGTATGCGGTCTCGATCGCGCCGATATCGAGGACATGCTGGCCGAAGTTCGCGCCGTGAATCCGCGTCCTGCCGCAGCCTTCGCGGGGCCGCCTGCGCAGCCCGTGATCCCCGACGTTTATGTGCGCGAAGCGCAGGGCGGCGGCTGGGCGGTTGAACTGAATTCCGACACGCTGCCGCGCGTTCTGATGAATCAGCGCTATTACGCGGAAGTCTCCGGCAAGGCGCGCTCGGACAAAGAGCGCGCTTATGTCGCGGAATGCGCGCAGAACGCCAATTGGCTGGTCAAAAGCCTCGATCAGCGCGCCCGCACAATTCTGAAAGTTGCGCGCGAGATCGTGCGGCAACAGGACGCGTTTTTCGCGCATGGCGTCCGTTATCTGCGGCCGATGAACCTAAAGGTCGTCGCGCAGGCCATCGAAATGCACGAATCCACCGTCTCGCGCGTCACGTCGAACAAGTTCATGGCGACGCCCAGAGGCATGTTCGAATTGAAATATTTCTTCTCGGCGGCGATCGCGTCGACCGATGGCGGCGAAGCGCATTCGGCTGAATCCGTGCGCCACCGCATCAAGGCGCTGATCGATGCGGAGACCGCCGATGAGGTCTTGTCTGACGACCGGATCGTGGAAATATTACAGGAAGCGGGCGTGGAGATCGCTCGCCGTACTGTGGCTAAGTACCGAGAGGCGATGCGCATTCCGTCCTCCGTGGAACGCCGGCGCCAAATGGTGCGTTAGTTAACCGCCGGGTAACCTTCTGGCGGCCACGGTTCTCACCGAAGCGCCTTCAGCCAGAAAGGCAGCCATAAATGACTCTTAGTGCAATCCAGGTGTCCGGCCTCCATGTTCAGGTCGGCGATGCGCTGCGCCAACGCATGGCGGATGAACTCACACAGGCGGTGGATAAGTATTTCGGCAGAGCCGTCGAAGCGAACATCACTGTTGGCAAAGAAGGCCATGGTTTTGAGGTCGATTGCGTCGTGCGCCTGCCGTCCGGAATCGCCTTACAGGCGCAGGGTTTCGGCTCGGACGCGCATTTCGCCTGGGATGACGCATTGGACAAGTTCCAGCGCCGCATTCGCCGATATAAAGGACGCTTGCGGAATCATCATAACGGCGCCAAGGACGCATTTCCGGCCGAGATAGCGGCATCGTATGTGCTGCGCTCGGTGGGAGAGGAACAGGAAGAAAACGGCGCCGATCAATCCGGGTCGGGAGAGATCGCCGATCATCCGCTGGTGGTGGCCGAAACCACGGTGGACGTTAAAACCCTGACCGTCTCGATGGCGGTCCTGCAATTGGAGCTGCTCGATAGCCCCGCATTGATGTTTCGTAATGCAGCGCACGGGGGGCTAAGCATGGTCTATCGCCGCGCGGATGGGCATATAGGGTGGGTCGACCCTGAGCGTCCGGGGCCGAAGAATTAGCGGGAACCGTCTCGGCGGTTCCGCGTTGAAAACGCTGGGGCACATGTCAGATCTCGCCGACATCCTGAAGCCGACCGCTGTTTTGCCGCGTTTGCGTGCGGCTGACCGACAGCAGGTGCTGGGCGCGCTCGCCGAGGCGGCGGCGAAGGCGGCGAATCTGTCCGGTCCCGAAATCTACGAAGCCGTTCAGGAACGTGAGAAGCTCGGCGGCACGGGCGTGGGCGATGGCGTCGCCATTCCGCACGCCAGGGTGGCGGGCCTCGCCGCGCCGCTGGGCGTGTTCGCCCGTCTCGAAAACGCCGTCGACTTCGAAGCGTCCGACGAACAACCGGCGGATCTCGTGTTCCTGCTGCTGTCGCCCAAAGAGGCGGGAGCGGACCATCTGAAGGCTCTGGCCACCATCGCCCGCACGTTCCGGCGTGCGGAAATCCGCGACGCCTTGCGCGCTGCGCCCAGCAAGGAAGCGATCGCCGTAATCCTCAGTCCGAAAGTCACGACGGACGCGGCCTAAGGGCGCAGCCCCTTCGCATGGAAATTTTTTGAAGGTTTTCGGCCTCCGGTTGCATTTTTAGGCGCCGCTATACCTTCCCTTTCGGCAATGCTGCCCTATCCGCGCATTCTTGCCATCTTGGGTTAAAATATCTTTCAAATTCAGAGTTTAGAAATTTAACAATTGTTAGGTTGCTTGCCTCATATCCAGACCTCGTTCGCCCGCGTCTGCTTCACGATGCACATAATGCGGGCATGTTGAGTTCTGGGAGTTCCTTTTGAGCGCCACGCGTCAGATCGCGCCGCGAAAGCCGGTGAATTTGAACAGCCTGAACGCCAAGCTGATGTTCGGCGCGGGCCTGATGGCGGCATTGCTGCTCGGGGCGAGCCTTCTGGGCCTCTACGTCGCCCGCAGCTTCGCGCTGGCCAGCGCCGAGGACGCGCGCACGGCCACTCTGCTGCGCAATCACATGGAAGGCGACATGGTCCATGACGCGCTGCGCGGGGACGTGATCGCGGCTCTGTTCGCGGCGCGGCGGGGGGATCCGGCAGCGCTGAAACAAGCCGGCGACAATGCGGGCGAACATGCGCGCACTTTCCTCGACACGATCGCGGCGAACGAGAAGCTGGCTGCGTCGGGCTCTGAGAAGCGCACGGTCGCAGCAATCAAGCAGCCGCTGGATCGCTACATTTCCGGCGCGGAGGAGATCATTAGGCTGATCCCGGAAAATCCGCAGGCCGCCGAAGCGCGCCTCACGAAATTCGAGGCGCAGTTCGAAGAACTCGAAAAAGTCATGGGCGATGCGTCGGATCGGTTCACGGCGCAGGCCGACGCGGCGGCGCTCTCAGCCAAGCGCGATTCCGAATTCGAACAATCGCTGATGTGGGCGATCCTGGTGTTTGGGGGTGTGGCCGCCGCGGGACTGATCTTCGCCGGTCGCCGTGCGATCATCCGCCCAATCCAGACCATGACCACATCGCTGGAGGAGCTCGCCACCGGCGACGCCAACCGCGCCATACAGGGCCAGGAGCGCAAGGATGAAATCGGCGCCATGGCGCGCGCCGTCACGCGCCTGCGCGCCAACGCCATGAAGAAGGCCGGCGAGGAAGCCGAAAAGGAACGGTTGCGGCAGGCGGAGGCCGCTGCGGCGGAAGCCGAGCGCGCCGCCGCGCAGAAGGCGTTCCTAGACGATCTTCTGCAGATCGGCTCGGCTATGCAGATCCTCGCCAAAGGCGACGTAAACCTTTCCATTCCCGGCATCGAGCGTGAAGATGAGATCGGCGCCATGGCGCGCTCAGTCGCCATCCTGCGCGACAATGACATCGCGCGGCGGGACGCCGACGCGGCTTTGCAGGAGCAGCGACGCGTTGCGGAAGAAGCGCGCGAAGCCAATCAACGCGCCGAGCGCGAGCAGCAGGAAAAGCAACGCTTCGTGGTGGATCAGCTGGCGAATGGCCTGTCCGCGCTCGCCCAGGGCGATCTGCGCGCGGAATTGTCCGATCGCTTTCCGGCGGAATACGAAACGCTGCGCGCGGATTATAATGCCGCGATCGCGTCGCTGCGCAGCGTGATCGGCCAGATTTCCGGCCGCGCCAGCAAGATGCTGAATGAGACGAACGGCATCGCCTCCGCGTCTTCGGAATTGTCTGACCGCACTGAAAGCCAGGCGGCCTCGCTGGAGCAGACCGCCGCGGCGCTGGACGAAATTTCCGTCACGGTGAGACGCGCGGCCGCCGGCGCCGACGAAGCCCGCCGCCTGGTGCAGGAAACGCGGGACAGTTCGGAACAATCGTCCGTCGTGCTACGCGAGACGGTTGCGGCGATGGACAAGATCCAGACGTCCTCACAGCAGATCGGCCAGATCATCGGCGTGATCGAAGAGATCTCGTTCCAGACGAATTTGCTGGCTCTGAACGCCGGCGTCGAGGCGGCGCGGGCAGGCGAAGCCGGACGCGGCTTTGCAGTCGTGGCCCAGGAAGTGCGGGCGCTCGCGCAACGCGCGGCGGATGCGGCCAAGGAGATCAAGACACTGATCAACACCAGCGCCGAACAGGTCTCTTCGGGTTCCGCGCTGGTGGCGCAGACCGGCGACTCCCTTACGCGCATCCTCAGCGCCATCGGGCGCATTCATGACCGCGTGGTGGAGATTTCCGATTCGTCCCGCGAACAGGCCAATGCGTTGCATGAAGTGAACAGCGCCGTGAACCAGATGGATCAGGTGACCCAGCGCAACGCCGCCATGGTGCAGGAAGCGTCGCACGCCACCCAATCCCTCACCAATGAGGCGGCGGCGCTGGCGCGCGACGTCGAAATGTTCAAATTGCCCGTGGCGGCAAGCCGGTCCGGACGCGTCGCGGCGTGAGGCCGTGCGGCCAGACTTACAGGACCGGCGTGACCTTGATGGTTTCGCCGGCGGCGAGCGACCAGCCGGTCAGCGCAGAATAGAAGCCGCATCCCTGGCTCCGGTTTCCGGTGGCGCCGCGCACGCGCGCCGTTTCGCTCGCGATTTCGCGGCCGGCGGCGTCGATCTTCACGATGCGGACAATCTCGGGACGGGCGGCGTAGCGCGCGTTTCGGCAATAGCCGCCTTCGACAAATAATTCGTCCCGTTTCACGACAATCCGGGGCGTGATCGCGCGAAAATGATCGACGGGAATCGCCGTCGCCCGGACGTCGCCTGCGGTCGCCAGTTGCGGCGCTGCGGCCGCGATAAGCGCAATGATAACAACGTTTCGCATTCCAGTCCTCGCCAGGAAGCGACGCGACAAATCGCCCCGTCTGCTTTCTTTCCCGCTGCAGGGATCATACCACGCATTAAAGAGTGCGACGCAATCGCAAACATTTGACCCATTCCGAGTTGCGTCTTGGATGTGAATGTTACTCAGGGTTTGATTTTTGTTAGCAATCTTTCGCTAAGTTATAGGGGCGATTGGGGAGAAAGTTAAAAAGCGTGCCTATTCATACAGGTAGAGTGCCGCTTGCGACGAATGGCCGCGAAGCGGCGATTTCCGGATCTCGCTGGATCATCCTCACGATGGCCGGCGCCGCCTACGGCGCAGGTGCTGCGCCCAATGTTGCGTGTGCGGATCAATTGCTCCAATTCGGCGCGGTTTACACCGGTGACGTGATGTCGAGCTGGTCTGAGACGGTCAACGGCCGCGCCCGGTATCTCGACAGCACCTCGTTCACGCTGGATGCGGACCTTTCGCAGCTCATGGGCGGAAACGGGCCCATCGTGCATGCGGACGTCAATGTCACGTCTGGGGTCTCAGCCAACGACGACATCGGCACGCTGCAGGGCGTCGACAATATTGAGCCCGGCCGCGAACGCACCCGGATCTATGAGCTTTGGGCGGAGCAAGCGATTTTCTCCGGCAAGCTCAGCGCCCGCGCGGGCTTCCAGGAAATAAATTCCGAATTTCAGGCAACCGATTCCTCCGGCCTCCTGATGAACGCCTCTTTCGGCCTGACGCCGGAATTCTCCGCGACCGGATCGAATGGCCCGTCAACCTATCCGTCCACGGCGCCAGGCCTTCGGCTCCTCGCCGCGATCAACGATTCGACGGACGTCCTGACCGCCGCCTTCAACGCGGACGCTTTGGGCCTCAACGAGCCCGGCGGACCGGACCTCGCGTTCAACAACGGCGCGCTGGTCATCTCGCAACTTAATTGGCGAGGACCGGCGAAAGTGTCGCTCGGCGCCTGGACCTACACGCAGCCGCAGGCCGACATGCACGACATTGACCTCAGCGGCGCGCCTCCACAGCGCGACGCGAAGGGTCTTTATGCGACCGTCGAAAAAGAGGTCTGGAAATCCGGCGACAAGGGTGCGACGGCCTTTTTGCGCGGTGGCGTATCGGATGGCCGAACGACAGATTTCGCGGGCTCTGTGCAAGCCGGGATTCTTTTCGAAAAGCCCGTCGCCGCGCGTCCCGACAGCGCCGCGTCGATCGGCGTCGCGGCGGCGTTCACATCCGACGCTTTTCAAAGCAATGCACGCGATGCGGGGCTCTCGCCCGCCGATTCGGAAACGACGATCGAATTCGCTTATTCCGACAAGCCGGCGTCCTGGCTGACGCTGCAGCCGGATGTGCAGCTGACTTTCAATCCTGGCGGCGATGATTCCGCAGACATGGGAGTCACGGTGGGCCTGCGAATTTCAATTCAACCATGGGGCAATAGATGAGCGACAATGCTGAGCTGCATCTCGACGAAGAGCGTCGATCACTGGCGCGCCTGAAAGCCGGCTCTTTCAGCCCGGGCACTTTGGGCGGCCGGCTTGCGCTGGGTTCGGGCGCTTTGGTCACGCTGCTTCTCGGATCGAGCATTACGGGCTCGCTGGTCGCGAACGCCTTCAAGGATTCTACATCGGAATCCGAGCGCTCTTCGCAGATGCTCCGGAACCATCTGGAAGCGGACATGATGCACGATGCGCTTCGGGCGGACGTGATTAACGCCTTGCTGGCGGCGTCGCAAAAGGACGCTGCAACCGGAAAGGAAGCGCTGGCGGACGTGCAGGAGCACGCCCAGACGTTCCGCGATGCGCTTAAAACCAATGAAGAGCACGCTAGGACGCCGACGGAAAAAAGACTGCTTTCCGCGCTGCGGCAGCCGCTGAGCGACTATATCGAATCCGCGTCCGGCATCGTTAAGCGCGCGCAGACGGATCGCACGGGCGCTGAATCGCAGCTTCCCGCCTTCCGGCAGGCGTTCTCCAATCTGGAAACGGCGATGGGAAATGCGACGGATGAGTTGTCCGCGCAGGCGGCCGCGGCGGCCAAGAAAGGCGCAGATCAATCACAACAGGCGCAAATGCTGATGTGGGCCTTGCTGGGCCTGGGCGTAGCCATGGGCGCCTTGGTGACGCTGCTCGGCCGGCGCGCGATCATCTCGCCGATCCTGAACATGACGGAATCGCTGCACGCCATCGCGCGCGGCGGCGCCGCGGAAGAGATCATGGGCGGCGATCGCAAGGACGAGATCGGTCTGATGGCGCGTGCGGTCATCGCGATCCGGGAACGCACCGCCGAAAACGCGATGGGGCAAGCGCAGCTCGAGAGCGAAAATGCGCGCCAGGCCGAAATAGCGGCCCAGGAAGCGGAGCGCGCGGCGAAGCAAAAGGCCTATATGGACGAGATGCTGCGCATGTGCCGCGTGATCGAAGACATCGCCGGCGGCAACCTCAACATCGAAATTCCCAATCGCAACCGCGACGACGAGATCGGCGCCATGGCGCGCGCCATCGTCATCCTGCGCGACAATGACGAAGCGCGCCGCCGGACCGACGCCGAACTCGACCTCCAGCGCAGGACCGCCGAGGAAACGCGCGAAGCAAATCTCCGCGCCGAACGCGAGCAGAAAGAACGGCTCAGCAAGGTTATGGATGAACTGGCGGGTGGCCTGTCGGCGTTGGCGCAGGGCGACTTGCGGCATGCGCTCGAGGAGCGTTTTCCGGAAGAGTTTGAATCGCTGCGGCTCGATTTCAACGCGGCGCTGCAGGGATTGCGCGCGGTGGTGTGGGCGATCGCCGAACGCTCCGATGCGATGCATTCGGGCGCGCGCGCACTGAGCGATGCGGCGTCACAGCTGTCCGACCGCACGGAAAGCCAGGCGGCGTCTCTGGAAGAGACCGCGGCGGCCCTGGATCAAATCACCGCCACGGTGAAGCGTGCGAATGAAGGCGCCAATCAAGCGCGCGCTTTGGTGCAGAACGCCGAGCAGAATTCGCTGCGTTCGACGGAAGTCTTGACCAAGACGGTCGCGGCGATGAGCCAGATCCAGAACTCGTCCAACCAGATCGGCCAGATCATTGGCGTGATCGAAGAGATCTCCTTCCAGACCAATCTGCTTGCGCTGAACGCCGGCGTCGAAGCGGCGCGGGCTGGCGAAGCCGGACGCGGTTTCGCGGTTGTGGCGCAGGAAGTCCGGGCTCTGGCGCAGCGCGCGGCCGACGCGGCGAAAGAAATCAAAGGTCTGATCTCGGAGAGCTCCGGTCACGTGCAGGAAGGCTCGACCTTGGTCAATCAGACCAGCGAGACCTTGCAGGCCGTACTCGCGGACGTCGCCAAGATCCGCGAACGCGTCATCGAGATCGCCGATTCTTCGGGTGAACAATCGACGGCGCTGCATGAAGTGAACGCCGCCCTGAACCAGATGGATCAGGTGACCCAGCGCAACGCCGCCATGGTCGAGGAATCCACCGCCAGCACCCAGCGTCTGTCCGACGACGCCCGTGAACTGGCGCGCGAGATTGAGAAGTTCAAATTGACGGACGCATCGGCGCGCCGTCAGCGCTCGGCGGCCTAATCAGGTATCGGCCCACCGGCGCACCAGATTGTGGTACGCGCCGGTGAGGCGGATCACATCGTCGTGGCGGTGGCCGAGATTGGCCGCCAGCGACTGGATGCTCTGGTCCATATCGAACAGGATCGCGCGCGCGCCCTCGTCCCGCACCATGCTCTGCATCCAGAAGAAGCTGGAAACCCGTTCGCCGCGCGTGACGGGTTCGACGCGGTGCAGGCTGGTGGACGGATAGAGCACCATCGAGCCCGCTGGCAGTTTGACTTCCTGCGCGCCGTAGGTGGTTTCGATGATCAATTCGCCGCCGTCATAGGTTTCCGGATCGCTCAGGAACAATGTCGCCGACAGATCGGTGCGGATGCGTACGGGCGTGCCGCGCACCGGCCGGATCGCGTTGTCGACATGCACGCCGAAACTTTCGCCGGAGCCATAGCGATTGAAGAGCGGCGGAAAGATCTTCAGCGGCATGGCGGCCGAGAGGAACAAAGCGTTGTCCGCCAGCGTTTCGAGGATTTCGTCGCCGCTGCGCCGCCCTTCCGCGCTGTCGCGGGGCAATTGGCGATTGTTTTTTGCGAGCGTGGATTGCGCGCCCGCCGTCGCGCCGCCGTCCTCCCACTCCGCGGCGAGGATGCGTTCCCGCATCGCCGCCGCGGCTTGAGCGTCCAGTATGTCCGGAATGCACAGCAACATGGGTGCGCCCTTAAAAGTCGATATCGACCTTTATGAGCGCTGAACGGCCCGGCGCAATATAGGTGAACGGCGTAGCGCTGCGATAAATCGCATCATAATACGTCTCGTCCGCCAGGTTCAGCACGTTGAACGACACTTCGACATTGTCGGTCAGCTGATAGCCGCCGAACAAATCGACCCGGGTGTAGTCCGGGATGTAGGTCGCCAGGGACATCGTCGTGCCGCCATAACGCTTGCTGTTATAGGTGGCGGTGGCGCCCAGATGCGCCTTTTCCGTCACCTGATAGCGCGTTGTCAGGCTGAACGAGGTCTTCGGCACGTTCGGGAATTTCGATCCGATCGCCGCCGCGATGGGGGAGTCGGTCGTCTTGGCGTTCAGCACCGTAACGCCGCCGAACACGCTCCAGTCGGGAGTCAGATTGCCGCCCGCCGTAAGTTCAATGCCGTCCGCGCGCTGCTCTCCGGCCAGCGCCACGGTGGAGTTGTTGATGGCGACGCGGGCGTTTTCCTTTTCGATGCGGAACAATGCGGCGGTCAGCGCCAGATGCTCGTCGAACACGTTCCATTTCGCGCCGACTTCGTAGGATTTGTTGCGTTCGGGATCGAGCGCCGAGGTGCGCGCGTCCAGACCGCCGTAATCCAGTGCGGTGGAGTCCAGTTGTTCGCCGGACGGGTTGGAGGACGAGCCGTAGGCGGCGTACAGGCTCACATTGGATCTCGGCTTATAGACCAGGCCCAGGTGCCAGTTCCAGAAATCGACGTCGTTGGAGCGCCGCGCCACCACGCCGGTGGAATAGGTGATCTGCGAGAAGTCGATCTTGTAGCTGTCGCGGCGCACGCCGATCGTGGCGCGCCACTTCTCACCCATCTTGATCGTGTCGATGGCGTAGACGCCCAGCGATTCCACGTCCACGTCTGAACGGCTCAGCACACCGCCGTCATTGACCGCCCAAGGGCGATAGGGGTTCGGGTTGAGCAGGTTTTGAACGGGCGAGGTGCTGGCCCCCACGCAGGGGAGGGTGGCGCATTCGGTCGAGGCGCGCTGGCGGTTGACCACCTCCTCCTTGCTGCCGTCCAGACCGAACACAAGCGTGTGCTCGAAGATGCCTGTCTGCACGTCCCAGGTGGCGTCCAGCTGGCCGGCCCACGATCCGGTGACGGCGTCACGGCGCTTGGCGTTGGCGTTCACGGTCCACAAAGCGGGATTGGCGTTCGTCGTATTGGGGCGCTCCGGCGCCGAGGCGACATAGGCATTGCCGGTCTGGCCGTAGCGCAGCACGCCGTGCAGCTTCAGGCTGTCGCTGACGCGATATTCGCCATTCAAAGTGTAGATGTCGGCGAAGACCTTGCGGAAGTCGCGATCGACGATGCCGTAGAAATTATCACGGCGAACGTCGAACGGACGATTGTTGGCGTTGTCGTAGGGCACGCCCCAATCCGGCAATTCGTCGGTCGAGAGGTGATAATAATCGACGCCGAGCGAAAGCTGATCCGTCGGCTTGTACTGCAGCGCCACCGCCGCGCCCCAGCGGTCGTTGTAAACGGCGTCGCGGCCGGCGACGTGGGACTTATGCCCCATCGCGTTCACGCGCATGGTGAGGTCGTCGGTGAGTTTGCGGTTGGCGTCCAGCGTCAGGCGCTGGGTGTTGTCGGTGCCCAGCGTCGCTTCGATGTCGCCCCAATTGCCGTCCGTCGGCTTTTTCGAGACGAGATTCGCCGCGCCGCCGGTCGTGCCGCGGCCGCCGAAGGTCGAAGACGGGCCCTTCACGATTTCGATCTGTTCGACCGCGAAAGTCTCGCGCGAGCCGACGCCCGGGTCGCGAACGCCGTCGACATAAATGTCGTTCCGCGCGTCGAAGCCGCGGATAAATATCCGGTCGCCATAAGCGTTGCCGCCTTCGCCCGTGCCGAGCGTGACGCCGGGCTGCGTGCGCGCGATGTCGCGGAAGCTGGTGGCGCCGAGATCCTTGATGGCTTCCTTCGGCAGGATGGAGATGGATTTCGGCGTATCGCTCAAAGGCTCGGTGAATTTGCCGTTGGCTGAGCGGTCGACCTTATAGGGCGCTTCGGGGTCCGCGTACGGGTTCGCTTTCTGGCGTTCGCCGGTGACGATGATGTCGCGCACGGGCTTCAGCGCGGCGTCCTCGGCGTGCGCCGGCGCGCCCGACAGGGCCCCGATCACGCTGGCGGCGGCGGCCGCACCCATGCTGGCGCGCAGAGAGCGCGGTTGTTTCAAGCTGGACATTGATCCCCCAATAATTCGCGAGTGCGTCTGATAAGCGTTCGCATATCCAACTTAAGAATGACTCGCAATACCAAAAATGACTTAAGGCGAATTCGCGGCGGCGCCGCCGCGCTGCCTTCGCCCCGCGCCGGGCGTGATGCCTGTCGCACAAAGAAAAACCCCCGCCGGAAACGGCGGGGGCTGAAAGTGGCCTTTGGGCCTTGGGGTTGGTTGAGTTGAGCTTAGTGGACGCTCACCGGCTCCAGGGAGTTCGCGCGGGCCGCTGCGAAGGCGGTGTCGCGGTCGTCCAGGATGGCCACCCGGGATCCGTCGGCGGCGTGCACGACGTACCAGATGGCGTCCGGGTCGTACTGGAAGGGCGTCCCTTCGGCGTCGACCATTTCGGTTTGCGCGCCCATTTCGGCGGCCAGGTCTTTCGCGCGTTCAGCCTTGATGTAAACCAGGTTTGGCGCGGTCGGGAATTCGATCGTTTCGTGTTTCATCGGTTGCGCTCCTTTACTCGGCGGCGTCTTTCAGTGCGGCGGGCGGCGGATTTTCAGCGCGGCCCTCGACTCGAATGGGAATAGTTTTCACCCGCTGCTCGGGGCTCACGACCCTGAGGTCGATCGACAAAAGTCCATTCGCATAAGTCGCCTCCTGCACTTCCAAGCCTTCGCCGAGCGCGAACACCCGGCGGAACCGGCGCGTCGCGATTCCGCGATGCAAATACGTCTTGTCCGGCGTCTCGGTTTTTGCCCCGGACACCACCAATTCGCGGCCTTCGAGCGTCGCGGTCACCTCATCGGGACCGAAACCTGCGACGGCTACGGTAATCCGAAAGCTCTTTCCCGAGCCTTCGCCGATTTCTTCAATATTGAAGGGTGGGTATCCTTCGGCGTCCGCCCGGGCCGCGCGTTCCACCAGGGAACGGGTCCGTTCGAAGCCGACGAGAAACGGCCCAGCGAGCAGACCGCCATGATTAGTATTCACTGCCATCTTCAGCCCTCCTTGCAGAGCGACCATGGCGCGTTCCGTTAGAGACCCGATCCGACGTCCCGGACCATCCGGCGGCGTCTGGACCTCTTGCGGACGGCGCTCATCTGAGCCGCCGTTCACGCCTGTGAAGTTTAGATGGGGTGGCGCCTATTCCCCTGCAAGGGGCGCGGGTGTGCCGGGAAAACAACTATAAAACAGCAAATTAGATAGTTTCTGGTGTGTTAATATTGGTAAGAATTCCTGCGCCGCCAGGGCCCCCTGGGCGCCGTTTCGCGTTTTTGAGCGCCCAAGCAATGGGCGATCCGCGTCCCGCGAGGCCGGGAAAAGCCGTAAGACGCGCGAAACGTTGAGTTTCCGCGCTGCAGCCGCTAGCAAAGTCCGTCGGCGCCCGACGCCGCTTTGGGAAATCACATGCTCGATATTCGTTCGATGGACCCGGCCGCCCCGCAACGCCACGACTGGACGCGGGACGAAATCCTGGCCCTGCACCGCGCGCCCTTGTCCGATTTGATGTTTCTGGCGCAGAGCGTTCTGCGCGCGAACTTCAACGGCCATGAAATCCAGCGCTCGCGCCTTTTGAATATCAAGACCGGCGGCTGCGCCGAGAATTGCGGTTATTGCAGCCAGTCCGCCTTCGCGCCCACGGGCCTGAAGGCGTCGAAGCTGATGCCGGTAGATGAAGTCATCGAAGCCGCCAAGGCCGCGAAGGCCGAAGGCGCCGGCCGCTTCTGCATGGGCGCGGCGTGGCGCGAGCTGAAGGACCGCGACGTCGATACGATCGTGGAAATGATCGAGGGCGTGAAAGGCCTCGGCATGGAGACCTGCATGACGCTGGGCATGCTGACGCGCGATCAGGCGCAGCGTCTGGGCAAAGCCGGCCTCGATTATTACAATCACAACCTCGATACCGGCCCGGATTATTATCCGGAAGTCGTCAGCACGCGGACCTATCAGGATCGCCTCGACACGCTCGCCGTGGCGCGCGAAGCCGGCATGAACCTGTGCTGCGGCGGCATTCTTGGCATGGGCGAAGAGCCCAAGGACCGCGCCGATCTGCTGGTCGAATTGGCGAAGCTCACGCCGCATCCGGAGTCGGTGCCCATCAACCGTCTGGTGCCGATCGCCGGCACGCGCCTGTCGGACGTCGAACAGATCCCGGTGATGGATTTCGCGCGCTGGATCGCGGTGGCGCGCATCGTATTCCCGCAATCCTATGTGCGCCTCGCCGCCGGCCGCGACGAGATGAGCGAAGAGCAGCAGGCTTTGTGCATCCTCGCCGGCGCGAATTCGCTGTTCGTCGGCGAAGAATTGCTCACCACGCCGAACCCGGGCGAAGTGCGCGATTCCTCGCTCTTCGCGGCGGTGGAAGGCGCGTAAGGTTTTCCGCAGGTTCGGCTGCGCGCATACGCCGCGCCGGGATTGTTCGCGTCAATCAGGCTGTTTACCCTCAACGTCAGGCAAGAATAGCGTTGGGGGGATTGATGAATCACGTATCGCGCCGGACGTTTGTCGCCGGCATTGGCGGAGCTGCGGCGCTCACACAATTTGCGCCCGCGTTCGCGGCAGACGCCACCGCGCCACAGGACGTCGCCTTTGTGGAATCGTCCGCCGCCGATCTCGCCGGTTTGAAGCGCGTCGTCGTCTCGAACTTCGTATTGTCATTCCAAACCCAAGCGAAGGTGACGAAAGAAGGCGGCAAATTCATCAATCGCAACGACATGACCGCTTGGAATTATTGGAAGAACGTCGATACGGCGGTGCTTCAGCAAATCGCAGACGGCGCTTTGGCT
Organism: uncultured Caulobacteraceae bacterium; assembly: GCA_964395875.1. Taxonomy (GTDB): domain Bacteria; phylum Pseudomonadota; class Alphaproteobacteria; order Caulobacterales; family Aquidulcibacteraceae; genus JBEVJO01. The sequence continues at coordinate 9,337 of CAYNCS010000039.1, read as the reverse complement.
GGCTTGAAAGGCGATCTGAAAGCCAAGGGGCTCGAGGTGCTCGACGAAGCGGCGCTGAAAAACGTGCCCGCTTATCAGAACATCGTCGCGAAGATGGGTTACGACAATTACGCCCAGTACGGAAATCGCGACGGCGCCGCGACCTTTGTCAGCGCGTCCACGCTCACGCCCTATCAGAATTACGCGCTCGAAATGGGCAATTGGGATCGCTTCGAAAATACGCAGGGATTCACGAAGGGAACAGGCAACCTTCCTTCGGCAATGAAAGGCGTCGGCGTATGGCAATTGCCGGGATGGGAGATCGAAACGGCAAAAGCGCTCGACGCCGCTTTGGTGAAAGCGTTTTACGTGGTGAATTTCTCCGAGCTTGAAGCGGGGTCGAGCATATCGGATTTCGGCCGCGCAGACCTGTATGATTGGGATGGCGACGGCTATCACGAAGGCACGGTCGAATACAGCGCGCAGGCCCGCGCGTTCGCGCGGCTGCGCCAGGACATTACACGCATCGCGTTCCGCTTGCCGAACTCCGCGAAGAAAATGGGCTATAAGGTATCAAATTATCCCGACAACAAGATCAATCCGCCCAAAGACGGCGACGTAGTCATCAATATCGGCAAGCCAGTGCCGGTCGGTTCGAAATTCTTCGAGGTCGCGGAAGGCGAGGCGCCCAAAATTGGCCTGCTTGGCTTGGGCGGCGGCAATAGCGGTAACGCCAGCCCTTTCAGCATTAAAGGGCCGCGCGGTCAGGGTTACGCCGCATTCAATACGAGCGTGACGGATTACGATCTGTATCAAAAAGCGCTAAGCGGCAATTTGAGCAAAATGCAGCACGTTCTCATCGACGCGGCGTTTCCGGCTTAGCCAGATTTAGCGCTGTCCCTTTTGCTTTTCGGCTGACGCCGCTGTTCGGCGGCGGTAGAGCCTTTCGTCATGAGCATTTTATCGTGACGAGGGCGCGATGCTCCCCCGCGAAATAGTCGGTACGGCGCAAATCCCCGGCGGCGAAGAACTGCGGCTGGTCAAGCACGGCCGCGACTTCATCATCATGCTCGGCCGCAATGAGCTGATGAGCAGCCGCATGAGCGGCTCCGAGGAAGCGCTTGCGAACATGACCTGCGAGCGCCTGAAATCCCGCGACGCGCCGCACATCCTCATCGGCGGTTACGGCATGGGTTTCACGCTGCGCGCGGCGCTGAAACAACTCGGGCCTAAGGCGAAGCTGACCGTGGCGGAACTGGCGCCTGAGATCATCGCCTGGGCGCGCGGCCCGATGGCCGAGCTCTGCGCCGGCTGTCTCGACGACCCGCGCGTGAAGATCATCATAGACGATGTCGCGCGCGTGATCGACAAAGGCGCGGGGCGCTATGACGCCATTCTGCTCGACGTGGATAATGGGCCAGATGGGCTCGTGCGCGAGGACAATGACCGCATCTATTCGCGCGGCGGGCTGGAGCGCGCCAAGGCCGCGCTGCGGCAGGGCGGGACCCTTGCGGTGTGGTCCGCCGCGCCGGATGAGTCCTTCGCGCGCCGCCTGAAGAACACAGGCTTCAGCGTCGACGAAGTCTTCGTCCGCGCCCGCGCCAACGGCAAGGGCCCACGGCATGTGATCTGGTTTGCGCGCCGCAACTGACCCTTCAAAGGCCAGGCACGCGCCGCCGGAGCAGCGCGGGGGCTGATCCCGGGCGCGCAAAACCGCATCAGCCGCCAGTGCGATTGATCTGGATCAAATTCTGCGGTTGGGGCGAGGCGGATAAATCGGCGTTCAACATAAGGCGTTGACGAGCCAGCTTTCCTGCAATCGCCCGACTTCGAACGGGCGAGCTAAGCGAGCGCTGTCCGCCAAGGGAGATCGTCGTCACATGACAATTCAAGGCCGTAATTCCGCTTCCGGAGACCAAAAGCCGTCTGGCGGAGCGGATGCGGACCATAATCCTCAAATTCTGACGCAGTCCGGTGACACGGCGCCAGTTTTAACTCCGGCGGGCGTCCGGGAATTCGAGACTGAACAGGCGATTGAGGGCAAACAGGAGGCTCAGGTCGCCGCCGTCCGCGCGATCGTGCAGGGTCCGCCGCCGCTTTCCCCCGACAGCGATCCGATCAAGGCAATTCTGGAGGGCGCTGCTCCGGACGACGCGGTGCGTCTGGAAAGCGCGCTTAATGCGGTGGAGAACGCGGACGCCAGCGGCGCATCCGAGCCGGACCAGAACCACACGCCCCGGCGTGAACGCGGTCAACTGACCACCAGCGACGAACTGGCGGACGATTGGCGGCGCGGCTACCCCTACAAATACAAAATGCTGCGCCGCGATTACGAGGATCAGAAGTTCGTCCTGCAGACTGAGCTCCTGAAACTGCAGGCATGGTTGAAGGAGACGCGGCAAAGATTGGTCATCCTCTGCGAAGGGCGGGACGCGGCCGGCAAAGGCGGCGCGATCAAGCGCTTCATGGAGCATCTCAATCCGCGAGGCGCGCGTGTGGTGGCGCTTGAAAAGCCGAGCGAGATTGAACGCGGGCAATGGTATTTTCAGCGCTATGTGCAGCATCTTCCGACCGCGGGGGAAATCGTGCTGTTCGACCGCAGCTGGTACAATCGCGCCGGCGTCGAACGCGCGATGGGCTTCTGCACGGAGGCGGAATACGAGGAGTTCTTGCGTCAGACGCCGGAGTTCGAACGCAATCTGGTGCGCAGCGGAATCCACATGATCAAATTCTGGTTTTCCGTCAGCCGCGAAGAGCAGAGGCGGCGGTTCAAGGAACGCCAGGTTCACCCGCTCAAGCAGTGGAAACTGTCCCCGGTCGATCTCGCGTCGTTGGACAAATGGGACGAGTACACGCGCGCCAAGGAGGCAATGTTCTTTCATACGGACACAGCAGATTCGCCCTGGACAGTCGTGAAATCCGACGACAAGAAGCGCGCCCGGCTCAACGCCATGCGCTATGTGCTGCATTCGATGCCTTACAAGGGAAAAGACGTCGCGCGCATCGGCGCCGTGGACGATCTCCTGGTTGGGCGGGCCAATATCATTCATGAGCGCGACGAGCACGATCTGGCGGCTGGCCGTTATGCGCGCCAGTCCAGGGTGGCCGTTTGAAGCGCTAAAAATAGAGTGCCGCATCCCCCGGCTTCCATGGCTCGACGCGCAGCATGATCCGTTCAAAGAGCGGTGAGGCGAGGTGGCGCGCCAGCCATTCCTGCAGCTTCGGCAGGGGCAGACCCTCGAAATAATCGCGGTCCGTTTCGGCGAACTGGCGGATGAAGGGAAGCAGCGCCATGTCGGTCAGGCCCCGCCTTCCGTCGCAAATATTCGCGTGCGCGCGCAGCCGCGACTCCAGCGGCGCCAGCAGATCCGCCGCGCGCGCACGATGTTCCAGGGGATCCACGTCATAGCGGTCGGGATATTTGTAGCGGTCCAGATGATGCTTGAACGGACCGTCATTGATCGCGATCAGCTCCGGCGCGTCACGCGTGAGCCAGCCCTCGGGATCGTTCCGGCCCAGCGCCCAATGCATGACGTCGAGGCTTTCGTCGATCACGGCGCCGTGCGGCAAAACCAGAACCGGCACGGTTCCTTTCGGCGAGGCGGCCAGCATCGCGTCCGGCTTGGCGCGCAGCTTCACCTCGCGCAGTTCGACGCGCGTCTCGCTGACCAGCAGGGCCAGGCGCGCCCGCATCGCATAGGGGCAGCGACGAAAGCTGTAGAGAATCGGCGCGTCCATGGAGAATGCTTAGCGGTCCCGCGCGCCCTTCGCCAGCGGCGTGTTCGGCGGACCGGCTAGAGCGCTTTCAGCAAAAGTGGATGCCGGTTTTGCGTTCGAAAGCGCTCCAATTTTTTTGAATCAGAGCATTTTTGAATCGGAAATCCGGCTCGGATTTCCTTGAAAATGCTCTAGGCGCCGAGCGCCGCGCGCGCCTTCTCCGCGGCGTCCTCATAGGTCGCGCATTCGATCGCTTCGGGATTCGGCAATATGCCCATCTGCTGCAGCACACGCTTTGGCCGCGCGTTGATCTCGCACAGGATCGGAATGCACTTGGCGCCCTTGCAGACATGCAGAAACCGTTCGATCGCGCCCGCGCCCGAAGCGTCGATCAGCGGCACGTCCCGCATCCGCAGGATAAAGACTTTCGGGAACGGCCGCCGCGATTCGACCGCTTCGTTCAGGCGGCCCGCCGCACCGAAAAACAAAGGTCCGCGCAGGGTGAAGACGTCGACCCCCTTCGGCAGATCCAAAGCCGGCGTGTAATGCGGGCGCTCCGCCTGGCTGCGCGCAAAATCGTCGACGTCTTCCTCTTCCTGCAGGCGGACGCCGGTTTCGATCGCCGTCGCCTCCGCCATGCGATGCATGAAGATCAAAGCGCCCAGGGTTACGCCGACTTCGATCGCAACGGTGAGGTCGACCAGAACGGTCAGCGCGAAGGTCAGCAGCAGCAGCACACGGTCGCCGTGCGGCCCCGTCATCAGATTGGCGAAGCGGCGGCGCTCGGACATGTTCCAGGCCACCACCACCAGAACGGCGGCGAGGCTGGCGAGCGGCGCGTAGGACATCAGCGGCCCAAGGAACAATGCAAACGCCAACAGGAACACCGCATGCATCATGCCGGATACGGGCGAGCGGGCGCCGGAACGGATGTTCGTCGCCGTGCGGGCGATGGCCCCGGTGGCGGGCAGACCGCCGAACGCGGCCGATGCGAAGTTCGCTGCGCCCTGCGCCACGAGTTCGCAATTCGAGCGGTGCCGCCGCCCGGTCATGCCGTCGGCCACCATGGCGGACATCAGGCTCTCGACGCCTGCAAGAAAGGCGATAGTGAAAGCGGGCTGCACCAGCTCATGCAGGCGTGCGAGCGAGATATGCGGAACCACCGGCATCGGCAGCGCGCCCGAAATGCCGCCGAAGCGCGATCCGATCGTGTCCACGGGCAACTTGAACAGCGCGGTGACCAGCGCGCCCAGCGCCACGGCGATGAGGAAGCCCGGCGCCTTGGGCGCGGCGATGCGCAGCCCAATGATGATTCCGAGGCTCGCCAGCGCGAGCGCGAGATTGGTCCAGTTCACCGTGTCGCGCGCCGCCCACATGGCGGCGATCTTGGGCAGGAATTCGGCCGGGTTGTGCGGCATGGTGAGGCCGAACACGTCCTTCACCTGGCTGGTGAAGATGATGACCGCGATGCCGGCGGTGAAACCCGTCAGCACGGGCTCCGGAATATATTTGATCCAGCGGCCGACGCGCAGAAGGCCGGCGGCGATCAGCATGAGGCCGGCCATCATGGTGGCCATCACCAATCCATCATAGCCGAACTTCGCGATGACGCCGAACACCACGACGACGAAGGCGCCGGTGGGCCCGCCGATCTGAAAGCGCGAACCGCCCAGCGCCGAAATCAGAAAACCCGCGACGATCGCCGTCAGCAGGCCTTTGTCCGGCGTCGCGCCGGACGCGATGGCCAGCGCCATGGCCAGCGGCAGCGCCACGATGGCGACGGTGAGGCCCGATATGGCGTCGGCCCGGAAGTCGGAGAAGCGATAGCCCTCCTGCCAGATCACGGTGACGGACTTGGGTATGAACAGGCGCCAATCGCCCCAGAAGCTGGAACGCGCCGAATGCGATGCGGTGTGTTGCATGAGAATTTCTTGTGGCTGGAACGCTCAGGCTAGATCGCGGGAGGGGAGCTTTTCAAAACATTTCGCAGGAATTCGGCGTCAGGATTTTCCGCGTCTAGTTCTAGCGTTTGCCTGCGCTGGGCGCGCGCTAGAACTAGCGCGGTCCCCGATGAAGGGATGCCCGCGGCGCGCGGTTTTCACTTCCTTCTGCGCCACATGCCGGACAGCGCCTCCGCCGGAGCGGTCCAAGCGGGCCAGTGATCAAGATTTGTGACGGCCTCGCGGCGCCAGTTTCCCGATGGCGGCGGTTTGGCCCGTTTCGCTCTCCGCCAGGCGCAACCATTGGCGAAACAATGAATTTTCAGCTACCGCGACGGAATGGCGCGGCGTCTGCGTTCATTATCTCTGGGGTCCGCGAGTATGGCGAATTTTATGAAGGCGTTGATCGCACGTTTACGGAACAAACCGGTGACCAGCGGCGCGGCGGCGCTTGCTGCGTTGCTGGCGCTCTGGTTCATCTTTGGACGTGGCGATAAGGACGAAACGCCCTACCGCACCGCCGCCGTGGACCGGGGCGAGATCCTGCGCGCCGTCAGCGCCACGGGCCAGCTGCAGCCGCTGGTGACGGTCAATGTCGGCTCGACCGTGTCCGGCCCCGTAAAATCCGTCGACGTCGATTTTAACTCCGTCGTGAAGGCCAATCAGGTCCTGGCCCGCATCGATCCGCAGAGCTTTGACACCAAGGTCACGCAATTGCGCGCGTCGGTAAATCAGGCGCAGGCAAATCTGGCGTCCGCGCAGGCCGATTTCAGCCGCTACAATATGCTAGCCAAGGAAGGCTTCGCGTCCGACCAATTGATGACGCAGCAACGCACCAATGTGAAAGTGGCGCAGGCGAACCTGGCCGCCGCCGCGTCGCAATTGAGCGCGGCGCAGATCGATCGGGACCGCACGGTGATCCGTTCGCCTGTCGACGGCGTGGTGGTGAGCCGGCAAGTCGATCCCGGCCAGTCGGTGGCCGCGAGCTTTCAGGCGCCGACTTTGTTCCAGATCGCGCAGGATCTCTCAAAGCTCGAGGCCGCGATCACGGTGGATGAGGCGGACATCGGCGATGTGCGCGAAGGCCAGCCTGTGAGCTTCACCGTCGATGCGTTCAGCGGCGAGGAATTCGAGGGCCGCGTGGTGCAGGTGCGCAAGCTGGGCGTGTCCACTTCCGGCGTTGTGTCCTACACCGTGATGGTAGAAGCCGCCAATCCGCGCGGCCGTTTGCTGCCGGGCATGACCGCCAACGCGGAAATCATCATCGAACGCAAAGAAAACGTGTTGCGCATTCCAAATGCGGCGCTGCGCTACAAACCCGCCGACGAGAAGCTGCAGGCGGAGGCCGACAAATTGCGCGGCAATAAACGCCCGGGCGGCGGTCTGTTCGGCGGCGGCCAGAACGCCGGCCAGGGCGCTGCTGGCGCTGGGTTTGGCGGCGGGCAAGGCGGCTCCGGCAATCGCGGCGCGCAGATGGTGCAGCGCATGGCCGAACGTCTGAAGCTCGACGATAAACAGACGGCGGCTCTGCAACAGGCGATGGAGGACGCCCGCGCGTCCATGCCCCCGCCGTCGGCGGATCAGGATCAATCGGCGCGCCGCGCGCAGATGCGCAAGATGCGCGAAGCCGCTTTCGCCGCCATCGAGCCCACCTTGACCGCCGAACAAAAGACCTTGCTTGAAGCCATGCGCAAGGAGCGCGATTCCACGCGGTCGACGGAATCCGTTCTTTGGGTGTTGCGCGATAAAAAGCCCGTGCCGGTTCTGGTGCGTCTCGGCGTCGCCTCCGATTCCAATACGGAAGTTCTGAGCGGCGACCTGAAGGAAGGCGACCAGCTGATCACCGGCGGCGGCCCGAAGGCGAAAACCGATGCGAAGACCCAACAGCAAATGGGCCCGGGCGGCGCCGGCGGCATGCGGATCCGGGGCGCGTAATGCTCGTCTCCGCCCGCAATCTGGTGAAGACCTACCGCATGGGCGATGAAATCGTGCGCGCGCTCGACGACGTGAGCTTCGACATTCCCAAGGGCGATTACATCTCAATCATCGGGCCGTCCGGCTCCGGCAAGTCCACCTTGATGAACATCGTCGGCGGCTTGGACACGCCCAATTCCGGCAAGCTGCTGATCGCGGACGCGGACGTCGCCGACATGGACGATGCGCAGCTGGCGGCCTTCCGCAATCACACGATTGGCTTTGTGTTTCAGAGCTTCAATCTTCTGCCGCGCCTCACCGCGCTGGAGAACGTCGAGCTGCCGATGATCTATGCCGGCGAAGAGCCCGCGGCGCGGCGCATGCGCGCGCGCGAATTGCTGGAGCGGGTGGGGCTGGGCTCACGCACGGGCCACAAGCCGACGCAATTATCGGGCGGCCAGCAGCAGCGCGTGGCGATCGCGCGCGCGTTGTCCTGCCGGCCTGCCATGCTGCTGGCGGACGAACCGACCGGCGCGCTCGATACGGCGACGACCTTGGATATCCTGCGCCTGTTTCACGAACTCAACGATGAAGGCGCCACGATCATGGTGGTGACGCACGAAACGGACGTCGCCGAATCCGGCAAGCGCATCATCGAAATGCGCGACGGCCGCATCGTGTCCGACCGCGCCGCGCAAGGCCATCTGCCGGAGGCGGCGCAATGATCAAACCCGCCGACCTCATCGCCACCGCCGCCCGCGCCGTACGCTCCAATCCGCTGCGCAGCGCACTGACGGCTTTGGGCGTCATTATCGGCGTGGCTTCGGTCGTGGCGATGGTGTCGCTTGGCCGGGGCGCGCAGGCGCAGGTGCAGAACAGCATTTCGAGCCTCGGGTCGAACCTTCTGATCGTGGTGCCCGGCGCGTTGAACAGCGGCGGCGTGCGCGGCGCGGCGGGCGGCTTCAACAGCCTCACGATTTCGGACGCGGATTCGATCAAAAAGGAAATTACCGGCATCACGGCGGTCGCGCCCTCCGTCCGGTCTTCCGCTCAGGTGGTGGCAGACGGCGCAAACTGGAATACGCGGATCGAAGGCACCGTGCCGGATTACCTGACCGCGCGGGACTGGGACGTGGCGCAGGGCCGCTTCTTCGACGACACCGAAACGCGCCAGGCCCGCAAGGTGGCGGTGCTGGGCAAGACGGTGGCCGACAACCTGTTTCCCAATTCCGATCCGCTGGGCCAGCGCATACGCGTCTCCGGCGGCTCGTATGAAGTCATCGGCGTGCTGCAGTCCAAAGGTCAGTCCGGCATGGGGCAGGATCAGGACGACATCGTTCTGGCCCCGCTGCAGACCGTGAAGCGCCGCCTGTCGGGCCGCCAGGGGGGGCGTCCGGACACGGTGAACCAGATTTCCATCAAGGCGGAAACCGAAGAGGCGCTCACGCAGGCGCAGGAAGACATCGAAAACCTGCTGCGCCAGCGCCACCGCATTCAGGCGGGCGCATCCGACGATTTCACGGTGCAGAACCTCAATTCCATCGCCGCCGCCGCGCAACAGGCGACGCAGACCTTCACGGCGCTTCTGGCCGCCATTTCCGCGGTGTCGCTGCTCGTGGGCGGGATCGGCATCATGAACATCATGCTGGTGTCGGTGACGGAGCGCACGCGCGAAATCGGTCTTCGCAAAGCCCTGGGCGCGCGGCGCGACGACATTCTGCACCAGTTCACTTTGGAAGCCGTAGCCTTGTCCGTGGCCGGCGGGATCATCGGTCTGATTCTGGGCG
>CAYNCS010000038.1:0-24039 GCA_964395875.1 uncultured Caulobacteraceae bacterium | reverse complement strand
GAATTCGCCACCAGACGATGCGCCGCCGCCAATTGCAGCATCGGATCGTCCGTGTACGCCGCCATCGACAAGGGATGGATGTCGCGCAACAGCGCCTTGCGGTCGATGCGTTCCGAGCCTTCCGCCGCCGGCCATTTGCATTGCTGCAGGCGCAGCGCGAAATATTGCTCGATCAGATCCTTGCGGTTCGGGCTGATCTCCAGGCAGCGTTTCACCGCCATCTCGGCCCGCTCGATCTGCTCTTTTTCGCTTAAAACACGCGTGATCTGCGTCAGCGTTGTGACGGCGTGACTGACATTGTCGCCCGTCATCAGCAGCGGCCGGTCGATCGCCTGACTCCACAGCGCCACCGCCGCCTCGGCCGATTCGGCCTTTTCCAGCATGCCGCCGAGATTGATGTAAGCGGGCAGAAAATCCGGATTGATCTCGATGGCGCGGCGCAAGGCCTCCGCCGCGCTGGCCATATCGCCCAATTGGCTGTCCAGCGTCGACTGATTGAACAGCACGACGAACAGAAACGGGCTGGTGGGATTGGCCGCGATCCAGGCCGCATACAGATCGCGTGCGCCACGCACGTCGCCGGCCAGCGTCCGACCGCCAGCGGCTTCGATCAATGGTCCGAGGCCGAGCCCCTGCAGGTCCGGTTGCGCGGCGGCCGGAGAATTCATATGCAGCGCTCCTGCGGTCGAGACTCAAGCAAAAACAATGCTTGAGTGCCCGCTAGCACGAGTCGGATCAGCCGCGCCAGCGCCGCACGGATTACAGGCCCAGATACGCCGCCGTTTGCAGATCGTCGAAGCTTTGCACCTGCGCCGAAGTGAAGGCGCCGAGCTGCGTCGAGTTCAGCGCGGAGATGTTGCCCGCCGCCAGACTGTCGATCTGCGTCGTGGTCAACGCAGCGATCTGAGTCGTCGTGAACATGCCGAAAGTCGTCGATGCAAGGTCGGTGATCGCCGTCGAGGACAGGTTCGAAATCTGCACGATCGACAGAGCCGCGAATTGCGTCGCCGTCAGTTCGCCGAAGTCGACCGCGCCCAGGCCGCGAATCTGCGTCTGCGAGAGCGCCGCCACCTGCGTCGTGCTGAGGCCGGCCGACTGCGTCTCGTCCAGCGCCGCGATCTGGGTCGACGTAAACGCCGCCAGCTGCGTCGTCGTCAGCGCGCCGATCTGGGTCGACGTGAATTCGCTGATGTCCGTCGTCGTCAGCGCCGCGATCTGCGTATTCGTGATGCCTCTGACCTGCGTCGCGGTCAGCGCGCCGACCTGATTCGCATCGAAGGCGGCGAAACTGGTGGCCGTGAACTGACCGATCTGCGTCGCCGTGAAGGCGCCCAATTGCGTCGTCGTGATGTCCGCAATGTCGGTCTCGAGCAGCGCCCGAACCTGCGAGGCCGTGAGGCCGCCGATCTGCGTGGAATTGACGCTCTGGAACTGGGTCGTATCCAGCGCCGCGAATTGCGTCGGCGTCAAAGCCGCGACTTGCGTGCGGCTCAAGGCGCCGATTTGCGTGGAGGTCAGCTCCGCCAGATCCGTCGCGTTCAGCGCCGCCAATTGACCCGTCGTGAGGCCCTGGACCTGCGTTTCCGTCAGGCCGCCGACCTGCGCCGCGTCCAGAGCGGACAGATTGGTCGCCGTCAGGCCGCCGATCTGCGTCGCCGTCAGACCCGCGATCTGCGATGCGTTCAACTGGCCGTAATTGGTCGCGGTGATCGCCGCCAATTGCGTCGTGCTCAGCGCCGCCAGCTGCGTTGCGTTGAACTCGGCGATATCGGTGGCCGTCAGCGCCGCCAATTGCATGGAGGTGAGCGAACGGATCTGCGTTGTCGTCAACGCGCCCATCTGCGTTTCGTCCAGCGCCAGGAATTGCGTAACCGAGAGCGCCGAGAACTGCGCCGCGCTGAACGCCGACAACTGCGTCGTGGTCAGCTCGGCGATGTCCGTCACCGTTAGCGCGCCGATTTGACCGGTCGACACGCCGCGGTACTGCGTCGTCGTCAGGGCGCCGGCTTGCGTCGCATCAAGCGCGCTGAAGCTGGTGTTCGTCAGCTGGCCGACCTGCGTCGAGCTCAACGCACCGATTTGCGTCGTGTTCAGTTCGCCGATATCGGTTTCCAGCAGGCCGCGCACCTGCGTCGCGGTCAAACCGGAGATCTGCGTCGTCGTGAGCGAGCCAGATTGCGTGGCGTTCAGCGCCGACAATTGCGTGGCCGAAACCGCCGCCATTTGCGTCGCGGTCAGGGCGCCGACCTGCGTTTCGGTCAGTTCGCCGATATCCGTTGTCGTCAGGGCCGAAATCTGCGCCGTCGTCGCGCCGCGGATCTGCGTCTCGGTCAGAGCGCCAATCTGCGTCGCGTCCAGGGCCGCAAACGCTTGCGTCGTCAGAAGGCCCACTTGCGTCGCCGTCAGGGCGCCCAATTGCGTCGTCGAAAACTCTCCGACGTCCGTGGCGGTCAAGCCGCGCACCTGGGTCGTATTGAAGGCCGCGATCTGGGTGGTGGTGACGCCCGAAAATTGCGTCGCATCCAGCGCCGACACCTGCGGCGCGGTCAATGCGCCGAATTGCGTGGTCGTCAGCGAACCGATCTGCGAGGCGTCGAAGGCCCCGAGCTTGGTGGTCGACAGGCCCGCCAATTGCGTGGTCGTGAGACCGCCCAGTTGCGTTGTGGTCAGCGCCGTGAGGTTCGTCGTCGTCACCGCGCCCAGTTGGGTGGTGCTCAACGAGCCCAGTTGCGCCGCCGACAATTCGCCGATGTCGGTCGTCGTCAAACCGGCGATCTGCGTCGTCGTCAGACCGCGCACCTGCGTGACGGTGAGCGGCGCGACTTGCGTATCGGCGAGCGCAGAGAAACTGGTTTCCGTCAATGCGCCGACCTGCCCGGCGTTCAGTGCGCCCAATTGCGTCGTCGTGAGCTGAGAGGCCGCCGTCGCCGAAAGCCCTTGGATCTGCGCATTCGTCAGCCACGACATCTGCGTCGTGGTGAGCGCGTTCGATTGCGTGACGTTCAGCGCCGACAGCTTGGTGGCGTTCAGCGCGGCGAATTGCGTGCTCAACAGCGAACCGATCTGCGTCTCGGTCAGCTCGCCGATGTCCGTCTCCGTCAAGGCGCCGATCTGCGAGGCGGTGACGCCGCGGAACTGCGTGATGCTCAAGGCGCCGATTTGCGTCGCATCCAAGGCGGCGAACGCGGTGTTGGTCAATTGACCAACCTGCGTGGCGGTCAGCGCCTGAATTTGCGTCGCCGTCAGCTCGCCCATATCCGTCGCCGTCAGCGACCGCAATTGCGACGAATTCAGCGCGCCCAATTGCGTGGCGTTCAAGGCGCCCGCCTGCGTCGCGCTCAGATTCGAAATCTGCGTTCCGCTGAGCCAGGAAATCTGCGTACGCGTCAGCGCGCCGATCTGCGTATCGGTCAATTCGCCGAGATCTGTGACGTTCAGGGCCGCGAGCTGACCACTGGTGAGACCACGCACTTGCGTTTCGGTGAGCGAGGCGACCTGCGTGCCATCGAGCGCAGACAGATTCGTGGTGCTCAGCGCGCCCAGTTGCGCGGCGCTCAAGCCGGTCAATTGCGTCGTCGTCAACGCATTGACGTTCGTGGCGTTCAGCGCCGCAAGTTGCGTCGTCGTCAGCGCCGCGATCTGCGTTTCGTTGAATTCCTGAACGTCAGTCGTAGAGAGCGCCGCGACCTGCGCCGCCGTCACGCCGCGGATCTGCGTCGCGGTAAAGGCGCCGATCTGCGTGCCGTCCAGCGCCGAGAACTTCGTCGTCGTCAGGCTGGCGATCTGCGTGGCGGACAAGCCGCCGATCTGCGTCGTCGTGAGGCCGGACAGATTTGTGGTCGAGATCGCGCCCAATTGCGACACCGAGAGCGCCGCAACCTGCGTCGCAGAGAATTCGCCGACATCCGTCGCGGTCAGCGCGGCGATTTGCGTCGTCGTAGCGCCGCGAACCTGCGTGACGCTGAGCGAGCCGATCTGCGTCTGATCCAGGGCCGAGAACGCCGTGGTGCTGAGCTGGCCAATTTGCACGGCGCTGAACGCAGCCAGTTGCGTGGTCGTAAAGTCAGCAATGTCGGTCTCGTTCAGGCCGCCCAATTGCGTGGCCGTCAAACCGAGCAGCTGCGTGGCGTTCAGGCCCGCCGTTTGCGCGGCGTCGAGGCCGGACACCTGCGTCGCCGTCAAGGCGCCGACCTGCGTGCGGTTCAGCGCGCCGATCTGCGTGGCCGTGACTTCGCCCAGATCCGTGCTGCTGAGCGCCGTCAGTTGCGTCGTGGTCAGGCCGCCGATCTGGGTGGTGGTGAGCGCCGCGACCTGGTTGGCGTCCAGCGCCGACAGATTGGTCGCATTCAACTGGCCAATCTGAGTCGCCGTCAAAGCGCCGAGCTGCGTTGTGGTCAGCGTGTTGATGTTGGTCGTGCTGAACGCAGACAATTGCGTCGCCGTCAGATTGGCGATGTGCGTCGTCGTCAGTTCCGCAACGTCGTCGGTTGTGAACGCGCCGATCTGCGTCGTCGTCACGCCGCGAATCTGCGTCACCGACAACGCCGCCATCTGAGTGGCCGTAAGCGCGGAGAACGACGTCTCCGTCAACTGGCCGATCTGCGCCGCCGTCAGCTGACCGACCTGCGTGGTGGACAATTCACCGATGTCGGAAGCGTCGAGCGCCGCCAGTTGCGTTTGCGTAAGCGCCTGCAGCGACGTCGCCGTCAGACCGGACACCTGCGTCGCGTCCAGAGCCGACACCTGCGTGGCGGTCAGGCCAAGCACCTGCGTGCGCGTGAGGCCGGCGATATGCGTCGAGGTCAGTTCACCCAGATCCGTGGTGTTCAGCGCCGCCAGTTGCGTGGTCGACAGACCGCGGACCTGCGTCGCCGTGAGGGCGCCAACCTGCGCCGCATCCAGAGCGGAGAAGCCGGTGTTCGACAGCGAACCCAATTGAGTCGCGCTCAACGCGCCCAATTGCGTTGTGGTCAATTGGTTGAGCACCGTGGCGCCGAGGCCGCGCAATTGCGTCGCACTCAGCCAGCCGATCTGCGTGTTGGTCAGGCCGCCGGTCTGGGTCGCGTCCAGCGCAGACAATTGCGTCGAAGTCAACGCGCCGAACTGCGCAGCGGTGAACGCGCCGATCTGTGTCGCCGAAAATTCGTTTATGTCGGTTTCAGTCAGCGCCGCCAATTGCGTCGGCATCACGCCGCGCACCTGCGTCACCGTCAGCGAACCGATCTGCGTGGCGTCCAGCGCCGCGAACGCCGTATTGGTCAGTTGGCCCAGCAATGTTGCGGTCAAGCCGCCGAGTTGCGTGGTGCTGAGTTCGCCCATGTCGGTGGCGTTCAGACCGCGCAATTGCGCGCCGGACAGCCCGCCGATCTGCGTCGTGGTGAGGCCGCTCGTCTGCGTCGCGTCGAGCGCCGAAATCTGAGTAGGCGTCAGAACGCCGATCTGCGTGCGCGTCAGCGCGCTGATTTGAGTTGACGTGAACTCCGCCAGATCCGTGGAGTTCAGAGCCGCCAATTGCGTGTTCGTCAGCCCACGCACCTGCGTATCGTTCAGCGAACCGAATTGCGTGGCGTCAAACGCCGACAAACTGGTGCGCGACAGGCTTCCAATCTGCGTTGCGGTCAAGCCCGTCAGCTGCGTGTTGCTCAACGCCGTGAAATTCGTCGGCGTTATGGCGGCGAGCTGGACCGCGCTGAACGCGCCGATCTGCGTTTCCGTGAATTCGCCGACGTCCGTGGTGGTCAGCGCCGACAATTGCGACGCGGTGAGCGCCCTGATTTGCGTCACGTTCAAGGCGCCGACCTGGCTGGCGTCGAGCGCGGAGAAATTCGTGGCCGACAACGCCGCAATCTGCGCGGTGGTGAAGCCGGCGAGCTGCGTCGTGGTCAGCGCGGCCAGGTTCAGGGAGGAAATTGCCGAAAGTTGCGAGGAAGACAACGAGGCGAGTTGCGTGCTCGAGAACTCGCCGATGTCCGTGCTGGTCAGAGCCGCCAATTGGGTGTTCGTCAGGCCGCGAATCTGGGTCACGGTCAGCGAGCCGATTTGCGTTTCGTCCATCGCCGCAAAGGACGTCGCGGTGATCTGACCGATCTGCGTGGCCGTGAACACGCCCAATTGCGTCGTGGTCAGCTCCGCAATGTCCGTTTCGTTCAGGCCACGAATCTGGGTTTGCGTCAGGCCGATGATCTGCGTGGAGTTCACGCCGCCCATCTGGGTGGCGTCGAGCGCGGAAATCTGCGTCGCGTTCAGCATGCCGAACTGCGTGCGGGACAACAGGCCGACCTGCGTCGCGCTCAACTCGCCGATGTCCGTCGTCGTCAGCGCCCCGATCTGCGCCGCCGTCACACCGCGCAATTGCGTCGCGGAAATCGCGGCGACCTGCGTGGATTCCAGAGCGCTGACTTGCGTCGTGCTCAACTGGCCGAGTTGCGTGGCGGTCAGCGCGCCGATCTGCGTGGTCGTCAGCGCGGCGATATTGGTGGTCGTGACGGCCGCCAATTGCGTAGAGGTCAACGCTGCGATCTGCGTCGTCGTGAATTCGCCGATGTCGGTCGCCGTCATCGCGCCGATCTGCGTCGCGGTGACGCCCACCAATTGCGAAGTGCTGAGGGCGGCCATCTGCGTTTCTGACAGCGCCGAGAAGCTGGTGGCGGTCAATTGCCCGACCTGCGCCGCCAGAAGCGAGCCCAATTGCGTCGTGGTCAGATCGCCGATGTCGGTTTCGTTCAGCGCCCGCAATTGCGCGGCCGTGAGCGCCTGCATCTGCGTTGTGGTGAGGCCGGCCGACTGCGTCGCGTCCAGCGCGGAAATCTGCGTCGCCGTCAGCGCCAGGGTCTGCGTACGCGTCAGGGCGCCGATTTGCGTGGAGGTCAGCTCGCCAAGGTCGGTAGCGGACAGATTGACCAATTGCGTCGACGTCAGCCCGCGAATTTGCGTCGCGGTCAGACCGCCCATCTGAGAGGCGTCCAACGCCGACAGATTGGTGGCGTTCAACAAACCGATTTGCGTCGCCGTGAGCGCGCCGATCTGCGTGGAGTTCAAGGCGCCGACGTTTGTCGTCGAAAACGCGGAGAATTGCGTCGCCGTGAAGGCCGCGATCTGCGTCGCCGTGAATTCTTCCATGTCGGCGGTTTGCAGCGCCGCGATCTGCGTGTTGGTTACGCCGCGAATCTGCGTGGGGGACAACGCGGCCACCTGGGTGGAATTCAGCGCAGCGAAGGCGGTTTCCGTCAGCTGCCCAATCTGCGCCGCCGTAAAGGCGGCGAGCTGCGTGGTCGTCAGATCGCCGACGTCCGTTTCGTTAAGACCGCCGATTTGCGTCGCGGTGAGGGAAAGAATTTCCGTGGACGTAAGGCCCGCCGATTGCGTCGCGTCCAGAGCGGAAATGCGAGTCGCGCCCAGGCTGCGGAATTGCGTCGTCGTCAGCGCGCCGATTTGCGTCGCCGTCAGCTCGCCGAAATCGGTCGTAGACAGGCTCCCGATCTGCGTCGTCGAGAGGCCGCGAATCTGCGTCACGTTCAGCGACGCCACCTGCGTGGCGTCCAGCGCCGCGAGGCTCGTCACATTCATCTGCGCCAATTGACCAGCCGAAAGCGCGGCGATCTGCGTCGTCGTCAGCGCCGCGGCGCTGGTTTCCGACAAAGCCGCAACTTGCTGCGCCGTCAGGGCGGTGACCTGCGTCGTCGTCAGGCCGGCGGTTTGCGTCGCGTCCAGCGCCGCGATCTGCGTGGTCGTCAGGGACAGGCTTTGCGTGCGGTTCAGCGATCCGATCTGCGTGGCGGTCAGTTCCCCCAGATCGGTGACCGACAGGCCAGCGATCTGGCCGGAGGTCAGCCCGCGCAGCTGCGTCACCGACAAGGAGCCGACCTGCGTCGCATCCAGCGCCGAAAGGTTCGTGGCGCTCAAAAGGCCAAGCTGGGTGCCGGAAATGCCCGCGAGCTGCGTGGTCGTAAGCGCGCCCAGTTGCGTGCCGTTGAGCGCGCCCAATTGCTGCGTGGACAACAGGCCGAGCTGCGTGGCGGTGAACTCGCCGACATCGTCCGTGCTCAGCGCCTGCACCTGCGCCACCGTGACGCCGCGCAATTGCGTCGCCGTCAGAAGGCCGATCTGCGTTGCATCGAGGGAGGAGAAATTCGTGGCGCTCAAGGCGCCCAGTTGCGTGACCGAAATCGCCGCAACGCGCGTGGAATCGAAATTGTCCAGCTGCGTCGACGTCAGAGAGGCGAATTGCTGCGAATTCAACGCCATCAATTGCGAGGCGCTGAAAACGACCGAACTGGCCAGTTCGGGAATTTGCGTCGCCGTCAGACCACGGATCTGCGTGGCGTTCAGAGCGCCCAGCTGGGTGGCGTTGATGACCGCGATGCCGGAGACGTTGATGGCGCCGATCTGGCTGGCGCTGAGCGCGGCGATATCGGTAACGGAGAGGTTTTGAATCGCAGCCGCTGACAGATTGCTAATCTGTGTGGTCGAAAGGCTGGAAATACCCATTACGCCCGCTCCAGGACATGCTCCCGGAGGGCGCTGAAAAATATCCGCCCTCCCTGCAATTTACCCGAAATAGAAGAGCGCCATTTATTTATAGTTAAAGACCTGTCGTCCGATGCCTGCATTTTCGAATTAGTTTGAGCACGGCCGAATAAGGTTTCATGCTTTTTAAAGAATGAGCGGCGTAGAGAAGCGCGTCGCCGCCCGCGGCCAAGGATGTTGAATCTTCATGGACAGCGTGAGCGCCGACGAACTGAAGCGCGTCATCGAAATCGAACACGGCGGCGAAAGCACCTTCTCGCACTCGGTCCGGTTGTACCGCACGACCAATCCCGCAATCTGGGACGGCATCGTGCATGTCTTTGATTTACATAATCATGCGAACGCGCGGCGCGCCTATGCCTGGGCCGCGCCGGTTGACGGCTCGCCGCATGCGAGACTGTTCGCCGTACTGCATCAGGGGCGCATCAACAGCCCGGCCTCCGCAGTCGCGGCGGCGGCGGCGGCGATCCGCGCCACCGTTTAGATCCGCCCTATTCAAAGAGATCCAGCGACGCCGCCTCGCCGCGCGCAACATGCCTGCGCAGTACACGGCCAATCGCCTCGCCGGAGCGCCAGGGCGCCAGCGCGCCTTTCGGACATGGACGCAGCGGCTCCAGATCGCCGGCGGCGATCGTCTCGCCAACAGTCATTTCACGCACGAAACGAAGCGCCCGTCGCTGCACAATCGCGGATTGCTCTTCGTTGCTTTCCAAACGCTTCACCCCGTCCCCAAGCGCCGCCTCGAGCTCCCGCGTGCGATCGACCATCTCGCGCCAGGTTGTGGGGTTCAGCGAAAAGCCATGATCTGGTCCCTCGCGCGCATTGTCGTCGGTGAAATGCTTTTCGATCACGCGCGCGCCGAGCGCCACGGCGCCCAGAACGGCCGCATGGCCGGGCGTGTGATCAGAAAGGCCTAAAGGAAGATCCGGCCACTTAAGCGCAAATGTCTTCAGGACGTTCAGATTGACGTGCGCGAAATTCGCCGCGCTGCCGGTGTAATTGGTGTTGCACTGCAAAAGACAGAGTTCGGGATTGACCGCAAGCGCTGCGGCGACGGCGCGCTCGGTTTCAGCCATGTCTGAAGCGCCGACGGCGAGCAGCACAGGCAGCTTCTTTCCGGCGACGTATGCGATGAAGTCCGTCCATGTGACGTCGCCGGAGCCGATCTTGAACGCCTTCATCTTCGGCGCCATCAGATCGACGGCGGCGAAATCATAAGGCGTCGTCATGAAATCGATGTCGGCCTTGACGCATTCCGCCGCGAGCGCATCGGTCCAATCGCGCGGCGTCTCATATTGTTCAAAAACGTCGTAGACGGATTTTTTCCAGGCGGCCTGATGCGCGCTCTGCGCACCCAGAGACTTGAAACCGAAGTCGGAGACGATATCCTTGGCCAGAAAGTGCTGAAACTTGGCGCAGTCGGCGCCGGCTTCCTTCGCGCGCCAGATGAGGGATTTCGCGCGTTCCAGATCGCCGTCATGCGATGAGGCGATGTCGGCGATGAAATAGCTGGGCGCGTCGAGCGCGATGCGCCGGGCGCCAATGTGAAAACTTCGGGACCATTGCATCAGCGCGCCTCCAGGGCGACAGCATCGAGACTCTGCTCCCAGCCCGGCAATTGATATTTCAGAATGCCTTCGGCCTTGCGCACGTCAAGCCCCAGGCTTTCGGCGCGCCGAGGACTCAAGGCCGCAACGGATCCGGTTTTGGCATTGGAGAAATTCAGTCCAAGGCGCATGGCAAGACCCCGCGCAAGCTCGGCCTTCGACGCGCACCCGCGCGCGCCCAGATTGACGATGCCGGTCGCCTTGGCGTGCGCCAGATCCAGCGCCGCCTTGGCGAAGGCGTCGATGTGCAGCGGCGAGGTGTAGAAATCGTCGAAAAAGGTTCCGTTCCCGGACTTCAGCGCATCGATCGTAAAGCGCGCAAAGCCTTTTTTAGCGCCAAGAATATTCGTGCGCAGCACAAGCGCGCGCGGCGCCGTCAGCGCAAAACACTCTCCGGCGAATTTGGTGCGCGCATATTCGTGCAGCAGCGTCACCGGGGAGGCCTCATCGTGCAGGGCGTCGCCCTCTCCAGTGAAGAAGCAATCCGTGGACACATGAACGAACGGGCGCTTCACCGCCTTACTCCAGGCCGCGAGCGCCGCCAGCGGACGCGCATTCGCGGCATAGGCGCCAAGCGGGTCTTTTTCGCACTGCGCCAGATCCGTCATCGCCGCGCAATTGAAGACCGCATTGGGATTGCAGTCGCGCAACGCCAATTCAAGGGCGCCGAGATCGGTCATGTCGAAATTCAGATCCGCCTTGGAGCGGGCCGCCGTAATGACCTGATCGCCGCGCGCCTTCATGGCGCCGACAAGCGCCGGGCCCAACAATCCCGTGGCGCCGAGAACAAGCCAGTTCATTGCGTAATTTCCAACTTAAGCGGCGATTTGCAGCGGCTGCGGCGCGGTTTCGATTTCCGCGCGATCGGGAGCTTCCAGCCTTTTGTGGTCGATCCAGCGGGCGTTGATCTGCAAAAGATCCTGACGGCGCAACAGGAACGCCGCGAGCTCCGCCGCCGACGCCACCGGCGCGCGCGGACCGAAGGCGCGGAACAGCGCGCGGAAGAATTCCAGATCGTCCGCCTGATCCAGCGTCCAACGCAAGCTTTCCAGACCGCGGCCGGGACCAAGCAGACACGCATGAACGAGATTCTTGTTCTTGCGGATCCACGGCGTCACGTGTTCGCGATCGTAAGGGTCCTTCGCTTCGAGATCGGCGCGCAGCAGCGCTTCGGCCTTGAACACTTCGCAATCCAGGCCATGCGGAAAGCGCGCCGGCATATTGTTGCAGGCGTAGTCGGCGCCCGAGCGCTCGAACAATTCGATCACGCGCCCGCAGATCGCCGGATCGATCAGGGGGCAATCGGACGTGACGCGCATGACGACGCCGGCCTCGCCCGCGCGCGCGGCCTTGGCGTAGCGGTTCAGCACATCCGTGGGATGGCCGCGCACCACGGAGGCGCCGCACAACAGCGCCTCGCGCGCGACAGGTTCGTCTTCCTCCGTATCCGGAACGGCGACGATCAGCGAATCCATCCCCGGAATGCGGCGGCAACGATCCAGGCAACGCCGCAAGGCGCTGGCGCCGCCGATATCCTTCAGCACCTTTCCGGGAAGCCGCGTGGAGGTCATCCGCGCCTGAACGATGACGGACAACGTCATGGGTGCGCCACCTTTCCCGGCTTCTGCTGAAAGCATTCCGAAATCAAACGCTGCGTCATCGCAAAGAACCGCACGCCGCCGCAGAACCAGAAATACAGGGCGCCACGCCACTTGCCCTGCAAGAGCGCGCGCACAGGGCGGACGATGGGATAGCGAAACATCAGGTGCGCGAACATCGACCACGCGCGCTCGGGATGCTTCATGCAGAAGCCGGCGTCGCGCCGCCCATAAAAGCGGAATTTCGCGGCGTAATCGCCGGCGCCGGCGTGATGCTCCTGCGCGATGCGGGTATGCCCGATGCCGAAGCGCACGCGGCCGGATTTGTGAAGGCGATAGAACAGGTCGGCGTCGTCGGAAACGCCGGGGCTGGCTTCGTCGAAACGCGCCACCTCAAACACAGAACGCTTATAAAGCGCCGGCGCCGTGCCCATCATGGAGCGCGGCCCCGCCTGGTGGTGAAACACCGAAAAAGCTTCGTTCTCCGCGCGCGTCCAGAACCCGGTCTCCTCAATGGAGACCTGCGCCTGCACGGCGTCGAAGCCGAATTGATCCATATCCTGCAATAGGGAATCGAGATCCTTGGGCTGCGGCCGGTGATCGGCGTCGATGAAACAGACCAGATCGCAGCGCGCCGCGTCGACGCCAATCTGCCGGTCGCCCGCCACGCCGCGTCCGCCGCTGATCACGCGCGCGCCTTTTTCACGGGCGATCTCCACGGTGCGGTCCTGCGACAGGCCGTCGACCACGATCAGATCGTCCGGCGCCCAGGCGCGCACACACTCCAGCGCACGCGCGATGCGGGCTTCTTCATTCCTGGCGATGACGATGACGGAAACTGGCGGCCGCGTCATTTACGCCGCTCCGCCCGCCGCAGCGCCGCCACGGCGACGCCCGCCGCAAACGCCTTGCCGTCCGATGTGACATGAGAGAGCGCCGCCGGTCCAGCGACTTCCACCCAGGCGCCCTCGGGTGTGTTGAGAAAGAAGCGCTCCTCAAGCAAATCGAAGTCCTGCGCTTCGGAAATTTCGCGCCAGCTTTGGGCGTCATATTCCTGCTGCTTCGTCCAGAAGCCCAGCGAATCCTGGATCAGGCACGGCCCGCCGCGCCCCATCGGCGCCGTGACCACGGCCACACCATCCGCTTTCAACGCACGCGCCAAAGCCGCCATCACATCCCGCGTGGCGTTCGGATCGCGCGCCTGCGGCACGTCGCCGGGCTTTTCCCAGCGCGCAAAGGCGGTGTCCGGACGATCGGACGCAAAGTCAAAACCGACATGTTCGATGGTGGAGATGCACGCGATTGCGTCAAACGCCGCCTCAGGCAAAGCCAGCGTGCGAATGTCGCCTTCAAAATATGGGGTGGCGAGAACCTCGGCGCGCCAGTCGCCGGGGTAACGCTGCGCCACGCGCTCCGGCCGGATGATGTCCGCTCCGGTGAGGCGCGCCCCCCGCCGCTTGATTTCCAGAAGCAGCGCCAGATAATCGAGCGACGACAGGGAAAAACCGATGTCGAGGATATCGTTGCGCCCACGCAACCAACGCGCCGCCCACGGCCCTTCCACGCAGCGCTCCGAACGCCCATGACCAAAGGGCGCGTCGCCGCCCGCCAGCGCAGGCGCCGGAGCGCCGTCCAAAACGGCGCGGGAATCCTCAAAATTCGCGCGAATTGCTGGGTTCAAGGCGTTCTGCTCCTATCGTCCTGAACTTCTCCCGCGAATCGTTAACGCGCCCTTAACCATCCCGGGGTGGAGCTTGGGCGGACAGGTTTTATTAACCAGAAATCGCGCACGCTGTTCGGGCTCCGGAGAATTTCATGATCAATGCCTCGTCCGCACGCCCGATGGATTCGCGCGATTCGATGTCGCCAGAGGCGGACCGCCTGTTTCTGGAGCGCGATTTCTCGCAGCCGCGGATCGATCTGAACGGCAAATCCGTCCTGGTGACGGGAGCCACCGGCTCTTTCGGCAAGCGGTTCGTGCAGGAGGTCTCGAACGCCTTCACGCCGAAAAAGCTCATCGTATTCTCTCGCGACGAGCTGAAACAATATGAAATGGAGCAGGAGTTTCCACAATCCCGCTATCCGTTCATGCGCTATTTCATCGGCGACGTGCGCGATCTGCCGCGCCTGGAAATGGCGATGCGCGATGTGGATTATGTGGTTCACGCAGCGGCGCTGAAACACGTCACGATCGCTGAATACAACCCGTTCGAATGCATCAAGACGAACGTGTTCGGCGCCGAAAACATCGTCACGGCCGCCATCCGCCGGGGCGTCAAGGGCGTGGTGGCGCTATCCACGGACAAGGCCGCCAATCCCGCAAACCTTTACGGCGCCTCGAAACTGGCGTCGGACAAGATTTTCCAGGCGGCCAACGCGCTCGCCGGCGACCTGGGTACGCGGTTTTCCGTGGTGCGTTACGGCAATGTGGTTGGTTCGCGCGGCTCCGTCGTGCCGTATTTCAAGAAGCTCGTGGCAGAGGGCGCGGATTCCCTGCCCATTACCGACGAACGCATGACGCGCTTCTGGATCACCTTGCGTCAGGGCGTAAATTTCG
The DNA here is from genome assembly GCA_964395875.1 of uncultured Caulobacteraceae bacterium. Lineage (GTDB taxonomy): Bacteria > Pseudomonadota > Alphaproteobacteria > Caulobacterales > Aquidulcibacteraceae > JBEVJO01. The sequence goes on along the minus strand of CAYNCS010000038.1, from coordinate 9,751 downwards.
TCCTGTCCTCCATGGAGATGAGCGTGGGCGGCGAGATTTTCGTGCCGAAAATCCCATCCATGCGCACCGTGGACCTGGCCCGCACCCTTGCGCCCAACTTGCCGCACCGCGTGATCGGCGTCCGGCCCGGCGAAAAACTGCACGAATTGATGATCACCGAGGACGACGGCCGTTCCTCGATCGAGCTGGAAGACCGCTACGTCATCCTGCCCGCCGGCGATTCCAAAAAGCGCGACCATTATCTCTCCGCTGGCGGAAAGAGCTTGAGCGACGGCTTCTGCTATAGCTCGAACACGAACCCGGAACGCCTGGATGCACGCGCGCTGCAGACCTTCCTGCAAGATACGTTCGCGAAATAAACCGTACGCGGCTCGGCGCAGAACCAAGGCCAGACTGTCTGCTTCATTGAGTTTTTTGGACAAACGAAAACCGGCGGACCTTTCGGACCGCCGGTTTTTTCTTATGGGGCGTCGCCCCTCCCTGTGATTATTTGAAGAGCGACAGGATCGTCTGCGGCGCCTGGTTGGCGATCGAAATCGCCTGCACGCCAAGCTGCTGTTTGACCTGCAAGGATTGCAATCGCGCGCTTTCCGTCGCCATGTCCGCGTCCACCAGATTGCCGACGCCGGTATTGAGCGCGTCCATCAATTTGGTGACGAAGGTATTGTGGTTCTCGACCTGCTTGGACTTCGAGCCCAGACGTCCGAGCGCCGCGTTGACGTTGTCGATGCTGGCGTCGAGCGCCGTGCGCACTTGCGACGCCAGGGTCACGGTGCCGATCGAATCGGTCGCCGTCAGCGTAACGATGGAGCCGCCGAGGCTCATGTCTTCGCGCTGCAGGGTGATGGTTTGCGCGGCGTTGGAATCGGCGATGAAGGCGATGTCCGCGGTCAGCGATCCGTTCAGAATATTGGCGCCGTCGAAGGCCGCGTTGTTCAGAACGCTGGTGATCTGCTTCAGGATCGATTTGAAATCATTATTGTAGGCGTTGCGGGAGGCCGTATCGAGCGATGGGTCCATCGCCGCCAGCACCTTTTCGCGCGCCGTCACCAGAAGGTCGGAGACGGAAGACCCCGCCGCCATGGATACGTCGGCGATGGATTGCGCCCGGTTCAAGCTGTTTTTCACCGCGCCGTAGGAGCCGATGTCGGCCCTCAGGCCTTGCGCGACGGCGTAGATCGAGGCGTTGTCCTTCGCCGACGAGATCTTGAGGCCGGTGGAAATCCGGTTCTCGACCTGCTCCAGCTCCTTGTTCGACATGTTCAGGTTCTGGAGCGCGATCTGCGCTGCAGTATTGGTGTGGACGCTCGTGACCATCGCCATCTCCTTTCGCGGTTTTTCCGCGAACGCCGCACCGAAAAGCCCATCGAGCCTTTGTGCGGCAAACTATCTGAGATGGTTAATGCACGCGTGTTGGTTTAAAATGTATTGACGCAAAAACGTCTTTGTCCTCGCTCCGGACGAAGCGAGGCCAAAATTCCTCAAATCAAGCGCCTATTCAGGCTTTCGCGTCGACCACGAGGCCAAGGCCCGAGCGTTGCGACAGGATGATCTCCCAAACGCTTCTCAGAGGATATGCCGCGAGAAGCTGTCCATTTTTCGCATCGACGGTCTTGTAAACCCATCCACCGTTGGCGCTGTCCGCCTCGATGACCAGTTTGGTCTGTGCAAGCCGGATATTTGCTACGCCTAGGGGATCCTGAACTTTTTTCTCCGGCTCCTCCGCCGGAGTAGTTATTGCTGTTTTGTGCTGGGTTTGCGATCCGGCCTCAACCATCGAAGCGACCGGAGCGATTCTGCCGGTCTCCATGACGATGATCCTTCAAGCGTCCGACGGCGGCGGACGGTTTCCCGCCCGCCGCGCCGGTTGTTATTAACGGAACAACGAGAGCAGCATGCTCGACGATTGGTTCGCAATCGACAGAGCCTGGATGCCCAATTGTTGCTTGACCTGCAGGGACTGCAGGCGCGCGCTTTCACGCGAGAGGTCAGCGTCGACCAGGTTGCCGAGGCCGGTTTGCAGAGCGTCGGAGACCTTGCTGGCGAAGGTGTTGGAAATGCCCAGAGCCTTGGAGCCAGCGCCCAGACGCGCCAAAGCGGCGCCGACGTTCGTGATCGAAGTGTCGAGCGAGATCGCCGCAGCCGAAGCCGCCGCAACCGTACCGATCGATTCCGTCGCCGCGATCGTAACGATCGAACCGCCGAGAGACAGGTTTTCCGCAGTCACCGTGATGGTGCTGGAGCCGGCCGCGTCGACGATCGCCGTCATGTCCGAACCGCCCGACTTCACCATGTTGGTGCCGTTGAAGTCAGCGTTATTCACGACCTTCGTGATCTGGTCGCGCAGACGCTTGAAATCTTCATTGTAAGCAGTGCGCGAAGCGGCATCGAGCGACTGGTCCTTCGCGGCCAGAGCCTTTTCCTTCAATTGCACGAGCAAATCGGAAACAGCTTCGCCGGCGGCCGCCGCAACGTCCACCGTCGAGGTGGCGCGGTCGAGCGAGTTCTTCACAACGCCCATGCCCGCGATCTTCGCGCGCAGGCCTTGCGCCACAGCGTAAGTAGCGCCGTCATCCTTCGCAGTAGCAACCTTCAAGCCCGTGTTGAGGCGGGATTGAACTTGCTCCATTTCGGTGTTGGTTTTGTTGAGATATTGGAGGGCGACCAGAGCGGCGCCATTCGTATTCACGCTAGCCATTTTGGCAATGTCCTGTTCTTGGATCCAAGAAGCATTTTGCTTCTGCCCAGCATTTTGCCGGGCCTTCGCCTCAAGCACGCACGGCGCCAGATGATTAACAGGGTTTCCCAATGGTTAAGGTCGTGACGGGCGCACGACTTAGATGCTCAATGAAAGCTTAACGGTCGCGCGACCCGGCAAAAATTGCCGGACCGGGCAGGCAATTTTTGCCGTCCAGGGCCGGCAAAATCTGCCTCAGGCGTTCCGTTTCAACGGCGGGCGATAATGAAAAACGCGCGCCGGCGGGCGCGCGTTTCAAAACTCGAAAACTAAAGTCCGCTGCCGGACCGGCCTAGCTGGCGGCCTGCGCCGGCGCCAGGCCCTGCATCACGTTCTTGTTGACGTCGATCAGGGGTTCTAGCTCTGCGCCGTCCTGGATCACCTCGCTTGAATAGCGCGAAACCCATCCCGCGATCGAAACGATTTGCGCGCGCAGATCGCTCGGCAAGCCGTTGCCGTCGGTTGCGCAATCGGTAGAGAACGCGCTCCACATACGGCGATTCCGATCGATCGCTTCGACGAACTTGCGCAAGTCGCCGCGACCCTCCGACTGTATGCGGATCAACTCACCCGTGACGAATCCGAACAGACGATATTCGGTCTCACGCGGCGATTCCGCTCTTGTCGCCGCCGTCTGATAGGCCTGCAGGGACATGCCCTAACCTCTCGTCTTCATACTCGATGAGCTTACGACAGCGCATCAAAGCCTTATAATATTCGCCCGCCATGACTTCGCGGGAAATGGTGACGCACTCACCCAGAACGTCGGGATTGCGGATCGCGCCCATGAAATCGGTCATTTTCAGAACGAATTCGTCATAGGCCGCGTTCGCGCGATCGTTATCCAGATACATCATCATCACTGGGAAATAGATCCGGCGCGCCGGCGAGATCGCATCCTCCGGCTGCATGATGTCTTTTTCCCTCAGAACAGACGCCTTGTTCTGCAGCACCAAGGTGGCGCGGCGATCTCCATTCATGACCACGGCGCCGTTCAGGACGAATTTTTCGCCCGGCTTAAGTGATAATTTCAGCGGCATTCTGGCCTCCTGCCGAATCCCGGGGTGGCCGGACTTTCATCCAAGCGCCCCAGATCACGACAAGGCCGCAACCTAGCCGTGAACAGTTGCTCAAAAGCTAAGTGAACATGGTTAACGAAACGCTGCCTGCGAACGTTTCATCCCTAACGAAGCGTTAACCGCATCAGAGCGTGATGCCGCAGGCGCCGGAGAACGCGGCGGATCGAGCGGAGCTCTTTATGACTCGCGTGAATTTCGACGACGCATTGGCCAAGGCGCTATCAGGCGAGGCCGCGCCCATAGAGCGGCCCGAAGGCGCCGTCGGCGGCGGCCAGGCCAGCGAAATCCTGAAACTCGTCGAGCAGGCGAACGAGATCCAGGCGCGCAAACTGCGCAAAGTGGCGCCGCTGCTGCGCAAGGCGGTGACGAAACTGCGCGGCGGCGACCCGCGCGAGGCCGGACGCCTGTGCGTGCAGGCCATGACCATCGATCCGGAAAACGCCGTGGCGACGCACGTCGCCGCCATCGCCATGGGCGAACTCGGCGCGATGCGCCTCGCCTTCGATCTTTACGAACGCGCCATCCACCTCGACCCCACGGAAGCCGAAGTCTATCACAATCTCGGTTTGGTCGCCTGGTCCCTCGAACAATATCAGGTGGCGGAGCAATTCTTCCGCATCTTCGCCAATATGAGCCCCCATGTCGGGCCTGCGGCTGTGAACCTCGCCGGCGCCCTGCGGGATCAGGGCCGCTACGACGAAGCGATTGAAATACTGCGCGAAGCCATCGGCCAGGTTCCGGAAGATCCCAATCTCTGGAATACGCTAGGCACGATCTGCATGGAGCGCGGAGAGGACGAAACCGCCCTCACCTTTTACCGCGAAGCCATTCGCATCGACGCGAACATGTCCCGCGCACATCACAACAGCGCGATGACGCTGCATTCCCTCGGAGAGTTTGAAGACGCGCTGAAAGCCTTCGACGCCGCGATCGCGACCACCACCATCGACAAGGAACGCATCTACACCCGCCACGCGCGCTCGCATTCGCTGCTTGCGGCGGGGCGTCTCGCGGAAGGCTGGGAGGATCACGAGACCCGGCTCGACCGCCGCTTCAAAAAAGCTCTGCTGTTCGATATGCCCGTCAGGAAATGGGCGGGCGAATCCTTCGAAGGCAAAAACGTCCTGCTGGTGGGCGAACAGGGGCTCGGCGACGAAATCCTTTTTCTCGCCGCCGCGCCGGACCTCATCGAGCGGATCGGCCCCAATGGCGCGCTCACCATCGTGGTCGAGCGCCGCTTCGCCGATCTGATCCAGCGCTCGTTCCCGAACGCCGATGTGCATCGCCACCTGACCATCGCCGTCAACGGACAGAACGTTCGCGGCGCACCGGGCCTCAAGGATTATTCAAAGTTCGATTTCCTCGTTCCGATGGCCTCGGCGCTGAAGGTGCTGCGCCCGGATCTGCAATCCTTCGCGCACCAGCAGATCGGCTTCATCAAGCCAGATTCGGCGCGCGTGGCCGATTTCAAGGCGCGGCTGGACGCTGCTGGCCCCGGACCGAAGGCCGGCATTCTCTGGCGGTCGATTCTGATGACGCCCAAGCGCAAGCGCTTTTATGCGCCGCTGGAGTCCTGGCGTCCTGCGTTCGAGGCGTTCCCCGGTCTGCTCGTGCCGATGCAATATGGCGAGTGCGCGGACGAGATCGCACAGATGCGCGACTGGGGCCTGCCGCTGCTGACCTTCGACGATCTGGATATGAAAGACGATCTTGACGGCGTGGCGGCCTTGTCGGCGGCGTTGGATCTGGTCGTGGGCCCGCCCAACGCGACGACCAACATCGCCGCGGGCGTTGGCGCGCCGGTGGCGCTGCTCGGCGAAGTGGGCTCATGGACGCGACTAGGCGATCCCGACAAGCTGCCCTGGTATCCGCGCTCGAAATTCTTCCCCGCACACCCGCGGGAAGGCTGGGCCCCGGCGCTGGAGAGCTTGCGCGCGTACCTGGCGGATTTCAGCGCCTAGCGCGCAATCGACTTCAGATATGAGCTGGTCTAAGAACCCGCTCATGTCTGAATCTGAATCCCAAGCCGCGATGTTCTATCGGGAAGTCGCGCAATCCCGCGTCCTTTGGACGATCCGCGACGAAGGCGGCTTCCCCGCGCCCAAGAACAGCGCCGGACAACGCGCGCAGCCCTTCTGGTCGAGCGAAGCGCGCGTTGAAGAAATCGTCGAAGCCCTGAGCGAACAGGCCGCCTTCATCGCGCTTGAGATTTCCTGGGAGGAATTCTGCTCTCTCTGGGCGCCGGCGCTGGCGCAGGACGGCATCCGCATCGGGCTGAACTGGTCGGATGCACAGGCCGCGGGCTATGACGTTCCGGCGCTCGAAGTTCAGCAGAACGTCGAAGCATTGTTGCGCGCATGAAGCCCCCCATGAAGCCGTACGTCATCTGCCACATGACCACGAGCCTGGACGGCCGCACACTGCCCAGCCGCTGGTCGCCCAAGACCAACAGCGCCAGCGACCTTTACGAGCGCATTCACGAGAAGCTGGACGGCGATTGCTGGCTGGTCGGCCGCGTCACCGGCGCGGATTTTTCCAAACGCGGCGCCTACGACTCTCCCGCGCCTGCGCCGATACCGCACGAAAACTGGATCGCCGCCAAAGGTGCGGCGCAATACGCCATCGTCATCGACGCGCACGGCAAGGTCGCCTGGGGACGGTCGGACATCGGCGGCGATCCGATTGTCGTGGTGCTGTCGCACGCCGTTTCGGACCAACATCTTGCGGGCCTGCGCGCGGACGACGTCTCCTATGTCTTCGCGGGCGAAACTGACGTCGATCTCGGTCTGGCGCTCGAAGCGCTGAACGCAGAACTCGGCGTGGAGCGCATTCTGGTGGAAGGCGGCGGCCACATCAACGGCGGCTTCCTGCAAGCTGGCCTGATCGACGAACTCAGCCTCATCATCCAGCCCGCCATCGACGGCAAACCCGGCGCGCCCGCATTGTTCGAAACCGGCGCGTTCGGGGCGGCGATCGGGGGCGTCACGCTCCTGGAATGCGAGCCGCAGCCCGGCGGACAGGTCTGGTTGCGCTATTCGCTGAAATACTGACGATCGGGCCTCTGCGGTCGCTCGAAAAGCGCGCCTGAATAGGCGGGATTTCCGTATATCCGGCAGAGCCGGCTGGCCCGGCGCGCCGGAACTTGTTATCCCTGAACCCGAACGCCGCCGCGAAGCGGGCGCATAAAAAATAAATTCAGGGAGGAACGGCGGATGAAAGCCGTACGCTGCAACCACGGAAAAGTCTTCGTCGCGGACGTGCCCGTCCCCGCGGGCGAAGGCGTTAAGGTCAAGGTCGTGTCCGCGGGCATCTGCGGCACCGATCTGCATTTGCTGAGCTCGGGCTGGCCTCTCGCCAACACGCTGGGCCACGAAATCGCCGGCGTCACTCCGAACGGCCGCGCTGTGGCCATCGAGCCCGTCTCTCCCTGCGGTCACTGCGAGTTTTGCCACGACGGCGCCTATCATCTTTGCGTGCGCGGCGCAGGCGCCAATGTATTCGGCGTTGGCCTTGATGGCGGCATGGCCGAATACATCATGGTGCCGGAACGCTGCCTCGTGCCGCTCGCCGCCAGCATCGATCCGAAGGACGCCTGCCTGGTCGAGCCGCTGGCCGTTGCGGTGCATGGTTTCGCCATGGTCAACCCGCCGCCGAACAGCCGTATTCTGATCATAGGCGCCGGCAGCATTGGCCTGGCCGCCGTCGCCGTGGCGCAGGAAGTGACGCCGCATGTGCATATCGTGGCGCGGCATGATGCGCAGAAAGCGGCCGCCGAGCGTCTGGGTGCGCGCCTTGATCCCGACGGCGGCGCATATGACGTCGTCGTGGATTGCGCCGGATCGAACGACAGCATCGCACTCGCGGCGCAGGTCGCACGCCCGCGGGGTAAGATACTGGTGCTGACCAATTACTGGGGCGGCGTGGCGATGCCCAATATCGACATCGCGGCCAAAGAGATCTCCGTCCACACCGCATCCATGTATTGCCAGAACGGCGTGTTACGCGACATCGACGCGGCGGCGATCATCCTGGCGAAGCGCCCTGACATCGTCCCGGCGTTGATTACGCACCGCATCCCGCTGGACGCCGCGCCGGAGGCCTTCAGGATCGCAGGCGACCGTGCCGGCGGCGCCATCAAGGTGACGCTCAACCCGTAGGACGAAGCCTGTTAATCCTCAAGCGAGGGGACATTCATGAGAATCTGCATCGTCAACATCACGCGCATCCCCGACGAGCACATGCCCGCCATGGAGGACATGGTGCGCAAGATCGCGGGGCGCGTCACGGCGCCGGGCACGGAGCTGTTCGTGCGCGCGCCGAAGACGGGCCCGACCTCTCAATTCGAAAAGATGGCGGACTTCCGCGATCCTTATTTCTGTCACCTCATCATCAATCAGGTGATCGAGACCATCCACGCAGCCGACGAAGAGGATTTCGACGCGTTCGTGGTCAATTGCTTCGACGATCCCGGCGTGCGTCAGGCGCGCAGCTTCGCACGCGGTCTGGTGTTCGGCATCTGCGAGCCGACCTTCGGTTACGCGGCGCAGATGGGCGGTCGCCTGGGCGGCCTCGTGCCGTCCTTGCCGGGCCAGGTGGCGTTCGTGGAAAATCAGGTGCGCGAGTTCGGCCTGTGGGAGCGTTTCATCACCAATGGCGTGCAGGCCGACGAAGGCGACACCGCCAGGGATTACGGCGCGGCGATGTCCAGGCCTGAAATCATGACCGAGCGCCTGTTGCGCCAATCGGCGCGGCTGGTCGATCAGGGCGCCGAGGCGATCGTGTCCGCCTGCGGCGGCATCGGCATGCTGTTCGAACTGGCGAACATCTATTCGCTGGAGCATCGCGGGCAGCAGATCCCCATCATCAATCCGCTGAGCATTGCGGTGAAGACGGCGGAGAATTCCGTGCTGTTCCAGAAGTCGCTCGGCATGCCGATTTTCGAGCGCAATCGCGCGCGCGAGAACACCGCCCGCTTCCGCAAGGAATGGGGCCTGCCCGATTATTCACGGCGACAGCCGCGATAGAGCAATCGCCCTACGCCAGGCTTAACTGCCAAGAGATGTTGAAGCGATCCTGCACCCAGCCGAAGCGCCGGCTGAAGCCGTAATCATCCAGCGGCATCAGCACCAACCCGCCCTCGCTAAGCGCGCCGAACAGCCGTTCAAGTTCAGCCATATCCTGGCATTCGACGAAGTTCGAAAAGCTGGGCGTGAAGTCGAACTGGTGAAAGCCCACGCTGTCATTGGCGCGAAACTGTACGCCGTCGATGGTGAACTCGGCCATCATCACGCGGCCGGGATTGGTCGGGGAATCGTCGGGAAAACGGATCAACCTGTCGATATGGCTGTCGGCGAACAGCGACACGTAAAAGTTGATCGCCTCCTCGCAGCCGCCCTGCGTAAACATCAAGAACGGCGTCAGGCTGATTGTCATGCGGCTCTCCTCGCGCCCCGCGCCGGACATCCCGTCCGGCCTCCCTGTAAAAGAAAGGCGCCCAAAGGACCGGCGCCTGCTGGTTCTTGCAAATGCGCCAAGCCCCTTTACCGTACTCCTTTGAAAACTTCTCAGGATTCAGAATGCGCTTTGAAGGCTCGAAAGACTACGTCGCCACCGAGGATCTGCGCGTGGCGGTCAACGCCGCGATCGCGCTGCAGCGGCCGCTGCTGATCAAAGGCGAACCCGGCACCGGCAAAAGCGTGCTGGCCCAGGAAGTCGCCAAGGCGCTGAACCTGCCCCTGATCGAGTGGCACGTGAAATCCACCACCAAGGCCGTCCAGGGCCTTTACGAATATGACGCCGTCAGCCGCCTGCGCGATAGCCAGCTGGGCGACGAGCGCGTGAAGGACGTCGCCAATTACATCCGCAAGGGCAAATTGTGGGAGGCGTTCGAAGCCGACGGCCGCGTGGTGCTGTTGATCGACGAGATCGACAAGGC
>CAYNCS010000037.1:13696-24101 GCA_964395875.1 uncultured Caulobacteraceae bacterium | reverse complement strand
TGCCCTGGCGGCCTTTCATATCCGCCGGGTTCACGCCCGCCGCCGCGACGCGCACGCGCACCTCGCCTTTTCCCGGAACAGGGATCGGCTCTTCGCCGAGATAGAAATTCTCCGGCCCGCCATAATCCTTCAGCAATGCGGCTTTCATGGTCTTCGCGCCGGCTTTTCCAGCCGCCGCCACAGGCGCGGGCGCCTGCATTGCTTTGTAATTTGCGGAACGCTCCTGCAACTCCTTCAGCATTGCGTCAAAACTCGGCGTGCGCTCCAGAAGCTCAAGGATCACGCCCGGCGCGGCCTTGGACCGGTAATACAAAAAGCGCTGTCCGGCCGCTTCGCCCTTGACGAACAGCTCCATGCCGCGGGCTTCAGCCTCGCGCGCGTCGCCTTCGATGTCATAGGTGATCGAGGCCAGACGCTGCAGCCCCACGGTGGGCCGGTTGAAATTGTCGTGCAGCGGCGACGGGCCGTCGCCCGTCGCCTGGATCAGTTCGATCAGACGCCCGTCATGCCAGGTCAGCGCCACATCGAACGGGGTCGCGATCGGCTTGCCCTCATAGAGCGCATTCATGTTCAGGCCGCGATAGACGATCCACGGCCCCACGCCGATCTGCTCTTCCCAGAAGGTGATCGCGTCCTTGATCTCCGGTACGGCGAAGCTGATCTGTCCGAAATTCTCGAACCAGGATTTGCCGCTCATCGTTTCGGCTCCAGCCAGAACGGCGCCGCGTGTTCCGGCCCCTTCGGAATGGCGCCGCCGGGAAAGTTCCCGCCCAGCACATCCGCGTTGCCGTCAGCCCAGAGCGGGCAGCCGCGCCGCTTGGTGATGCGCCAGCCGTTTTCAGTGCGGATCCACTCGTCGGCGTACCAGCCGCCAATGATGAAGGCGGAGGGCGAGAGCTCGTTCTTGACGTGTTGCGCCATGAAATAGCAGCGCGACCAGGCCTTATCGCCCTGGATATGGATCAGCGGCAGGCCCAGATGATGCTGCGTCGCGCCAATGGTCGGCAGCGTCTGCCCGCTCATCGCGATATATTCGGCGGCGGTCATATTGATGGCCTCGCCCAGCTGCACCACCGCCCCGTCGGCGAAGCAGCCCGCCATCAATTCCGGCCGGCGTGAATCCAAAGCCAGCGAATATTGCGCCAGCACCTGTTGAATCTCGACGATGTCTTCCGCGAGCGACCGCATGTCTTGCCTCCCATTGGGTTTTCTTTTGTGGGGGTAGGATCGCCCGAGAGCCCTTCCCAATCAAACGGATTCAGCTTGATTGGATAAGAAGGGCTCTCCGTCAAAGATGTAGAGCACGATTCAGCGATCAAGCCGGTATGGATTGATCGCATCGTGCTCTAACGGGAGAAGGCATTGCAAGAGCGCCCGCATCCTGCGCAGATGGACGGAAAAACGGGGGAGAGCCATGAAAACCAATTGGACGGACGCGGATATTCCCGATCAGACCGGCAAGACCGCCATCGTCACCGGCGCCAATAGCGGCATCGGCTTTTACGCGGCCCAGGAACTGGCCCGGGCCGGGGCCGAAGTTATTCTCGCCGTACGCAATCCCGCCCGGGGCGAGGAAGCCGCCGCCAAGATCCGCAAGGAAGTTCCCGGCGCGAAACTGTCCGTCGACCTCGCCGAGCTTTCCAGCCTCGAGTCCGTGCGCGCCATGGCGGCGAGCATCGCCGCGAAACACCCGAAGATCGACATCCTGATCAACAACGCCGCTTTGATGATGCTGCCCAAGCGCGAAGTGACCGGAGACGGTTTCGAGGTGCAGATGGGCGTGAACTACCTCTCGCATTTCGCCCTGACGGGCTTGCTGCTGCCGCAGCTTCTGGCGTCGCCGCACGCCCGCGTCGTTTCGCTGGGCAGCTCCTCAATCCGCGTGACCAAGCCCGGCATCGACGACCTGCAAAGCGAGCGGGAATACAAGCCGCTGAAGACCTACGCGAAGAGCAAACTGGCGGGCGTTCTGTTCTCGCAGGAACTGGCGCGGCGCGCGAAGGGCACAAATATCGTCAGCGCCGCGGCGCATCCCGGCTTCACCATGACGGCCGGACAAAATCTCGGCCCCGTCGGCCTGTTCTTCACCAAGCTGACGGCGCAGCCCGGCCCGCACGGCGCCTGGCCGATCGAGTACGCCGCGACGGCGGCGGACGTGCAGCCCGGACAATATTTCGGCCCAAAAGACATGGGCGGCATGCGCGGCTCCCCGCGCGTGGAAGACCTGCCGCCCGGCGCGGATGACGTCGCCGGCGCGAAGAGATTGTGGGAGGATTCGGAACGGCTGACGGGCGTGAAGTTTGCGTTGCCGGCGTGACGCTTTGAGCATCACGTCGAAGCGTTTAAATTCCACAATAAACAAAAACGGGAGGATGGAAGATGGCGCTGCTCGACGCCTTCAAACTCAACGGCAAAGTCGCGATCGTCACCGGGGCCAGCCGCGGGCTGGGCGCGGGGATCGCTGAAGCTTTGGCCGAATGCGGCGCCGATGTCGTCATCGCCGCCCGCAGCGAAGCGACGCTGAATGAAACGGCCGCGCGCATCCGCAGTTTCGGACGGCGCGCCGTGACCATTCCCTGCGACCTGAAGCAGCTTGAGCCGCTCCCCGGCATCGTCGAGACGGCAATGAAAGAATTCGGCCGCATCGACATTGTGGTGAACAATGCGGGCGGAACGGCCCCGGCGCCGTTTCTCGCCGAGACGCCAGAGAGCCTGGAGGAATCCTTCCGCTTCAACGTCACCAACGCCTTCGAGCTGACGCGGCTTTCGGTTCCGCACATGCTCAAGGGCGATGGCGGCTCGGTGATCAATATCGCCTCCGTCACCGGCCAATTGGCGGATCGCGGCTATTCGGTTTCGGGTACGACAAAAGCCGCGCTGATCCAACTGACGCGCCTGAACGCCGCCGACCTTGCGCCGCGCATCCGCGTCAACGCCATCGCGCCCGGCGCCATCGCCACGGACTCGCTGGCCGGCGTGTTGAAGAACCAGGAGCTGGAGCGACTCATGGTGCAGGGTACGCCCATGCGAAGGCTCGGGCGCGTTGAGGACATCGCACTCGGCGCGGTCTACCTCGCCTCACCCGCATCCGGCTTTGTCACCGGCAAGGTGCTCGCCATCGACGGCGGCATCACATTCCCAAACCTGTCGCTGAACCTGCCGGATTTATAAGGGTCCCGCCGCGCGGGCTGCTTTCGCCAGCTTATAATCGGGATTGCCGCGAACCCGGCTTGTCCCCTACGCTCATGCCCAGCCAACAAAAACACACGGGAGGAAACATATGGCTCTACTGGACGCATTCAAGCTCAATGGAAAAGTCGCAATCGTCAGCGCGGCCAGCCGGGGCATCGGCGCCGGGATCGCGGAAGCGCTGGCCGAATGCGGCGCCGACGTCGTGATCGGCGCGCGCAGTGAGGATGCGCTGGCGAAGGTCGCGGCCAACATCCGCGCTTTCGGACGGAAAGCCGTCGCCGTACCGATCGACATGATGGATATCGGCGGAATCGGAAAACTGGTCGACGCCGCGATGAACAATTTCGGCCGCATCGACGTGGTGGTGAACAATGCCGGCGGCACAGGCCCAGCGCCGTTCCTGTCGGAGACTGCCGAAAGCTTCGAGGCGGCGTTTCGCTTCAACGTCACCACGGCGTTCGAACTGACGCGCCTCGCCACGCCGCACATGCTGGCGAAGGACGGCGGCTCGGTGATCAATATCGTTTCGGTCATGGGTCAACTGGCCGATCGCGGCTATTCCGTGTACGGCACGGCGAAGGCGGCGATGATCCAGCTCACCCGCCTGAACGCCGCCGACCTCGCGCCGCGTATCCGCGTCAACGCGATCGCACCCGGCGCCATCGCGACGGATTCGCTGGCCGGCGTGCTGAAAAACCAGGAGCTTGAGCGCCTGATGATCCAGGGCACGCCGATGCGCCGCCTCGGCAAGGTCGAAGACATCGCGCTGGGCGCAGCCTATCTGGCCTCGCCCGCTTCGGGTTTCGTCACCGGCAAGGTGCTCGCCATCGACGGCGGCATCACCTTCCCGAACCTGACGCTGAACCTGCCGGATCTGTGAGGGGCGGATAAAGGGCGCCTAAACAGGTGCCCTTATCCCGCCTTCAATCCCGCGATCACGATATCGACGAAGCGCGCGGTGCTGCCTATCGATCCCGGATTCGTGACGTTGAAGGCAAGGCCCGCCAGCACCTGCATCAGATCATCGGTCTGCGTCCCCGCGCGAATTTCGCCTGCCGCGATTCCGCGCGCGAGGAATTCCGCCAATGCGCCGCGGATCACCGCGCCGGACGATTCGGTGAGTCTGGGATTGCCCGCCAGCGCCGGCAGCACGACCTTTTTCGTCGTCATGTATTCGGCGAACAACAGGAACCATGCGCGCAGCGCCTCCAGCGGCGCGTGATCCTTCAATAGACGTTCGGCGGCTTCGGCCAGACGCTCCACCTCGCGCCGATACACCGCCTCCAGCAGCGCCTCGCGCGTCGGGAAGTTCCGATAGAGCGTGCCGATGCCGACCTCAGCATTGCGCGCAATGTCTTCGAGGCTCGCATCGGGGCCATGTCTCGTGAAAGCGGCCTTCGCCGCCTCCATCAGGCGCTCCCGATTGCGGATGGCGTCGGCACGCGGACGCCGGGATGGCGCTTCAACATTTTTCATTCCAGGTGCATCACCGCCCCTTGCAAACGGAGGAAGCCTCCACATTTATCGGAGGCACCCTCCGTATACAGGGTCGCCCGCAAAATCGCCAAGCGGATAAAATGGTCGAGGAAATCGCCTCGCACACGATCCGCGACCTCGAAGGGACAACAGATATGAGCGAAGTCTTCAACGAAAAATCCACGACGGACGAAGTTCTGGAAGGCCAGGACCTCAGCGGAAAACATATATTGGTAACAGGTGTTACCTCCGGCCTTGGCGTCGAGACGGTGCGTGCGCTTGCGGCACATGGCGCGACGATTCTGGGCACGGCGCGCGATCTGCCCAAGGCCCGGAAGGCGCTGATCGAAGCCATGGGCGAGAGCGCCTTCAGCGAAAAAGTGGAATTGCTGGACCTCAATCTGTCGTCGTTGAAATCGGTGCGCGCCGCCGCCGACAAGGTGAACGCCGCAGGCAAGAAATTCGACGTCGTGATCGCGAACGCCGGCGTGATGGCCTGCCCGAAAATGTTCACCGACGACGGCTTTGAATTGCAGTTCGGCTCGAACCATCTGGGCCATTTCGTCTTCGTCAATCGCATCGCTAATCTGATCAAGGACGGCGGACGTCTGGTGAATTTGTCCTCGGCCGGCCATCGCTTTAGTGACGTGGATCTGAACGATCCGGATTTTGAAACCACGCCCTATGACGAGTTCGTATCGTACGGCCGATCGAAGACCGCAAACATCCTGTTCGCCGTCGAGTTCGATCGCCGCCACAAGGCGCGGGGCGTGCGCGCGGCGGCGGTGCATCCCGGCGGCATTCACACCGAACTGGCGCGCCACCTGGACGCCGCGAAAATGCAGGCCATCCTCGATTCCGCCAAGGCAAGCGGCGGCGGGACGTTCGAATTCAAGACAGTGCCGCAAGGCGCCGCCACTTCGGTTTGGGCGGCCGTGACCGCGCCGGCCGACGCGGTGGGCGGCAAGTATTGCGAGGATTGCCACGTGGCGGAAGTTAACGACGCAGGCCCTTCCATGACCATCCGCGGCGGCGTGCGCGCCTACGCGCTCGATCCGCAGAACGCGAAGAACCTCTGGGCCAAAAGCGAGGAAATGGTCGGCGAGCGCTTCTAAGCCTCAGCGCAAAAACGCAGAAAGGGACGCTTCAGCCGGAGGCGTCCCTTTTTTGCATTCTGTTTGCACGCCAAACTGATGGGCTTTGGGCAAAAACCAGGGCGCGGCGCCGAAAAATTTTGACTTGCCCTAACCCGCTCCCTTACCCCTCTATTCAGAGGATATCCAAAGCCGCCCTAGGGGAAATTCCAGCTCCGCAGAAGGCGGCGATCGGGAGGAATGCAGCCATGACCGGCAAAGTAAGTCCTTACTATAAAATCGACTCGGCTCCGCCCCCGCGCCGCATGGCGCGCGGCTGGCATTGCCTCGGTCCCGTCTCGACCTTCAAGGACGGCAAGCTCCACAAGATCGAAGCCTTCGGCACGCAGATCGTGGTGTGGCAGACCTCCGACGGCGAACTGAACGCCATCGCGGACTTCTGCCCGCATATGGGCGCGGCTTTGTCGGAAGGCCGGCTGGAGGGCGACAACATCGCCTGCCCGTTCCATGACTGGCGCTGGAACGGCGAAGGCAAGTGCGTCGAAATCCCGTACGCCCGCCGCATCCCGCCCGGCGCCCGCGTGAAAAAGTGGCCGCTGCTCCAGCGCAACAAATTGCTGTTCGTCTGGCACGACCCGGAAGACAGCCTGCCCACCGACGACGTCTCGATCCCTCAAATCCCCGGCTTCGACGACGACTACACCGAATGGCGCGACAGCGTGCATCGCATCAAGACGAACACGCGCGAGCTGATCGACAATCTCGTCGACATTGCGCACTTCTTCTATCTGCACGGCGATCGCGTGGCCGGCATGTGCCGCTTCTTCGGCAACCGTTTCGAGAAACACACCGCCTGGCAATTCATCGAGATCGGCGAGAAAACCGGCGCGGGCTATGAACCGCTGCAGGCGGGTTGCGACATCAATCTGATCGGCGATTCCCGCTCCGAGAGCTGCTATCATGGCCCCGCCGTGCTGGTGTCGCGCGTCATGCACCGCGTGCCGGCGCTATCGGGCAAGGACGATCTCGTCGATTCCTATATCTTCCTGTGCCAGCTGCCGATCACGCCGGAAGAATTCGAATTGCACATCCTCACCAGCGTGAAGAAGCGCCCGGATCTGTCGGCCGAGGAAAACTTCCTGCGCGCCGAGGAACGCTGCAAATGGCTGACCTTCGGCACCTTGCAGGACGTCCACACCTGGAAGACCAAGACGCGGATCGACAACCCGATCCTGTGCGAGGGCGACGGTCCGTTCCATCAGCTGCGCCGCTGGTACAGCCAGTTTTTCGTCGACGTCGCCGACATCCAGCCGGAAATGGTCGAGAAGTTCGAGAAGATCACCGACGTCAGCTATTCGGTGCCGGTCTGGGAAAAACAGCAGGCCGCGCGTCTGGCCGAACTCGAAGCCGCGGGCGAGACCCCGATCTTCACGTTCAAGATGACGTGATCAGCCCGCATTGATCCGATCCGGTGAAGGCGGCGCAGTCGCGCCGTTCTTCACGGATACAATTCCAGAGCCGGCGCCTGCCCCAGCAGCACCATGGCCGCGTGGCAGTGCTTCTTCAGCAACGCCGCCTGCGCGGCCGTGGGCGCTGCATGCGCCGCCTGACCGCTCTTCAGCAAGGCCGCGGCGTTTTCCAGCCAGGCCTCATCCGGCGGCAGATCGAAGAATTTTGCGATGCCCTTCAGCGCTGCTTTCGGGTCCGCCATGATCTCTTCGAAACTGATCTCGGCATATTGCGACGGCGCGAGGCGTTTGATCTCCTTCATGCCGCGCAGGATGCTGTCGTTCACGTCCTCCAGAAAATATTCCAGCGGCACGTCGTGTTCCATCACCGACTTCAGGCGCGGTGAAATCGGCATGTTGTTGTTGAGATCGCTCTCGTCGAGATCGGACCAGCGGATTCCGTCCTTCGTCTGCAGGTCGAAATATTTGAAAGCCCGCACGCGGAAATGATTGTGTCGCTGCATCGACAAAGCGACGTCCAGCGGATCGCGATACAGATGCAGATACTTTCCGTCCGGAAACAGATCGATCATTTCCGGCAGCCAGGCGATGCTGCCGCCGCTACGCTCGATCCAGATCGTCTTGCCCGCCTTGCGCGTGAGAAACTCAAAGATCGCCAGATAATGCCGACTGAGCGCCTGCACCGGCTGCGCCCTGACGAAACGCATCAGGTCTTCGAGCGCCTGTTCCGGTTTGTCGAACAGATGCGGCAGGGGCAACAGCAACACATCGGGGAAGACGTTGTCGCGATAGGCGCTAGCGTCCTTCGGCAACGCTGTGGCGCCGCCCTCGAAGGTCACTTCCGGCGTCGCGAGATGGGCGACGATTTTCTTGAAGGCGCCGGAACCGGCCTCGACGCCGCAATCGATAATGTCCGCCATCTCAGCCCCGCTGAGCCGCCGTTCCCCCCATTTGTTGTAGAAGTGCATCGCGATGAAGAGCTCGTTGAACACCGCGACTTCCGGATGGAGGTTGATCATTTTCGACAGAATGGTCGACCCGCAGCGCCCCGTGCCGACGATGAAGCGGCCGTTCGACTGGCTCATAATGCGTGCCTCCCAAGCATCTTGTCTCTTTCTCCCCCGTTGAGGTCTAATAGCCGCAAATACGAGGAGACGTGCGATGAGCGCAGATAATGTCGAAATCCACGACAAGCTGGCAATACAGGAACTCCTGGCGCGCTATTGCCATTCGATCGACGCGTCGCGGGCGGATTTGTGCATCGGCCTGTTCGCTGATGACGCGGTGCTCGATACGCCGGTCGGCAAGGCCGAAGGCCGGGCCGCGATCCTCGAATGGATCGAGGGCCGCCTGAAAATGCGCGCGCCCGAATACCAGGTCGGGCATTATATGATGAACACGCTGGTCGCCCGGCTGGGTCCGGACAGCGTCAAGGTCCGCAGCATGTTCCTGTACACGCGTCAGCGCCGCGACGGCGCCGCCTCCGCCGAATTGCTTGGCTCCGGCCTCTATGAAGACGAAGTGCGCAAAGAAGCCTCCGGCTGGAAGTTCAGCGCCAGACGTTTCACCATCGCCGCGCCGCTGGATGACGCATTTTTTTGAGAACGATCGCTCGCCTCCGCCATCAATGGCGATTTGGTGCTGCTCGACGGCGCACGGCGGGATGGGTGTAACTAATGGCTAGCACCCTCACGCCGTCCCCGGCCCTTCACGGGGAATAGCCTGCAGCAGATGGTCGGACAGATCGCCGATCTGGCCCATCACTTCCTTGCGCTCGATGAACTTCCAGGCGCCGTTCTCCTTTACCAGCACGTCGAGATAGGTTCCCGTAATGATCGGCTGCAGCGGGATTTTATCCGTCGCCTGAAACACCACGAAATAGCTCTGCACCCGCGCGCGGTTTTCGCCTTCGAAATCCACGATCGGATTGACGCACAGATGCCGGGTCTTCGGCGTGCCCGTATCGGGAAAGATGCGCGTCCACTCCACCAGCGAGGCGCCGAGGCTGCGCCCCGAATTCGCCTTTGACGCAGGTTCATCGCTGCCCGGCAGATAGATGTCCGCCTCGCGGAACATCTCCTCGACCTTCGCGAAATCCCCTCTGTCCACCGCATCGGAGTAACGATGCAAATGGTTCAGGATCATGAAGTAGTCATCGGCGTAGGACATCCAGCTCTCCCGTTCTTGTTCTTTTTTCGCCGCGCAATGGCTTCACGCCACCTTCGCCACGGCGTCCGCCGCGCCGCGCATGGCGCCTTCGATATAGCCGACGCCTGTTGCGTCGCCCAAGGCATGCACGGTGAAGCCTTCGGCGGTGAGCTTGTCCGCCAGCGTCAGATCGCCATGCGCGCCCTTGGCGATTACGACATGATCGACGGGCAAATTCATCGGCGCGCCGCTGGAATCGTTGAAATGCACGGCATTGTGCGCGATGCGGATGTCCGAGGCGCTGTTGAAAATCGCCACGCCATGTTCGCGCAGCTCCGTCATCAGGCGCATGCGGCGCACCACGGTGAGGCCGCGGCCCAGACGCTCCTGCTCGTCGACGACGAACACCTGCCGCCCGCGCTCCATCAGGAATTCCGCGAGCTCCAGGCCCACCAATTCGCCGCCGATAATCCCGATGCGCTGGCCCAGCGGCATCCATTGATGCGTCGCCTTGCGCACCAGATCGAGATTGCCGCTGATCCCTGTCGCCGCGCCGACCTTGGCCGCCACGCGCGTGAGCAGACCCGTCTTTTTCTTCAGGCTTTCGGAGCTTTCGCCGAGCACTAGCTGCCGTAGGTCGTCGCCCGAGAACACATAAGACGCATCCGCGCCCGGCACCGGCGGCATGTCGCGCACCGCGCCCGTGGCGACGAACACGAGGTCGGGATCGAGCTGGCGCAACAGATCGGTGGTGGCCTCAGTGTTCAGCCGCACGTCGACGTTCGACGCCTTGATCTGGCGCTCCAGCCAATGCAGGAGGCGCTCATTGGGCTCGTAGGCCAGCGAAGCGAAGCGCAATGTGCCGCCTAGACGGTCGCCCTTTTCCAGCAGCGTCACGCGATGGCCCAGCGCATCCAAACGGCGCGCCGCCTCCATGCCGCCCGGCCCGCCGCCGATCACCACAACGCGGCGATTGCTTGAGCCAAGCGCCGCGGCGGTCTTCGGCTTGCGCAGATATTCAAAGCC
>CAYNCS010000037.1:0-13596 GCA_964395875.1 uncultured Caulobacteraceae bacterium | reverse complement strand
GATTGCTTGAGCCAAGCGCCGCGGCGGTCTTCGGCTTGCGCAGATATTCAAAGCCTGTTTCCGCGTTCACGGCGCAGCGTGTCGTGCCGTTGAAATAGATCTGGCTGATGCAGGTGTAGCAATAGATGCAGGGCAGCACGTCATCGGCTTTGCCCTCGGCCAGCTTGCGCGGCAGATGCGGATCGGCCAGCAGCTTGCGGCCCATCGAGACGAAATCCAACTGGCCGTCGGCGATGGCCTTGTCGGCCACGTCCACTTCGATGCGCCCGGACGCGATGATCGGGATGGTCACCGCTTCCTTGATTTGCGCCGCGAACGGAATGTTCAGCGCCGGCTGATGCGGCGTGTGCGAACCGGAGTGCAGTTCCGGCCGGTCGGTGTCGTGATAGGCGGTGACGGTGATGGCGTTCGCGCCCGCCGCCTCGACCTGTTGCGCATTCCAGATGGCGTCCTCGATCTGGATGCCGTCCGGCTTGCCGACTTCGCGTGAATCCAGCTTCACCCATACCGGATAATCCGGCCCGACCGCCTTGCGCACGGCGCGCACCACTTCCAGCAGGAACCGGATGCGGTTTTCGCGCGGACCGCCATAGGCGTCCGTGCGCTTGTTGAAACGCGGCGACAAGAACGAGCTCAACAGATAACCGTGCCCGCCATGAATTTCGACGCCGTCGAAACCGGCCCGCTTGGCGCGATCGGCGCCGGCCGCGAACTGGCCGACGACGAGCTGGATGTCGTCTTCGTCCATCACCTTCAACGACACGTTCGACGGATATTTCGCCGCCGCGTCGAGTTCCTCAGGCAGAAAGACCTGCGAATAATCCCATTTCGGCGGATCGGGATAAGACGGCGCCCAGAGCGGCCGCCCTTCCAGAATGTCGATGCCGCCGACCAGGCCGCCATGATGGATCTGCGCCGCAATCTTGCCGCCATGGCTGTGCACGGCGTCGGTAAGCTTTTTCAGCCCCGGCAGGAAACGGTCGTCGGAAATGGCGATCTGCCGCAGCTGATTGCCGCCGACCGGCCAGGCCACGCCCGCAACGCCCGTGATGATGAGCCCCACGCCGCCCGCCGCCTGCTCCTCGTGGTAGCGGATGATCTGCTCGCCGCAATGGCCGTCTTCCTCGGCCATCGACACGCCCATCGCCGTGACGGCGATGCGGTTGCGCGTCTCCATGGTTCCGATGCGGCCCTTGGACATCAAATGCGGGTAGGCGCTCATGGGGGCGTTTCCTTCTTCTATTTGCGACCGGTTAGTTTGAACCGGCTAGACGGCGCCGCACCAGCGGCAATTGATCATTTCCGAAATACATGAATTGCCGGTCGACAAAGATGGTCGGCGAACCGTAGGCGCCGCGGTCGATCGCTTCCTGCGTGTTGGCGCGCAGGCGGTCTTTCGTTTTTTCCAAAATCGATTCCGCCGCCAGGGTATCTGAATCAAAGCCGGCTTCGTCCGCGATGGCGCGCAACACCGATGGATCGTCGAGATTCCGCTGATCGCCGAAATAAGCCTCGAACGCGGCTTCACTGAAGCGAAGCAAAGAGGCCTGATGGTCTTCCAGCGCGCAGCAATAGCGCATCGCATGCACCGACTTCACCGGATGATGCGGCGAGGGAAAATTCATGCGCACGCCGGCGAGATCGGCCCATTCCTTCAGCCATGTGAAGGTCAGCCGGTTTTTCGGGTGATTTTCGTTCGCACGCGCAGCGTAAACGTCCTGATTCACGGCGTTGAACACGCCGCCGACCAGAAACGGCCGCCATGTGATCGCAGCGCCCGTCTCTTTGACGATCGTCTGAATGTTGTGAAAGGCGATCCGGGTCCAGGGCGAGGACAAATCGAAAAAGAACTCTATGTGCGCCGCCATAAAACGTCTCCGCCGTGCTGGGAGCCCCAACACGGCGGAAAGCGTAATACGATGCACTGGCGCAGCGAAGCGCGAAAATTAGAGCACGCGCTATTCCGGAAAATCCGGCCAGTCGCCGCGTTGCAGCTTGGCCAGCGTTTCTGCGCCATACATGGCCTTCACCATTTCGGTGAGGTCCGGATTGCGGCGCAATTCGTGGCCGCCGTCGACCGCGAAGCTGACGCCCGTGACCCAGGAGGATTCCGGACCGGCCAGATACCGCACGCCCTGCGCGATATCTTCCGGCTCGCCGCCGCGGCCCGCCGGCACCTGCTGCAGGAAATGCGCGAGCACGTCCGGGTTCTCGAACATGCCGGCGGCGGAATCGCTGCGGGTCAGACCCGGACGGATCGCATTCACCCGGATTTTCATCGAGGAGAGCTCATCCGCCGCCGTGCGCACCAGATGCTCCACACCGCCTTTGGCCGTGCAATAAGCCGACAGCCACGGGAAGGGCATGCCCGCCGCCGTGGACGATATAGCCACGATCGAGCCGCCATTCTTCATACGCGTGGCGCCGTAGCGGATCGCGATGAAGGTCGAGATGATGTTGTAGTCGAGCTCCGCGCGGAAGCCGTCGACGTCCTGCATCAGAAGCGGCTTGAAGCCGCCGCCGCCAACCGTCGCCACGACGATGTCGAGGCGATTGGCGATCTTCACCGCCATGTCCGCCGCCTTGATGAAGTCTTCCGGCTTCATCCCGTCGCCCGCCGAACATTCGATGCGCGCGCCTGGAACCTGGCCTAAGATTTTCGCCTTCATCTTTTCCAGCGATTCCGCCTTGCGGCCCATGATGACGACGGCCGCGCCGTCTTTCGCCAGCGCCGCCGCGCAGGCGCCGCCGATCGCGCCGGCGCCGCCGGTCACGACGGCCGTCTGACCTTTCAATGCTCCGTCAGCCATGTGTTTCTCTCCCTTGGCGTTTCTTAGTGTTGCGGCCCCATTTTGACGGGCGTCATCTCCGTCCAGTCAAGCACCAGCTCACGATGCTGCAGCTTCCAGCGGCCATCCTCCATTACCAGCCGGTCCTGATAGCGGATGTTCCAAATGTAATTCGTCGGCCCCTTGCCTTCCCAATCCCGATAAATGTGATTGGCGGTGCAATAGGTCTCGCCCTTGGCCGTGCCCTGACCGGTCAGTTCGACCGTCTGATTGTGCACGACGTGCTGGGTCTTCGCGTACATTTCCTTCAGCATCACCGGGCTGTGCTGGGCCTGCGCCAGACCATCCATTTTGAAGCCCGGGCCTTCGATCACGATGTCGTTCGTCATGATGTCCGGCAGCAGCGCGGCGCCGTCCTGATCCATCGCCTTTGCGTAGGTGAAGCCAATGCGGCGATAGGCCTGCACCAGTTCGATTTCAGCCGGGGTCGTCCCCGTGCGCTTGGAGCCGAATTGCGCGACGATCTCGTTAACGGCGCGCTGGATGTCGTTGCGGCGATAGCCGAGCAGCGCCACCGAGGCCGGGTCCGGTTCGTACTTCACGAAATTGCCGCGGCCGGTGAAGATGGCGTTGTCCGGCAGCATCGGATGGTTTTCTTCCTTGGACGGCACATCCACATTGTTGCCGGCGGCCTTGAAGAACATGCCGAAATACGTTGCAAAAGGCAGGTTTTCGTCGCCGACGAGATACGCCTTGCCCGATTCCATGCGCACCAGCGCGCCAGCGATAGCCTCGGACAACGACTGGCAGGAAATGAAATTCGTGCCGCCCGCCGGGCCGAAAGCCGGCATGCCCAGCTTACCTTCCGCATACGCCGTATAGGCTTCGAACATCGGCAGGCTCATACCCGGCACCGTGCCCACGACAAACGGCGCGTCGAGGCTGCAGGTGACGAAATTCTTGTCGGCCAGCGCGTTCACGCCATCGGCGGCGAGCTTGCGCGAGCGGATGTACTTGTCTTTCTCCATCAGCTCCGGCGCGACGTGCGGATAGAAGCTGCCGACATGCACGAAACGCTTCACGCCGGATTCCTTCGCCAGTTTCGCAAACGCAGGCACCGCCTCGCCGTTTGCCTTCAGCGTGAAGTCGCCGTAATCGGCGCCTTCCGGGATATGGCGGATGTCCGCGCCCGCCGCGAACACGATCGCCTCGAACGGCGCCAGCTGATCCTTGGTGAAGGTCTGCGCAACGTAATCGCCCTGCAGGAACTTCATGCGCGCCAGCGGCGTGGTCGCCTGCGGCGGCTTGCGCCCCGAAATCGTGACGTCGTGTCCAAGGCCCTGCAGATACAAGGCGGCGTGGCCGCCGATCATGCCGGTGCCGCCGATGACCAGAACTTTCATAGATGCCTCCCTGGAACGCGCCCGGGGGTGGCGCGTTCGCGCGTGTTTGTCTGAAGGTCCTGAGCTAATCCCGAACGGTACCTATTGGCAACTAGGCACCTTTTGGATACTTAGTTCCCCATGAACAATATGACCAAGATCGACAGCGTCCTCAAAACCGCCACGAGCGATTATCGCGGCCAAACGCTCGAAATTATGGAGCTGGTCGGCAACAAATGGACGCTGCTGCTCACCTATCATCTGGGCGAGCGCGCTTTGCGCTTTTCCGACCTGAAGCGCCTCGCCAGTCCGATCAGCTCCAAGATGCTGACCCAGACGCTGCGCGAACTGGAGCGCTTCGGCATGATCAATCGCAGCGTGCTCTCCACTACGCCGCCCAGCGTCGAATACGAACTCACCGAACTCGGCCGCACTTTCTTGAGCGCCGCCGGTGTGATCTGCGCCTGGACGCGCGACAATAGCGAGGCGCTGGACGCCGCGCGCAAGCGCTACGAAGCGAACGCGAAGCACTGACGCGATCGACAATTCCACCGCATCACCTTTCACGCATAATCACTTCGAATTCCAGGGAGCGACGACATGAAGTTTGGATTGGTTCTGCCTTACATGGAGCGCGATTACGATCGCACGCGCATCCTCACCTGGGCGCGGGAGATCGACAAAGGTCCGTTCGATACGCTGTCGTGCGGCGAGCGCATCACCGATTACACCTATGAAATGCACACGCTCGTGTCCGCCGCCGCCGCCGTGACCGAGCGCGTGCGCATCAATCCATCGCTCTACGTTTTGCCGATGCGCCAGGAAGTGATGACGGCCAAACAGATCGCCACGCTCGACATCATTTCCGGCGGACGCCTGGAAGTGACGGTCGGCGTGGGCGGCCGGCCTCTCGATTATTTCGCGCTGAACGCGCCCTTCGAGAAGCGCCACCAGAAGCTCGACGATCAGGTCGCGATCATGAAAAAGGTCTGGCGCGGCGAGCCCTTGTTCGAAGGCTCAGGCGATATCGGCCCGCATCCGGTGCAGAAGGATTTGCCGGTTTATTCCGGCGCAATGGGCCCCAAGGCGATCGCCCGCGCCGCCAAATGGGCGCATGGCGTTTACGGTCCCTCGATGATCGGCGACCGCGAAGGCCATCAACGCATTTTCGATCTCGCCAAAGCCGCCTGGCCGGAAGCTGGTCGAACGGAAAAGCCTTATTTGATCGGTGGATTCTGGTATTCCCTGGCGCCGGACTCCGAGCGCGAACTGAAAAACTACGCCTACAATTACATGCGCTACATGGGCGAGGAAATCGGCCAGGGCATGGCCGCCGCGATGACGCGCCACAATCCCGACGCCGTCATCGAAGGCATCCGGAACGTCCATGCCGCCGGAGCGGACGAATGCATCCTTGTGCCCGCCACCGCGCATTATGACGAGATCCATAAGCTGGCGAAGATTGTCAGTGATCTGAAGCTTTGAGGGCATAGCGCCGCCAAAGCTGGATCAAAACCGTCAGCGGCCTAGCCCCTTCAGCGCATAAAAAAAAGCCGGCCCGAAAGGGCCGGCTTTGAAGTCGGAGGAAAGAGCTGGGTTTAGTAACGGAACGTTACGTCAACACCAGCAGTCAGCGGCGCCCCAAAGGTTTGCTCAGCATACCCGAGAGCGCCGAAGTCGATGCCTTGGATCACGTATTCTTCGTCGAGCAGGTTCTTGCCCCACAGCGCGAAGTCGACAGTGCCCAATTGACCGGCGTTCACGCCATTCAGGGCGATACGAGCGTTCACAACGGTGCGTGCATCCGAGGTCGTGTAATCGATCAGCGGATTGTCCTTCACGCCGTTCGGGTACTCGATTGCCGGGTGGAAGTCCTGCTTGGACTGCCAGATGGCTTCCACACGCGCCTGGATCTTGCCGTCCCGCATCGCAGGAATTGGCTTCGAGTCGTACTGAATGCCGGCCGCGCCCGTCGTTTGAGACGTATAGCCGAAGCGCGCGATATTCTTCGCGTCGAACGGAATCGTCGGGTTCGTGACGGCGTTGTACGGCAGCAGCGGGTTCGTCAGATAGCTCGTGCCGTATTCCTTATATTCCGGATTCACGAAGCCCATGTTCCAATCAAGCGTCAGGCCTTCAATCGGCTTGGCGACGATTTCGAACTCTACGCCCGTGTATTCGGACTTGCCGGCATTGGTCACCACGTTGGTGGCGCCGCTGGCGCCGGCGTGGAATTCGGCGACCTGCTGATCCTGCGCTTCGTTGAAGAAGGCTGCAGCGTTCAATTGCAGGCGGCGATCCAGCCAGCTCGACTTGAAGCCGATTTCCGCCGACTTCAGCTTTTCCGGGCTGAACGGCTCAAGCGCTGCGGACCGGGTGTTGAAGCCGCCGGCCTTGTAGCCCTTCGAGTACGAAATGTAGGCGTTCGCGTCGTCATTGAAGAAGTACTGCGCCTTGGCCAGATAGGTCAAAGCGTTGAACTTTTCTTCGCGATGGCCCGCCACCGGATAGAACAACGTGCCGCTTCTGAAGAGCGTCGTTTCCTTTTCGTCCGCGGAATAACGCAGACCGCCGGTCAGACGCAGCTTGTCGTTCAGGATCGCCGGCGTGTAGCTGGCTTGTCCGTACACGGCCCAGCTTTCCGTCGACGTGTTGTACGCAAACGGGTTCGCGGACACGAACGCAGAACCGAAGTATGGGCCGCCCAAAGACGCCGGAATGAAGTAACCCGGCAGAATGAAGCTTTGCGGGTTACGCTCGGAGCCGTGCTCGGTGAACCAGAATGCGCCGGTCGCATAGGTCAAACGCGGGCCGCCGGGGACCTTCTCGCCAGCCGAACCGTTCAGCTGCAGTTCTTGCGTGAACTGCTCGTGCGTACGCTCGTTGGTGGCGTAGAACGGATAACCGCTGGAGACGACCGGGAAGCCGCCGGTGAAGACTGGCGGCAGCAGGAACGTCGCCGCTTCGCCGAAGGTCGGGCCTTCCGTGGTGTCCTGATACTTCCGGTAGCCGGTGATCGACTTCACAACGATGTTGTCAGTGAGATCATACTCGGCCGTCAGATTGTGCATCGTCATGACGACGTCATCCGTGCCGTTGCCCGGCAGGTTGAACGTGTCGCGGCGCTTGCTGGTGATCTCCGGCACGGTGAGCAGCGAGGACTGAAGGCCCGCCGACATCGCCGTGAGCTGACCGACAAGGTTGCCGTTCTCGGACGCGGAATGCGTCAGTGCGTAGTTCGCGCGGAACTTGCCGCCGCGGTCGTAATTGATCGCGATACGGCCAGCACGCACGTTCTCGGCGCCCGGATCCTCATCCGACGGACGGGCCGTGTTGTCGTAATAGCCGCCAATCTTCTTGTAGAGGAAGTTGACGGTCGCCGACAGACCCGTGTCGCCCCACTCGCCGGTGTCGATCGACGTGCGCGAGGTGAAGCCGTTGTGCGTTTGATAGCCGAACTTCTGCGTGACGTGGAAGTCCTTGGACGGCTTGCGGGTGATGAAGTTCACCGCGCCGCCCGTCGTGTTCCGGCCATACAGCGTGCCCTGCGGACCACGCAGAACTTCGACGCGCTCAAGGTCGACAAGGTCGGTGATGGCGCCGGCGATGCGGGCGTTGATCACGCCGTCGATATAGATGCCGACAGGACCGTCTTGCGACAGCAAAGCGTCCGCGTTCGGCAGACCGCGCATGCTGATGGTCACGTCGTTCGCGCCGGCGGTGCCCGAACCGGTGGTCAGGTTCGGCGCGATGGCGCTGAGGTCGGTCGCATTCACGACGCCGCGCGTTTCCAATTGCGCGGCGCTCAGCGCCGTAATGGCGATAGGCACTTCCTGCAGTTTTTCTTCGCGCTTCTGTGCAGTGACGACGATGTCCTGCACCTGATCGGCGGCGAAAGCCGGCGCCGCAGCCAGCGGCGACAACAGCGTCGACGCAGCAAGCACGAATTTGATGTTGTTTCGATTGCTCATCAATTCTCCCCCTAGGACCCTTTTTTATGCGCACGTCCAAAAGCGCCTAAACGTGACCAGCCTCCGGGATCCCCCCGAATCCTGGACACATTTGTTATTGCTGGTGCGATTTGTTATTTACGACGGGAGCTCGTCAATCGTCGAAACAGACGAGGATAATGCGCGCTGAGCGGCTGGAGCCATAAAAAAAATATAAAAACAAACACAAAGGGCCAAAAGGCGCGCCTGGGGCATCAGCCGCAGAGAACAATTTTGAGCGCCTGGCGAAACTTCAAAAACACAGTGCACGCGCTGTTGCGTTGCAGCAAAAAACAAGAAAGCCGACCCTTTCGGGCCGGCTTTGAAGTCAGAGGAATCGCCAGCTCTTAGTAGTGGAAGACCACATCCAGGCCAGCGGTCAGCGGCGCGCCGAAGGTCTGCTCGGCAAAACCCAGCGCCCCGAAATCGATGCCCTGAGCGACATATTCTTCGTCGCCGAGGTTTCTGCCCCACAGGGCGAAGTCCACCGTTCCGAACTGGCCCATCGAGACGTCCTGAAGCGCAACGCGCGCATTAACGAGGGTACGCGCATCCGACGTCGTGTAGTCGATGAGCGGGTTGTCCCGGTAACCGGACGGATAAACGATCGCAGGGTGGTAATCCTGCTTCGATTGCCAGGTTGCTTCGACTCGGGCCTGAATCCGGCCGTCGCGGAACGCCGCAATCGGCTTGGAATCGTACTGCACCCCAGCCGAACCCGTCGTTTGCGAGATATAGCCGAAGCGGGCGACGCCCTTCGCATCGAACGGCGCGAGCGCATTGCCCGGGTCGAACGTTCTGTACTCGTCGTATTCGGGATTGATGAAGCCCATGTTCAGGTCCATCGTTACGCCTTCGAACGGCTTCGCGACGAACTCCAATTCGATCCCGTCGTAGGTCGAGGCGCCCGCATTGGTCACGACGTTGACCGCGCCGCCGGCGCCCGCCACGAATTGAGCGACCTGCTGGTCTTCCGCTTCGTTGTGGAACGCCGAGACGTTGGTTTGCAGACGGCCGTCGAGCCATTGCGCCTTAAACCCGACTTCAAGCGCTTTCAGCTTCTCCGGACGGAAGGGCTCCAGATTGACGGAACGGGTATTGAAGCCGCCCGCCTTGTAGCCCTTCGAGTACGAAATGTAGGCGTTGAAATCGTCGGTGAAGAAGTATTGCGCCTTCGCCAGGTAGGTCAGCGCGTTGAAGCGATCCTTCGCGTGTCCCTTGATCGGCACCGCAATCGGAACGCTGTTCAGCAGCGTCGTTTCCTTTTCGTCCGCGGAATAACGCAGACCGCCGGTGAGACGCAGCTTGTCGTTCAGAATCTGCGGCGTGTAGCTGGCCTGGCCGAACACCGCCCAGCTCTTGGTCGACGCGTTGAACGCAAACGAATTGAACCCCGGAATGCCGGAACCGAAATACGGTCCGCCATACAATGCCGGCAACAGAACGCCGTCGGTGATGTAGCTTTGCGGGTTCCGCTCGGACGCGTGCTCGATGAAGTAATATGCGCCCGTCGTGAACGAGAATCGATCGCCGCCGGCGACCTTCTCGCCGAACTGACCGTTGAACTGCAGTTCCTCCGTAAACTGCTCGTGCGTCCGGTCATTGTTCGCCAGGAACGGAACGCCCGGAATGATCGCGCCGCCGCCCAGGAACGCCGCAGGCGGAAGCTGGTACAGCACCGCTTCGCCGAATTGCGGCCCCTGCGTGCTGTCCTGATACCGGCGATAGCCGGTGATCGACTTCAGCAACAGATTCTCGCTGAGATCATATTCCGCGGTGAAATTGTGCATTGTCAGGACGACATCGTCCGTACCCAGCCCCGGATAATTGATCTCGTCGCGGCGCTTGCTATCCAGGATCAGCGGGCTGCGCAGCAGCGACGCGAAGGTCGGCGAGACGGCGGTCAGCTGGCCGATCGAGTTCCCCATCTCCTGTTCGACATGGTAGATTTGGTAATTGGCGCGGAAGGCGCCGCCGCGGTCGAAATTCAACGCGCCGCGCAAGGCCCGGACGTTTTCCGCGCCCGGGTCCTTATCGGACGGCTGCGCCAGGTTGTCGTAGTAACCACCGATCTTTTTGTAGAGGAAATTCAGCGTCGCCGTCAGGCCAGTGTCGCCGATCTCGCCGGTGTCCACCGCCGTGCGGGACACAAACCCGTCATGCGTCTGGTAGGTGAATTTCTGCGTGACGTGGAAGTCCTTGGACGGCTTGCGCGTGATGAAGTTCACCGCGCCGCCCGTGGTGTTCCGGCCGTACAGCGTGCCTTGCGGACCGCGCAGAACTTCCACTCGCTCAAGGTCCACGAGGTCAAGCACCGACCCCGACAGACGGGCGTTGATGACGCCGTCGATGTAGAGACCGACCGGGTTATCGTTCGACAACAGCGTGTCCGACGCGGGCAGACCGCGCATCGTGACCTGCGTATCGCCGGCGCCGGCAGTGGTCGGGCCGGTCGTCAAGTTGGGCGCGATCGCGCTGAGGTCCTGGGTGGTCGCGATATTGCGCGCTTCAAGTTGTGCGGAGCCCAACGCCGTGATGGCGATCGGCACTTCCTGCAGGCGCTCTTCCCGCTTCTGCGCGGTGACGACAATGTCTTCGACCTTGTCGGCCGCGAACGCCGGCGCGGACAGAAACGGCGACATCAATGTCGACGCCGCAAGTACAAATCTGATGTTGCTTCGATTACTCATAGCTCTCCCCTCAAATATTTTTGTCACGCCCTTTTTGGACGCGCCCAAATGCAAACGCCGCCGGTGGTTGCCCGACCGGCGATTCACATTTGTGAATGTGCTTCATTTTGTTTCGCGGGCCGCCGAACTGTCAATCGTCGAAACAGACGAGGTGCGGTGTAATGTGGCCATTACGTCACGCATATCGAATGTTAATTTCGAACGTCATTCAAATATGCGGAGCCTTGGCGCCCCTAAAGGATGCAAATTGATCCGCCAACTGCGCATGCGATCGCACGCCAGACGCAAAACGCCTGAGCGTACTTCTTCCGTGTTCTGATGTTTCTTGGGTGGTGAGGCCGCTGGAGGCGGAGCGAGGCGCAGTGAAAACAGCGCGGGAGCCATGAGCGACGCCCATGACTCCCGGCTACACGCCGCGACCGGACGCCGGCCAGAACGCCGTCGCAACATCTCTCAACTAAAGGAAAAGCCGGCCCCAAAAGGAGCCGGCTTTGAAGTGGGAGGAAATCGCCGGCTCTAGTAGTGGAACGTTACGTCCACGCCGGCGGTCAGCGGCGGCCCGAAGGTCTGCTCAGCAAACCCAAGAGCGCCGAAGTCGATTCCCTGCACGACATATTCTTCGTCGCCGAGGTTTTTACCCCAGAGAGCAAAGTCAACCTTGCCCAACTGCCCCATGCCCACGTCGTTGATCGCCACGCGCGCATTGATAAGGGTGCGCGCATCCGACGTCGTGTAGTCGATGAGCGGGTTGTCCCGGTAACCGGACGGATAAACGATCGCAGGATGGTAATCCTGCTTCGATTGCCACACCGCTTCGACGCGCGCCTGAATCCGGCCGTCGCGGAACGCCGCAATCGGCTTGGAATCGTACTGCGCCCCTACAGCCCCGGTCGTTTGGGAAGTGTAGCCGAAGCGGGCCACGTTCTTCGCGTCAAACGGCAACAGAGTCACCGGATCGAAGGTCTTGTATTCGTCGTACTCCGGATTGATGAAGCCCATATTCGCATCGAGCGTTACGCCTTCGAACGGCTTTGCGATGAATTCCAGTTCAACGCCGTCGTAGGTCGAGGCGCCCGCATTCGTCACGACGTTGACGGCGCCGCCGGCGCCCGCCACGAATTGAGCGACCTGCTGGTCTTCCGCTTCGTTATGGAACGCCGAGACGTTGGTTTGCAGACGGCCGTCGAGCCATTGCGCCTTCACGCCAACTTCCAGGGCCTTCAGCTTCTCCGGACGGAAGGGCTCCAGATTGACGGAACGGGTGTTGAAGCCCCCGGCCTTGTAACCCTTCGAGTACGAAATGTAGGCGTTCAGATCATCCGTAAAGAAATACTGGGCCTTGGCCAGGTATGTCAGCGCATTGAACCGGTCCTTAGCGAACCCTTTCACCGGGAAGAAGGACGTGAGGCTGTTAAAGAGCGTCGTTTCCTTTTCGTCCGCCGAATAGCGCAGACCGCCGGTGAGACGCAGCCTGTCGCTCAAAATCTGCGGCGTGTAGCTGGCCTGACCGTACACCGCCCAGCTCTCGGTCGAGGCATTGAACGCGAACGGATTCGCGCCTGGCACGCCGTAACCGAAATATGGCCCGCCATACGCCGCTGGGAGCAGCACGCCGTCTGTAATATAGGTTTGCGGGTTACGCTCCGATGCGTGCTCTACGAAGTAATACGCGCCCGTCGTAAAGGTGAAGCGATCGCCGCCGGCCACCTTGTCGCCAAACTGACCGTTGAACTGCAGTTCCTCGGTAAATTGCTCGTGCGTCCGGTCATTTCGGGCGGCGAACGGCGCCCCAGGAATGATCAGACCGCCGCCGAGGAAGGGCGCAAGCGGCAATTGATACAACGCAATTTCCCCGAATTGGGGCCCAAGCGTCGTATCCTGATACTTGCGATAGCCGGTGATCGACTTCAGCATCAGATTTTCGCTGAGGTCGTATTCAGCCGTGAAATTATGCTGGGTTAGGACAACGTCGTCCGTGCCCATGCCCGGCAAATCGAAGGTATCGCGGCGCTTGCTGTCGACGATCAGGGGACCGCGCAGAAGCGCGGCGAAGCTTGGGCTCACAGCCGTCAGCTGACCGACATAGTTTCCGTTTTCCTGCGCAACGTGGAAGATCTGGTAGTTCGCGCGGAACGGTCCGCCACGGTCGAAATTGATCGCCAGACGCCCCGCCCGCACGTTTTGCGAGCCCGGATCCTTATCGGAAGGCTGCGCGGTATTGTCCATGAAGCCGTCAATTTTCTTGTAAAGGAAATTGACGGTTGCGCTGAGGCCCGTATCGCCCCATTCGCCGGTGTCGATCGCCGTACGGGACGTGAAGCCGTTGTAATTCTGGTAGCCGAACTTCTGCGTGATGTGGAAGTCCTTGGACGGCTTGCGCGTGATGAAGTTCACCGCGCCGCCCGTGGTGTTCCGGCCGTACAGCGTGCCTTGCGGACCGCGCAGAACTTCCACGCGCTCAAGGTCCACGAGGTCAAGCACCGACCCCGACAGACGGGCATTGATGACGCCGTCGATATACACGCCGACCGGATTGTCGTTCGAAAGCAGCGTGTCCGCCGCGGGCAGACCGCGCATGGAAATGGCCGCGTCGCCGGCGCCGGCCGTCGTGGTGCCGGTCGTCAAGTTCGGCACGATGGCGCTCAGGTCGGTCGAGGTGGTGAAGGTGCGCGCCTCAAGAGCCGCGGAGCTCAACGCCGTGATGGCGATCGGCACTTCCTGCAGGCGCTCTTCCCGCTTCTGCGCG
>CAYNCS010000036.1:0-24363 GCA_964395875.1 uncultured Caulobacteraceae bacterium | reverse complement strand
GGTGCTCGGCTATCAGCGCATCGGTCAGTTCGGACAGATCGCCGTCCATTACCTGGTCGAGCTTGTAGAGCGTCAGATTGATGCGGTGATCCGTCATCCGGCCCTGCGGGAAATTGTAGGTGCGGATGCGCTCGGACCGGTCGCCCGAACCCACCTGTCCCTTGCGTTCCGCCGCCCGCGCGGCGTCCACCTTGCTCCGCTCCAGATCGTAGAGCCGGGCGCGCAGAAGTTTGAGCGCCGCCGCCTTGTTCTTGTGCTGCGACTTCTCGGTTTGCTGCGCCACCGCGATGCCGGTCGGGATGTGCGTAACACGCACGGCGGAGTCGGTGGTGTTCACCGATTGCCCGCCCGGGCCCGAGGCGCGGAACACATCGAAGCGCAGATCCTTTTCATCGATCACGATGTCGACTTCTTCTGGCTGGGGCAACACCGCCACCGTGGCGGCGGAGGTGTGGATGCGCCCGCCCGCTTCGGTAGCCGGCACGCGCTGTACCCGGTGCACGCCGGACTCGAATTTCAGGCGGCCGAACACGCCTTCGCCCGTGATCGAAGCGATGGCTTCCTTCACGCCGCCGAGATCGGAGTCCGAAACCGAATCCACCTCAAAGCGCCAACCCTGCAGCGAGGCGTAACGCTGATACATGCGGAAGAGTTCGCCGGCGAACAAAGCCGCCTCCTCACCGCCCGTGCCGGCGCGCACTTCGAGCACGACCGAGGCGTCATCGTCCTTGTCGCGCGGCAGCAGCAGCAGTTGCACCTTGCGCAAAAGCTCCGGCAGCCTGGCTTCCAGCTCCGCCAGCTCGCCCTTGGCCATGGCGGCCATTTCATCGCCCGGCGGCAGATCGGCGACCATCTGGCCCAGATCCTTCACCTCGGCCTCGGCCTTGCGCAGGTCCCGCACCGCCTCGGCCACCGGCCTCAGTTCGGCGTGCTCCTTGGACAAGGCGACGATCTCGGCCCCATCGGACGCAGCGCCCAAGCGGGCTTCCACCTGTTCGAAACGGTCCAGGACTTGGGTCAGGCGGGCGGGGTTGAGGGACATCAGCGCCAATTAGGCGGCATGGCCGCCGCCCGCAAGGGCCGACCGGTCCCGAGCGCAAAAGGCCTAGGCCAAGCTGTAAGGCGCGGACCATTGATTCGCGCCGCCCGCCAGCCAATGCTGGATCATGGCTCAGTTCACTCGCCGCAAGGCGCTTCTCACTCTCGGCGGCGGGACCGCTTTGGTTCTCGGCGCCGGCGGCCTGTGGGCCGCGACCCGTGCGCCAGCCAGGGCCCTTGAGCCCTGGCGCACAGCCGAAACCGGGGACTGGCCCGACCCGCGCCTGCGCGCCTTCGCGCACGCCATCCTGGCCCCCAGCCCCATGAACATGCAGCCCTGGCGCATCCGCCTGGACGGCGCGGACGGCGCGACATTGTTCTGCGATCCGAACAGCCTGTTGCCCGCCGCCGATCCATTCGACCGGCAGACGACGATCGGCTTCGGCGCCTTTATCGAACTGGCCCGTATCGCCGCCGCCGAACAGGGTTTGCATATGGAGGTCGCCGCGTTCCCCGAGGGCCCGGCTCTGCCCAATCTCGACCAGCGCCCGATCGCGCGGCTGAACTTCACAACCAATGTCAGCGTGCCCAAGGACACGCTCTATCCCGCCATCCGCAAGCGCAGCACCAATCGCGCCAAATACGACACGGACGCCCAGCTCTCCTCGACGGAGCTGGACGCCCTGCGCGCCCAGGCCGTCGAGGGAACGGAAATCGACGCCACCGCCTCACGCGATCGCGTGTCCGAGTTGCGAACCGTTTGCATCGACGCACTGGCAGCCGAGTCCGCAACCGACGCGATCTGGGCGCAGCAAATTTCCCACACAAGAATCGGCCGGAAAGAGATCGAAGCCCAGCCGGACGGAATCGATATCGCCGGGCCCGGCCCGGAAGCCGCCCAGGCGTTCGGCCTGCTGAGTCGCGCTATGCTGGAGAAACGCTCCTCCGCAGCGGGCCGCGCCGCCATCCACGCCGCCATCGAAGCGGCCGGAACCGCCATGGCCTTCGCCTGGGTGACGACGCCGGGCAACAGCCGGGAAGACCAATTGGCCGCCGGCGCAGCCTATGTCCGGATGCATCTGGAAGCCGCCGCACGAGGAATCGCGCTCCAGCCGATCAGCGCCCCATTGCAAGAGATTCCACAACTTGCGTCGTCAAGATTGGCATTACTCGACGCAATTCGTCGTTCCGATGATGCAAGAATTCAGATGTTCGTACGAATGGGAAAAGCGCCGGCGGCGCCGCATGCGCCACGATGGCCACTGGATGCACGCCTGGTCAAAGCGTAGGCGCGGCGCGTTCGATGCGCCTGCTATAGCAGTGTGCAGATTGTCCGGAATGGGAGCTTAAACAGGTACGGGCGCGCCAATGGCGCGCCCGCTGTCCCGTGTCGAATTATAAGGGCGTCTCCTCCCCGAAACGCCGAGTCGGCCAGTGGGTTAGGCCTGTCCTCTTGAGTAGCTTTGACGTGACGACTTTATGTTGTCAACTGCAACGATCATTAAAACGCCGACATTTGCGGCGCCCCGGCAGCCGAATGCTTACCGTCGTGGCGCCGCGCTATTAACCTCGCCGCGTTGCGAGGGCGTTCACGAATGCGTCCTTGAGCGGATTGGGCGACTCAAAAACGTAATCCGGCTTCAGCACCGCGACGGAGCCTGCGCCCGCCGCCTGCAAACGCATCGCCGCATCGCTCGCCCGCTCCCGCGCACAATAGAGCGTGCGCCCCAGCGACTTCGTTTCGCCGATCGAGGCGATGGATGCGCCGATTACGGCCAATAAATCCGTAGACGGAACAAACTCACTGTTGCTGAAGCGCAGCATGGCGAGCGCCTTGCCCTTGGAGCGCGCCTCGACGACGTCGAGAATGCGTTCGAAGCTGGCGCGCGCCTCGTCGCCCCATATCGCGTTGCGGCTCGCCGCGAGGATCGCCTGACTCTTCAGTATCACGCCGCCGCCGACGATCTTCAATTTGTTCGCCGCCAGCGTGGAACCCGTCGTGGTGATGTCCACGATAATGTCCGCGGACCCCGCAGCCGGCGCGCCTTCGGTGGCGCTCAAGGATTCCACGACGCGGCAGCCGGACATATTGTGCGCGGCGAAAAATCCGCGCGCGAGATTCATGTATTTCGTCGCTGCGCGCATGCGCCGGTCATAGCGCTCCGGATATTCGTGCGCGAGCGCTTCCAGATCGGCCATGTCGTCGACGTCGATCCAGCTTTGCGG
This sequence comes from uncultured Caulobacteraceae bacterium, assembly GCA_964395875.1. Taxonomy (GTDB): domain Bacteria; phylum Pseudomonadota; class Alphaproteobacteria; order Caulobacterales; family Aquidulcibacteraceae; genus JBEVJO01. The sequence continues at coordinate 21,099 of CAYNCS010000036.1, read as the reverse complement.
CGCGGCCACGACGACGTCGGCGCGGCCGAAGCCGAGCGCCTTCACCGGCAGCACCTGCGCCTCGAAATCGCCCGCACCTTCGCGCAGCAAATCCTCGCCGGTAATGCCGGCGTGCAGCTCACCGGAAAGAACGCCGTTGGCGATTTCCTGCGCCGAGGCCAGCCGCACTTCCACGCCCGGCGCGGCCTTGATGATTCCACGATAGCCGCGCTCGCCGCCCTCTTGCGTCAGCGCCAGACCGCAATCGGCGAGGAAAGCTTCGCACTGTTCTTTCAGCCGCCCCTTGGACGGGATCGCGAAGACGAGGTTGCTCATGCTTGGCCTCCCTTCGCGCGCACCAGGCGATCGGCGCGCACCATGGCCCCGACCGCCGGAAGATTGACGCGGCCGTTCGACAAGGCGGTGAGCAATCCGTCGTAACGGCCGCCCGCGCTCAGCGGCGCTGCCTCGCCCAAGGCCGGCGCAAACAATTCGAAGACGAAGCCGTCATAATAGCCGAAGCGGAATTCCCGCCCGGCGTTGAAGCGCGCTTTGGAAAGATCGATGCCAGCCTTCTCCATCGCGGCGATGCGCGCGCGCCAGCCCTCGGCCCAGGCGGCGAGCGAGAGACCGGCGCTCCTGGCCCGGGCCTCGATGGCCGCAACGGCTTTTATGGGCGCATCGGCGATTGCGAAAATATCGGCGGCGGCCTGACGCACCGGCTCCGGCGCGCTGGGTTGCGGCGCGGCGCGCGCCAGCAGGCGTTCGGCAATGTCGCGGGCGCTGCGCCCGCCGATCAGATCGGCGCCGCTGGCGGCGACGATTTCGCGGACGGCGCTTTCGGCCGCATCGAGCGACAAGCCGGACAGCGCCTGGCCCAGCGCCGAGCGCGATTGCGGCCTCACCTGCGCTTCACCCCGGCGCAACAGAGCAGCGGCGCGTAAAGCCTCCGATCCCTTGAAGCCGGCCGCCTCGATAATGCCGCGCGCCAGACTAGCGTCGCTCAAGCTGATTTGAACACCGGTGACGCCGCACGACTGACATGCGGTCAGCGCCGCCTTCAGCGCTTCGGCGTCGTCAGCCGCCGCATCCGCTCCGCCGAATTTTTCGCGGCCGGTTTGCGGAAATTCAATCGGCCGGTCGGCGGCGGACAAAGGCTGACGAAAGGCGGGGCCGTCATAGAGCACGGCGCCGGGCGCGGCTTCATCGCGCGCCAGCTTTTCCAGCGCCGAGGCCACGGTGAGGTCCGGCCGCAGGCAGAGTTCGTCGCCGCCGGAAGCGCTGGCGATGACCACCAGACGCGCCCGCAGCTCCTCGCCGGTCAGCTCCAGATAGGTGTGCGCCGGCTGCAGGATCGCGGGCTCAAGGAACGCGCCGCCGAATTGCGCGAAGGCGGCGCGGGCCGCAGAGCGCGCGGCGTTCAAAGCGTCGGATTCCGCGCTCATAACGCATCCCCTAAAAGCTTCTTCGCAGCGGCGATGACGTCCTTCACGGTCGCGGCCAAGTCTGCGCGCGGCGCACTGACCTGCACCTGCTCGCGCAATTTGTTCCAGGCCTCGCGATCATCGCCCGCCAGCTCGGCCATCTTGTCGCCGAGGATGAGGTTCTTCACGGTGATCGTGCCCGCGGCCAGCTCATCGCCGCCGACGATCACGGCGGCGGGCGCGCGGCGCTTGTCGGCGTATTTCAACTGCGCCTTCATGCCCGCTGAACCGAGATAGACTTCCGCCGCGACGCCTGCGTTGCGCAGCTCAGCGGCCATGGCGAAATATTCCGCCGTCGCGCTCTTATCCATGACCAGCACGACGACGGGGCCGAACGGCTCCGCCGCACCCTGACCGATGGCTTCCAGCGCCGCCAGGAGACGCGACACGCCGACCGAAAAACCCGTGGCAGGGATCGCCTCGCCGCGAAAGCGCGAGACCAGATCGTCATAACGCCCGCCGCCGCCGACGGAGCCGAAGCGGATGAGATTGCCCTTCTCGTCCTTGGCCTCGATCAGCAGCTCGGCCTCGAACACGGCGCCGGTATAATATTCCAGACCGCGCACGACCGTCGGATCGATGATCGCCTGATCCTGCCCGACGCCGAGACCGCTCAGCGCCGCATCGATCTCGCGCAGCTCCGCAACGCCCGCCGCGCCGGCCTGCGTATCGCCGACCGCCTTGGCCAGGTTTTCAATGGTGACGCTGCGCGATTCCGGATCGCGCGCCAGAAGGAACGCCTCGACCTGCGCGATCGCGTCCGCCGCCAACCCGGCACCTTTGGTGAAGTCGCCGGATTCGTCCTTGCGGCCTTCGCCTAGCAGCAAACGCACGCCCTCGATCCCTAAGCGGTCCAGCTTGTCGATGGCGCGCAGAATGGTCAGGCGCGTCTGCATCGCGTCCGCGCCCGGCGGCGCGATGCGCTCAAGCAGACCATCGAGCAGACGCCGTGTCGACGCCTTCAGCACATATTGACCGCGCGGCACACCGGCGGCTTCCAAGGCCGCGCAGGCCATGGCGATCATTTCTGCATCCGCCGCGGGGCTGGCCGAACCGACCGTGTCAGCGTCGCATTGCACGAACTGGCGGAAACGCCCCGGCCCCGGCTTTTCGTTGCGCCAGACCGGCCCGCTCTGCCAGCGGCGATAAGGCTTGGGCAGCTGGTCGTAATGTTCGGCGGCGAAGCGCGCCAGCGGCGCGGTCAGGTCGTAACGCAACGCCAGCCATTGCTCGTCATCGTCCTGCAGCGCGAACACGCCCTCGTTCGGACGATCCTGATCCGGCAGGAACTTGCCGAGCGCATCGGCATATTCGAAGGCGGAGGTTTCCAGCGGCTCGAAACCCCACGCTTCGTACACGGCGCCGATCTTCGCGACCAGGGCGCGCTCAGCCGACAACATGGCGCCGCGGCGGTCGATAAGACCACGCGGACGGCGCGCTTTGGGCCTGAAGGCTTCGTCAGCCATGACTACATACTCCAGAAACGTGAACTCCCCCCTCAGCCTCGCTTCGCTCGGCAGCTCCCCCGTAAACGGGGGAGCATGTAGCGTAGAGACTCCACGCTCATCCTCCCCCGTTTACGGGGGAGGTGGTCCGAAGGACCGGTGGGGGGAATTGCGTTCCCAACAAAACAGAGGCCGGACGCCTAACCCATCGGGCAGGGTCCAGCAAGCTTCGGGCCGGGTAACAGAGGAAGCTTAAGACTTTAGGCGCGCCAGCAACCGCCTGGTCGTCGGATCGGCCACCTCGCCATCCCATTGCTTCAGGATCGACTGGGCCAGTTCCTTGCCCAGCTCCACGCCCCATTGGTCAAACGGGTTGATCCCGGCCAGCGCCCCGGCAAACGCCGTGCGGTGCTCATAGAGCGCGATCAGCGCCCCAAGGCTATGCCCGTCCAGACGCTCCAGCACGAACATCGCCGAAGGACGTCCGCCGGAAAACGTCTTGTGCGAAGCCAGGCGCTCAGCGGTTTCGGGTCCTTCCTTCGCCGCGGTGACTTCCCGGGCCTCGGCGGTCGAGCGGCCGTTCCACAAGGCTTCGGCTTGCGCCAGCGCATTGGCGTTCAACGCCCGCTGCGCCTCGGCGTTTCCGAGCCGGTCCTGCGCCACCACGATGAAATCGACGGGGCACACGATCGTGCCCTGATGCAGCCACTGGAAGAACGAGTGCTGCGTCGTCGCGCCCTCCCCGCCGAAGATTGCGGGCGAGGTCGGACAGAAGGCCGGAGCGCCATCCGCCTGCACCGACTTGCCGTCGCTCTCCATGATCAGCTGCTGCAGATAAGACGGCAGCAAGCGCAGGCGCGTCGCGTAAGGCGTCACGGCCCGCGCCGGATATTCCAGCACAGACGCATTCCAGAAATCGATCAGCGCCACCAAAATTCCAACGTTCTGATCCGGCGCCGCGCTGAGGACGTGCGCATCCATTTCGGCCGCGCCGGAAAGGAACGCATCGAACACATCGCCGCCCAAAGCGATCTCAACCGACAGGCTGCCGTTCGACCAGACCGAGAAGCGCCCGCCGACCCAATCCCAGAACGGAAAGATATGATCCTCCGGCACGCCCGCCTTGATCGCGATGTCGGGCTTGGCCGTAGCGGCGATGAGGTGCGCGTTCGTCGCCTCCTCGCCGATGGCGCTTTCCATCCAGGCGCGGGCAGCGGCGAAGTTCGCCATGGTCTCTTGCGTGGTGAACGTTTTCGACACGACGAACAACAGCGTCTCGCGCGGGTCGAGCCCTTCAAGCGCCTGCGCCATGTCTTCGGGATCGATGTTCGAGGCGAAGCGCACTTCGATCTGCGGCTTCGCCACCGGTTTCAGCGCATCGTAAATCAGGCGCGGACCGAGATCCGACCCGCCGACGCCCAGATGCAGGATCGTCTTGAAAGGCCGCCCGTCGGAAGCCTTCACCTCGCCGGCGCGCACGCGCTCCGCGAAGGCGCGCGCCTGCGCCCGCGCGTCGAGAATGGTTTGAGACATGGGCTGGCCCAGCGCCAGCCATTCGCGCTTGTCTGCATTCCGCAGCGCCATATGCAACGCCGCGCGATGTTCGGTGTTGTTGACCGCCTCGCCCGCCGCCATGGCGTCGCGATAACGCGTGAGCGCCGGCGCCATCCCCAGCAGCCCGTCGAGCGCGGCGCCGCTCACGCGCTGTCGCGTGAAATCGCAAAAGACATGCGGCGCGCGCACCGCAAGACGCGCCGCGCGATCCGACGCATGCACCGCGAGCCCGCCGCGCCCGGCAGATTTCAGCGGTTCCGCCAAGGTGCGCAGCTCGCTCATGCGTAATGGTTCGGGTCGGATTCGAAGTGCGTCGCTCATGTCGAAGATGTCGGCCAGCCTGAGAACAGAGTCAAATCGGACTCAGCCTTACTGGCGCCCGGCGGCCCCGGCAAACGTGCACTGCGCCTTTTTTTTGAACGAGAGCCGAAACAAACCAGTGGAGCCGAACGCCAAAAATGATTTCCGGTGACATAAATCACAAACGCGCAAAACGCCTGGCGCCTTCCGGCTAGCGCAGCGCTTCGCTCAGTTCTTTCTTTCCAGGCATTTGCGGCAGGACCGCGGGGCGTCTTTGGTCGGGCCGGAAAACCAGATACATCGGCAATACGCCGGCCTGATAATAGTCGAGTTCGTGCTTGATCGCCGGATCGTTCTTGTCCGTGTAGTCCGCGACCAGATAAACGACATCCGGGCGCGCCAACGCCGCGCGCACATCCGCCGAACGGAAAACCGTCAATTCATTCAAGCGGCAGACCACGCACCAATCGGCGCGGAAGGCGACGAAGACAATCTTGCCCGCATTGCGCGCATCGATCACCTTTTGCGCAGACCAAGGCGCGGATTGCGGTCTTGGCGGTTCGGCGGCGCAAACGACGCCGGAGGTCAGAAAAAACGCCGTCAAAAGCCCCAGGGCCGTACGGCGGACGGGCTTCATGGCCCGCCGTCCAGGGCTTTGAGGATGATGTCCTCTGTCAGGATCTGCGGCAGCGTCTGCGGCGACGCCTCCCCTGGACGATAGACCAGATACAGCGGCACGCCCGCCCGCTGATGCGCCGCGAGTTCCTGCGCTATGGCGGCGTCGCGTTTGGTCCAGTCGCCCTTGAGATAAACGACGCTGGCCGAGGACAACGCTGCGCGCACCGCCGGCGTATTGAGCGCCACGGTTTCGTTCAGCTTGCAGGTCACGCACCACGCGGCGGTGAAATTCACGAACACCGTTTTGCCCTGGGCGCGCGCCATGGCGATCGCTTCCTTCGACCAGGGCTGCGCGACAACGACGTTTTCCTCGACCGGCGCTTCCGCTGGCGGCCGAGATACCGTGTTCAGGTGAAAGAACGCCGCGACGACCAGACCGATCCCGACGCCGCCGATAATCCAGCGCCAGAGCCCGTCGATGGTGCTGGCGGCCCAAACCAAAAGGCTGACGCCCGCCATCGCCGCCAGGATGGCGAGAACGCCGTCCGGCCCCGCTTGTTGCGCCAGCACCCAGACCAGCCAGATTCCCGCGCCCAACATCGGAAAGGCGAGAAATTCCTTGAAGTGCTGCATCCAGACGCCCGGCTTCGGCAACACGCGCACCAGAAACGGTGCGAACGCCAAAAGCGTGAACGGCGCGGCGAGCCCGAAGCCCAGCGCCAGAAAGATGCCCATGCTCTGCCACGCGGGCGCGGTAAGGCCATAGCCCAAAGCGGCGCCCATGAACGGCGCCGTGCAAGGCGTGGCCACGATCACCGCCACGGCGCCCGTGAAGAATGCGCCCAGAACGCCGCCTTTATCCGCCAGCGCGCCGCCAAACCCCTGAAACTCTCCCGCCACGCTGAACGCGCCGAACAGATTCAAAGCGAGCACGAAGAACAACAGCGCCAGACCGCCGACGATGATCGGCGATTGCAGCTGAAAGCCCCAGCCGATCGCGGCGCCGCCCGCCTTCAGCGCCAGCAACGCACCGCCGAGCGCCGCAAAAGTCGCCAGCACGCCAAACAGGAATGCGACGCCATGCGCACGCATCTCGCCTGCGTCGCCATGCGCGGCGCGGGCCAGGGAAAGCGCCTTTATCGACAAGACCGGGAACACGCACGGCATCAAATTCAGGATCAGGCCGCCCAGGAACGCCAGGCCAAGCGCCAAAAGAAATCCGCCGCTCGGCAAATTCATCACGCCCTCAAGACGCGGCTCCACCGGCGCACCTGTCGTGCCCGGCGCGACAGGACCGGGCTGCGCCGTCAAGGCGACGGCGTGTCGCTCCCAGGAAAACTGTCCACGCGTCTCATAGGCCAGCAGCCCTTGAATGTCGCTCTCGGGTGGCGCGCCCTCTTGCGCCAGCGGCAGTTTCAGAGACACGCCGGCATTGCCCGCCTGGGCCGGCTGATCGCCCGCCGGCTCCACCCAACCTGGGTCATTTGCGAAGAAATAGAGGTTACGCAGATTGCCCGCCGCCGCCGCTTTCGCGAGCTCGGACGATTGCACGCTGAGGACCCCGCCCTCTTGCGAAAACGTCGTGCTCCATGGCGCGGGCTTTGGCGCGGCGTCGAGCGCGGCCGCGACCAGAGCGCCGGCGTCTTCATCCGGCACGCTTTGCGCAGCAATGGGGATGACAAGCTCCACCTCCGCGCTTTCCGGAACGCACACTTCCTTGCAGACGAGCCAGGTTGCGGCGGCGCGGATTCGCGCTTCCGTGCCCGGCTTTGCGGTCTTGGGCGCGGTGATCGGCGTCAGCAGTCGCACTTCGCCGGGAAAGCCGTAATTGGCGAGAGGGCCCACCGGAATGCGGTCCGGCGTCGGCCAGATGATGCCGCCCGCGCTAAAGCCTTTCGGCAGGGTCCACTTGATGCGCGTCGGCTCGCCGGAATCCCCGGGATTGATCCAGTAGGTGTGCCAGCCCGGCTGGATGCGTTCGACGAACGCCACCATGAAGGTTTGGCCCGGCGCGATGGCTGCGCGCTCCGAAACCAGCGAGACCTCAAGATACTTGGTGCGCGCCCTGGATTCCGACTCCGCCGATGCGTGCGAGACCGGCAAAAGCCAGCTCAAGGCCGTCAGAAGGAGGGCCGCCGCGATACGTCGAAGTTCCGGGCGGAGCCAAGATCGAGTCATGGCCTCTTTTTGGCGGGCGCCGCCCCTGCGCGCAAGCCGCCTCGCGCGAACGTGAACGCCGGATCGCCCTCCCCGGCGCCGCCATTTACCGCAGGGTCAGGGCTTAATCCGGAACACACGGGTCGTGCCGGACACCTCATAAGCCACCACCAGCAGCGCCTCTCCGGTCGGCGAATCGGCGGCGGAAATGAAAGTCAGCCCTTCCGGTCCCAGATCGCCAGCCTCGGGAAGCGTGGGCGCTTTGTCGAAATTGCGGGTGCTCGCGGCGGCCGCGCGCGTGGGGGCTTTAGGATCAGTGAGATCATAGGCGACAACCCAGCCCGCCCGCTCCTCGCCGACGAAAGCATAGGTCACACCATTCACCACGCCGGTCACAACGCCTTCCGGCTCGGGGCCCTTGTCGTCGGACCGGAGATCCCCGCCATTTTCCTTGTGGTTATTGTTGAACATCCTGAACTCGCCCAGGGCCGCGAGAGACTTTTCCATCTCGTCACCCGTATCAGCGACCAGATCAACGTCTGTGGTCCAGACGGAAATCGATCGGGCGCCATAGGCGTAGATTTCATCGAAATCGCCGTCGCCGTCCTTGTCTCCGATGGCGTCCGTCACTTTCAGGCGCCCAATGCCGCTGTCGCCCTGCAGACTCGCGGGATTCGGGAACGCCGCCGCATCGAGCTTCAAATCCTTGCCGCGCTTCTCTTCCGAATAGCCTTCATAGTCGCGCGAATCCCCTTCGTTCGCCGTGACCAGATAGACCTTGCCGTCCGGTGCGGTGAAAGACGCGATCGAGTCGGGCTGATAAATGCCCCAGACCGGCAATTTCTGGAAAATGACGTCTCCATCGCGATCGGAGGCGTCCATTTCAACCTTCGACCAATCCTTGAAACCCAGACCCTTCACCGAAGTGACCTTCCCGGCGGCCAAATCGACGGTGGCGATGGCGTTGACTTCCTGCAGCGTCACATAGGCCGTCCTGGAATCCGGAGAATAGGCGATGTATTCAGGCTCCGCGTCCTGCGCGAAGGATTGCCCTTTCTTGCCAGGCTTCACGCCCTTCAACTGCTCCCACGAGAAGGCGCCGAAGCCAGCGGTGACCGCTTTCGCGTTCGCCGCGCCGCCCGCAAGATCGATGATGGTGACCGAACCTTCCGGATCATTCGTGTAGGCGGCGTTCGGTTCGCCTTCGTTCGCGGAGACGACAAAGCGGCCGTCCGGCGAGAAAATCACGCTATCGGGCAGCGCGCCTGCTGGAACTTGCGTCACCACCTGCAGCGAAGCGGCGTCCAGCAATACGACAACGCCGTTCGCCTGTTTCGGCGCCGCTTCCACGGCCACGGCGACGACGCCGTTCTTCGCCGCAACGCTGTTCACGCCGCCGCCATAGGCGCGCATAGACAGCGATTTTACGAGCTTCAGGGACTTGGGATCAGAAGCGTCAAGGACATCCACCGCGTTCGCCTCGGCGTTACTGACGAACAAACGCTTTGAGGCCTTGTCGTAAGTGACGATTTCGGAAGCCGATTTCTCAAAGCCGCCATGCCGGTAAACGCCCAGAGGCTCCAGCGCCAGCGCCTGCGCCGAGCCCGCCGCACACGTAAAAGTGCAAATCGTCGCCGCCAAGAGCCGCTTCATCGTCACCCCCAAAGAAAAAACCTCACGGGGCATTATGCGGCGTATATGACATTCATGTTTCACCCAGCGCGCGACGGCGGCCCATTCAATAGGTCCATGGTCGTTGGATCGCCGCACCCGTCAAAAAATCGGCGCAACCCCTCAGCGAAAACCGCCTCTCCCGTCGCGGCCAGGAAAAGCGTCAGGCAAGACCGGAATTTCAAATCGTCCGGCGATCCGAAGACTTCCAGAGCCGTTCGCCCCTTGATGGCGTTCGCCAACGCTACGCACGCGCGCAAGCGCGCGCCCAAAATCCCATGATCCGCATAGGCCCTGGCCGCGGTGAGGTCGGCAATTCCAAAACGCTTCGCCGTGGCGCTGCGCCCCAGCGCCGTCAATTGCGGAAATATGAACCACATCCAGTGCGTTTGCTTCCGGCCCGCGCGCAATTGCGCAAGGACTGACGGATAAACAAGATCCTGCGCCGCAATGAAGTCTTCGAACATGAGGCCCACGCTCGCTGCGCGCTGCAGCAATTTGTTGACGCACGTCAAGCGTGCCTCCGCTGGGCGATGCTATCAAACACAAAATATTGGGAGAGGCGCGCGGCATGAGCAATCAAAGCGGCGTCACGGTTGGTCCAGCGCAATTGCCGGGACTGCTGACGCTTCCGCAAAATCCAAGGGGTTTGGTTATCTTCGCGCACGGCAGCGGCTCAAGCCGCCTCAGCCCGCGCAACGCGTACGCGGCGAAGTTTCTGCAGAACCATGGATTTGCGACCCTTTTGTTTGATCTTCTGACCGAAGGAGAAAGCAGAGACCGGCGCAACGTTTTCGACGTTCCCTTGCTCGCCGAACGGGTCACGCAAGCCGTCGACTGGACGCGCACGCAATCCAGTCTGGCGCCTTTGTCGGTCGGCCTGTTCGGCGCCAGCACCGGCGGCGGCGCGGCGATCGCGGCGGCGGCCCAGCGCCCGAACGATGTTAAAGCCGTGGTCTCGCGCGGCGGACGGCCCGATCTCGCCGGCGCCGCGCTTGAAATCATCACCGCCCCCACGCTCCTCATCGTCGGCGGCGAGGACGGTCCGGTCATAGGACTCAACGAAACGGCGCAAGCCAAAATGCGCTGCGAAACCGCGCTAAAAATCATCCCAGGCGCCAGCCATCTCTTTGAAGAGCCCGGCACGCTCGATGAAGCGCTGAAGGCTGCAACTGCCTGGTTCGAAGAACATCTTGCAGGAGGCGCCCGTGGCTCAACTCCCGTTCGCTGATCGCACCAGCGCAGGCGCGGCGCTGGCGGAAGAACTTGCAGCCCGGCATTACCAGGATCCGGTCGTATTCGCCTTGCCCCGCGGCGGCGTGCCTGTCGCGGCGCCGATCGCGCGCGCTCTGAAGGCTCCGCTGGACATCCTGCTCGTACGCAAGATCGGCGTGCCGTGGCAGCCGGAATTCGCCGCGGGCTCGATCATCGACGGCGAACACCCCGACATCATCATGAATGAACAGGTCGTGCGCACGGCTGGCGTGAAGCAATCCGATATCGACGCCATCGCCAAGCGGGAGCTCCTCGAAATCGAACGCCGCCGCACTTTATATGCACCGGGACGAAAACCGCTGTCCGCAAAGGGCAAGACCGCGATCCTCGTCGATGACGGGATCGCCACCGGCGCCAGCATCCGCGCGGCGATTGCGGGCGTGCGCCGGCGCCAGCCGCTGCGCATTGTCGTGGCCGTCCCGGTGGCGCCGCCGGACACGGTCGCGGATCTCCGCAGGCAAGCCGACGAGGTCGTCTGTCTCGCCGAACCCGAACCGTTCGGCGCCGTTGGGTATTTCTACCGCGACTTCCACCAACTGGAGGATTCGGAGGTCATTCCGATTCTCGCCGAGGCGTATACGCAGCCCGCCGCGGATAGGTCTTGATCCATGCCGGCGCGGACAAGAAACGCCGAACGCGAATTAGCGGATATGATCAGCCGGCGCGGCGAGCCCCTGCCCGACTTCAGCGACCCCGCCTTTGGCGTCTTGCTCGATCGGTTCGCCGATGCGCGCGTCGTGATGCTGGGCGAAGCGACGCACGGCACGGCCGAATTCTATCGCGCGCGGGCGGCGATCACGCTGCATCTGGTGGAGACGCACGGCTTTCGCATTCTCGCCATCGAGGGAGACTGGCCCGACGCGGCGGAGCTGGACCGCTATGTGCGGAGCCACGGCAGATGGGGCGAACGCAGCGCCTTTGTGAACTTCCCCCGCTGGATGTGGCGCAATCGCGAATTCAAGGCGTTGCTGCAGGATTTGCGGCGCTGGAACGACGTCCGCGATCCGGCCGACCGGGTCGAAGTGCGCGGCCTTGACGTCTATAGCCTCCACCGCTCCATCGACGAGGTTCTGCGCTATCTCGATCGCGTGGACCCCGAAGCGGCGCAGGAGGCGCGCCGGCGCTATGGTTGCCTCTCGCCCTATCTTGAACAGCCGCAAGCCTATGGCGCGATCGCGACCCGGACGGGCCGCACGTGCGAGGACGCGGTGGTCCAGCAATTGGTGAGCTTGCTCGAACGCGAGGTCGCCTACGCACAGGCCGACGGCGATTCCTTTTTCGACGCGGCGCAAAACGCCCGCGTCGTCTGCGCGGCGGAGAATTATTATCGCGCGATGTATCAGGGCTCCGTCGAAAGCTGGAATCTGCGCGACGGCCACATGTTCGACACCCTGACGCGCTTGCTCGATCGCCGCGGCCCCGATTCCAAAGCGATCGTCTGGGCCCACAATTCCCATATCGGAAACGCCGCCGCCACCGCGATGGGCGAAGGCGGCGAATTCAATATCGGACAATTGGCGCGCGTTGCGTTCAAGAACAAAGCGGCGCTGATCGGCTTCGGCGCCGACCGCGGCGATGTGATGGCGGCCGACAATTGGGGCGGCGAACCGCGCATCAAGAGCATCGTGCCGTCGCGTCCGGATTCGTGGGAGCACGTTTTCCTGAAGGCCGGCCTGCCGCGCGCTTTATTGAGCTGGCGCGACGATCCGGGATTGGCGGCGGCGCTGGATGCGCGCCGGCTGGAGCGCGCCATCGGCGTCATCTACCGCCCCGAAACCGAGCGCTGGAGCCATTATTTCGACGCGCATCTCAGCCGCCAGTTCGATGCGCTTTTGTGGTTCGAGGAAACCACGCCCGTGACGCCCTTGCCCGGCGCACCGGCCGAAGGCGCCCCCGACATTTATCCGTTCGGGCTTTAGCGGCCTATTCCGCAGCCGCGGCGGCATGCGCAGCGCGCATCTGCTCCGCGCGCTTCTCGACCAGCTCCACGATGTGATCGATCATCTTGTCGTTCTCGACCTTGTGGTCCGCCAGACCGCCGACATACATCATGCCCGCGCCCTTGCCGCCGCCGGTGAAGCCGAAATCCGTATACGTCGCTTCGCCCGGCCCGTTCACCACGCAGCCGATGATCGACAGGGAGATCGGCTCGGAGACATGCGCCAGGCGCTCCTCCAGAATCGCGACGGTTTTCACCACATCAAAACCCTGCCGCGCGCAGGAGGGACAGGCGATGATGTTGACGCCGCGATGGCGCAGCCCCAGCGACTTCAGAATGTCGAAGCCGGCCTTGACCTCCTCAACCGGATCGGCCGCCAGCGAGACGCGGATCGTGTCGCCGATCCCGGCCCACAAGAGCGAGCCCATGCCGATGGCGGACTTGATCGTGCCGATGCGGGTCGGCCCTGCTTCGGTGATGCCCACATGCAGCGGACAATCGATGGCGCTCGCCAATTCCTGATACGCGGCGACCGCCAGGAACACGTCAGACGCCTTCACCGAAATCTTGAATTCGTGGAAGTCATGATCCTGCAGGATGCGGGCGTGATCGAGCGCGCTCTCGACCATCGCGGCGGGGCACGGCTCGCCATATTTCTCAAGCAAATGGCTTTCCAGCGAGCCGGCGTTCACGCCGATGCGCATGGAGCAGCCGTGATCCTTGGCCGCCTTCACCACTTCGCGCACGCGATCGGCCGAGCCGATATTGCCGGGATTGATGCGCAGGCAGGCCGCGCCCGCGTCCGCCGCCTCGATGGCGCGTTTGTAGTGGAAATGAATGTCCGCCACGATGGGGACCTTGGCGGCCTTCACGATCTTCGACAGCGCTTCGGTGGATTCCTTGTCCGGGCAGGACACGCGCACGATGTCCGCGCCCGCCTCCTCCAGCGCGCGCACCTGCGCGATGGTGGCGTCGGCGTCCGCCGTGAGCGTATTTGTCATGCTTTGAACGGAGATCGGCGCGTCGCCGCCGACCTCGACCGAGCCGACGCGGATCTTACGGCTCTTCCGGCGCTCAATCAGGCGCCAGGGCCGCACTTCCATCGCGCGCTCGTGCATGACTTCAGATCCCTTTCGACAATCAGTCTGGGATTAGCGCGCCCGCCAGCGAAGCTCCAGCGGGGAAACGCGGCGGCGAGCCTAGTTTCCGGCGACGGGCGGCGCAGCGACCGTCCCGCGAGGACCAGACGGCAAAACCGGCTGAGGCGCCGCTTGCGGAACTTGATCGACCGCCGGCGCCGCGGCGCCCGGTTCGGCCGGCGTGGTTTCAGGCTTCGGCTTGGGTTTGGTAGCCAGCAACGCGGCGTTCGTGGCGGCGGCCTTCGCCTTCGCGGCTTCCACGGCCTGGCCTGCGGCCGCCTCTTCTGCGGCCTTGGCGGCGGCTTCTTCGGTTTGCGCGAGCTTCACCGCGTCTTCCAGGCGATAGGCCTGAACCTGACTGCCCGGCTCGCCCAGAAGGCCGATGAAGCGGCTGCCGTAATACACTTCAAACGCGCCGCCATCGCGCGCGAACACTGTCCAGCCCGGACCGGCCGACGGCTCATAGCTTTCGCCCGGCTTCAATTCGCGAGACAGATAGATTGTGCCGTCCGGCCCGCGCGCCTCCAGCCACGCCGTCTGACGCGCCCGGATCGTCAAAGCCTGCTCGCCGCCCACCACCGGCGCACTGCCCACGGCGATCGACGGATTCCCCGCCTCCAGGACAGAAACCGGCTGCGCCTTCTTGGGCGGCGCGACCTCACGCATCAACGCCGGGAGACCAAACCACCCACCCGCGATCAGGAGCAAACCCAGCGCCAGAGCGGATATCCGCCCGCGCGCGCCGATCGAGCGCTTGCCCAGATCGACGGCCGCCACCGGCGCCTCTTCAAAGACGGCGTTTTCCTTCTCGAAGCGCGCCACGACGGCGTCTGCGTCAAGCTTTAGATATTGAGCGTATTTGCGCAGCCAGGCTTTCACATAGCCCTGGCTGGGGATGATCTTGAAATGCTGATCCTCGAGCGCCTTCAGATATTCCGTACGAATGCGCAGCGCGGCGTGAACCTGCTCCAGCGTCAGGCCGAGCTTCTCGCGCTGCATGCGGAGCGCTTCGCCGGGCGTGCTTGAAATGTTCAATGCTTCGTCCACGACGGGCGCCTGGACGCCGCCGTTCTCGTTGTTCGTCTCGGGATAAAAATCGGCTAGCTGCGCCATTTGATCCCATCTGCGCGTATTCGCGCATCAATCCCATTATTGACGACCGACTCGCCGATACGCTGCATCTTAAACGATCTGCAAACTTATCAACAGCCTAAACTATCACGTTGAGGGCTTGCGAAAGCTTTAAAACCTCATCCCTGACGCTCGGGGCGTTAGAATTCAAAAGCGGCGCCAATCCGGACGCAGCTGCGGCGGAATCAAGGCCAAGCGCCATCCTTTTAACTGGCCCAATCCCGGAAGCCGGCATCGACAACGAGTCAAAACCCAAAGCAATCAAGACCATCGCTTCTAGCGCATGGCCAGCGGCTTCTCCGCATACGGACGCCTTGATGTTGGCCTTCCGGCACTGGTCGGAGACGGTTTTCAACAGGCGGAGCGCCGCCGGGTTCAACAGATCGTACCGATCGGCGACTCTGGGGTTCGTCCGGTCCGCCGCAAAGAAGTATTGCATCAGGTCATTGGTGCCGATGGATGCAAACTCCACCCGACCCGGCAATTGGTCGATCTGGAACACCAGCGACGGCGCCTCGATCATCACGCCGACATGGACCTCCCGAGGCCCCGGCCTGCCCCGGCTCCTGGCCCAATCAAGCTCCTTGTCGAGCAGACTGCGCAGGATATCGAGCTCCGCCACTGTCGCGACGAAGGGGAACATCAGATCCAGCCGCCGACCGTCCGCCGCGCCGATCAGAGCCCGCAGCTGACGGCGCAGGATGACCGGCCGGTCGATGGCCTGACGCACGGCGCGCCACCCCAGTGCCGGGTTTTCCTCCCGGTCGAACGAGAAAAACGAGACGACCTTGTCCGAACCGATGTCCAGGGTGCGGAACACGACGGGTTTGTCGCCGGCCATGTCGAGGATTTCGGAATAGGCCTTCTGCTCCTCGGACAAACGCGGCATGCGCTCCGCCAGAAGGAAGTGAAACTCGGTGCGATATAGCCCCACGCCAGTGGCGCCGGTGTCGTTCAGCGCCCGCAGATCGAGCGGCAATCCGGCGTTCAGGCTCAGGGTGATCGGCCGGCCGTCGCGCGTGACGCAAGGTACGTCCCGCAAACGCTGGAACTCGGCCTGTTCGACGCTGCGCAGCTTCAGGATGGAGGTGTAGGCGTCCAGCAGGCTCGCCTCTGGGCGGATGTGAACCTCGCCCTTATGGGCGTCGACGATGATCTGGTCGCCCTCTTCGACGGCGTCGCGCAAATCCTCCAGACGACCGATCAGGGGCACGCCCATGGCCCGCGCGACGATGGTGGCGTGCGCCGTCGGTCCGCCTTCTTCCAGCAGGATCGCCTTCAAGGCGCCGGCCGGATATTCCATCAGTTCGGCTGGCCCCATATTGCGCCCGACCAGGATCGCGTCGTCCGGCAGCACGCGCAAAGCCGGCGCCGCGCCGCCCCACGCCAAATGGCGCAGCAGGCGATTGTCGAGGTCCTCCATGTCATGAAGACGTTCGCGCAGATATGGATCGCGCGCGGCGGACATCCGCGCGCGGTGTTCGGAGCGCGCGCCGACCACCGCCGCGTCAGCGGTAAGGCCCTGACGCACCGAATCCCGCAAGCGCGCGTACCAATGCGGATCGTGGGCCAGCATCTGATAGGCTTCGAGCACCTCGCGCGAGGCGCCGATCAAACCCGCGCCATCGCCCGCCAGAAGGGCGTCGATCCAGTGCTTCAGATTCTTCAGCGCTTCGTCGAGGCGCTTTTCTTCCTTGGCCGGATCATCGGCCAGCATCTGGCTGACCTGGATCGACGGCTCCGCGAAAACCACCGTGCCGATGGCGACGCCTTCCGACCAGGCGCGCCCTTTCAGACTTTGCGGCTTTTGCGCCGATGGAACAGCGCCGCCGCCGCTGACGGCGGCGACGATGTCGCGCACCGCCATGCCACTTGAGGAGACGATTTCCGCCACGACCATTGCGATGGTCTGCAGCGCTTCCTGCTCATCCTCGTCGTAGCGGCGCGCCACAGCGTTCTGCACGACCAGCACGCCCAACGGCTTGCCCGATCGCAGGACCGGCACGCCAAGGAAGGAATTGTACGGGTCTTCGCCCGTCTCCGGACGATAGGCGAATTTCGGATGCTTGGGCGCGTCCGGCAGGTTCAGCGGCTCGGCGGTTTCAACGACCAAGCCAACCAGGCCCTCGCCCGGCTTCAGGCGCGTCTGGTGCACCGATTCTTTTTTCAGACCCTCGGTGGCGAAAAGCTCAAGCGCGCCATCTTCACGGATCAGATAAATCGAGCACACGTCCGCGACCATGGTGTCGGCGATCATCCGCACCATCCGGTCGAGCCTCTCCTGCGCTGCACCGCCCTCGGCCATGAGGTCGCGCAGGTGCCGCAAGAGTAGACGTGGCCCTATTCCACCTGCCGCCATAAATCCTTGTTCCGCCCTCGCCGCTTCAAGCTGCCGCAAAAAACGGCGCAGTTAAACGACGAGATCATCATTTTCTTATGACTAACCGCGCTTGCGCGATTAGGCAGCGTCCAAGCCATAGGCCGAGTGCAGCGCACGCACCGCCAGCTCCGTATATTGCGCGTCGATCAGCACGCTGATCTTGATCTCGGATGTGGAAATCACCTCGATATTGATTCCCTTCGCCGACAGCGCCGAGAACATCGTACGGGCGACGCCGGTATGGCTACGCATTCCGACGCCGATCACCGACACTTTCGACACGCCCTTCTGCGCCTGACCTTCTTCAAAGCCGATGGCCTGCTTGTTATCGTTGAGCAGCTTCAAGGCGCGGTCGGCGTCACGCTCGGCACATGTGAACACGATGTTCGCGGCATGATGCTGACGCGCATGCGCCTGCACAATCATGTCTACATTGATGTTGGCGTCCGCCAGGCGGCCAAAGATCTCCGCGGCGACGCCGGGATGGTCCGCCACGCCCAGGAGCGTGATCTTGGCTTCGTCGCGGCTATAGGCCACGCCAGAGACGATTTGCTTTTCCACGATTTCGTCCTCGTCGCACACAAGAGTACCAGGATTGGGTTCGCCGGGCTCCACAAAGCTCGACAGCACGCGCACGGGCACGCGCTGGGCCATCGCCAGCTCCACCGAACGCGTTTGCAGCACTTTCGACCCCAAAGAGGCCATTTCCAGCATTTCTTCGTAAGAGATCTTCTCGATCCGCTGGGCCTTCGAGACCATGCGCGGGTCGGTCGTGTAGACGCCGTCGACGTCAGTGTAGATGTCGCAGCGCTCTGCATTCAGCGCCGCCGCGATTGCGACTGCGGATGTGTCGGAGCCGCCGCGGCCCAGAGTGGCGATGCGGCCGTCCTTGTCCACGCCCTGGAAACCGGCGATCACCGCCACCGTGCCGCTGTCGATGCTGGCGCCGAGCTTCGCGCCGTCGATGCCGTCAATGCGCGCGCTGGCGTGCACGTCGCTGGCCAGGATCGGAATCTGCCATCCCTGCCAGGACCGCGCGGGGATGCCCATGCGGCGCAAAGCCAGCGCCAGAAGGCCGGTCGAAATCTGCTCGCCCAGCGCCACCACGACGTCATATTCGTCGTCAAAGCCCAGCGGCAGATTCGTGTCGCCGCCTGCCGCCGCCTTCGCGAGCGCCACCAATTCGTCGGTCTTGCCGGAGGGCGCGGACACGACCACCGCCACATTGTGGCCCTTGGCGCGTTCGGCCGCGACGTGCCGGGCGACTCGCGTCACCCGCTCAACATCCGCGACGGACGTGCCGCCAAACTTCATCACCAATCGCGACATTAAAACTCTCTGTCACTCGATCCAGACAAAACCGCCCTAGAGAACGGTTTTTATTACTTTTCCATCTCTTCAGACCACGTCAGCCAAAGCTGTCGGCGCCCCGGCGACCCATCGCGGAATCGCCTATGCCCCGCCCTCAGGCCCAAAATTGGGCGCTGCGTGGAGGACGGACCGCGCCGCACAAGACAGGCCACGATGACGCACGCCGGCCCACCCGCCCTGCGCGCGGGCGTTCCATACCCAAGCATCCGGCCGCGCGCAAACGAGATTCGACCAGCGCCCCGGCCCCAGGCATAAGACGCCTATGCCGCACGACCTCCACCCCGCCGAAACGGACGCCCAAGGGCCGGACGCGCCGCCGCAGGCGCCCTCCATCGATCCGGCCGAGATCGCCCGGTTTTCCGCACTTGCGAAGGAGTGGTGGAGCCCGGAGGGTAAATTCCGTCCGCTGCACTGGCTGAATCCCGTCCGGCTTCAGTACATCAAGGACCATTGCGCCCGGCATTTCGGATTGAGCGCGCGCGCTCCCCGCCCGCTGGAAGGCCTGCGCCTGCTCGACGTCGGCTGCGGCGGGGGCCTGTTGTGCGAACCCCTCCATCGCCTTGGCGCACGGGTCACTGGCCTCGACGCTGGGATCGCCAATATCAAGACCGCGACGGTCCATGCCCAGGAAGGCGGCCTCGACATCGATTACCGCGCCGGCTCGATCGAGGGGCTGGCGGCGGCGGGCGAGCAGTTCGATGTGGTCTTGTCGATGGAGGTGATCGAACACGTCACCGATCCGGCCGCCTTCATCGCCAATTGCGCCCGTGCGCTGAAGCCTGGCGGATTAATGGTCCTGTCCACGATCAACAGAACCCCCAAGGCCCGCGCTCTGGCCCTGTTCGCAGCCGAGCGCATTTTCCGATGGCTGCCCGCCGGCACCCACACCTACGACAAGCTGGTGACGCCAGAAGAACTCGAGAGCGCGCTTAACAAAGCGGGCCTTGCGGCCGGCCCCGCGACGGGCGTGTCCTACAATCCTGTCAGCGGCCAATGGCGCCTCACCGGCGACCTCAGCATGAATTACATGCTGACCGCAGTCTGGGCCTGATCGGTCCTAGAAACTCTCCCAGTCGTCTTCCTGCATCGTAGGCTTCAAGGCTGGCCGCGGTGCGGATTTCGCCAAGCCTTTTTGGATGCTGGCGAGGCGCTTTAGAGCTGGCGGCGCTTTCGGGGCGGAGACCGGCCCGCGGACATGTGCAACCGGCGCTTCGCCGGAGCTGACGCGGAAACGCTCGACCAGGCGCGCCAATTCAAGCGCTTCGGAATTCAGCGAGTGGCTGGCCGCCGTGGATTGCTCCACCATCGCCGCGTTTTGCTGCGTCGCCTGATCCATCTGGTTCACAGCCGTGTTCACCTGCGACAGCGCCGAGGATTGCTCCTGCGCCGACGCCGAGATGTCCGAAACCAGCGTGTTGATATCGAGCACCTGCGCCATGATCTGATTGAGCGCCTGCCCGGCTTCGCTGACCAGCTTCACGCCCGAGCGCACCTGGTTTGAGCTCGACGAAATGAGCGCCTTGATTTCCTTCGCCGCATCCGACGAACGCTGCGCCAAGGCCCGCACTTCCGAAGCGACCACCGCGAAGCCGCGCCCAGCCTCGCCCGCGCGCGCGGCTTCGACGCCGGCGTTCAAGGCCAGCAAATTCGTCTGGAACGAAATCTCGTCGATGACGCCGATGATTTGCGAAATCTCGTGCGAGGACTTCTCGATTTCCGTCATCGCAGACATCGCGTCGCGCACCACCACACCGCTCTTTTCGGCGTCGGACTTCGCCGAGCCGACCACTTGATGCGCGCGCGCCGCCCCCTCTGCGGTCTTCTTCACCGTCACGGTGATTTCATCCAGCGCCGCCGCGGTTTCCTCCAGCGTCGCCGCCTGTTGCTCGGTGCGGCGCGATAAATCGTCGGCAGCCTGAGAGACCTCTCCTGCGCCCCCGCGAATTTGCGACGCGTTGGAGGAGATTGAGCGCAATGCATCTTCCAATTGGTCGACGGCCACGTTGAAATCGTTGCGCAGCTGCAGATAGCCGCCCGGAAACTCAGCCGTCACACGATAGGTAAGATCGCCTTGCGCCAGCGCCGACAAACCTTCCGTCAGCGAACCGACGACAAGCTGTTGTTCACGCTGCTGGGCTTCGAGCGCTTCCATTTCCTGGCGCTTGCGCTCTTCTTCCTCTCTGGCGCGCAGCGCGTCGCGTGCGGCCTGCTCTTGTTTCGCCTTTTCCGCTTCAGACAGCAATTGCACCGTTTTGTTGAAATCGATGCGCAATTGATCAGCCGAGCCCGGTAACGCCTGCTTGATACGGTAGTTGAAATCGCCAGCGACCAGCGCAGACATGCCTTGACCGAGCGAGTCATGAATAAGCTTCGCTTCCGCCTCGCGCTGGGCAGCCTCTTCCTGTTCGCGCTGACGGTCCGCCGCGTCCTTGGCCTTGGCGTCGGCCTCCATCTGAATGCGCTCGATCGCGGACTTACGGAAACCGTCCAGCGCTCGCGCCATCGAGCCCACCTCGTCGCCGCGATCGGCATTCGCAACGGCGAGATTCGTGTTGCCCGAAGCAAGTTCGCCCATTTGCTCCGTGAGCGTCTTGATCGGCGTCAGCACGCGGCGGCGGATCAGAACAAATAAACCGGCGCCGGCAATCATCACCAG
>CAYNCS010000035.1:0-24998 GCA_964395875.1 uncultured Caulobacteraceae bacterium | reverse complement strand
AGCGAAGCGAAGGCGCAGATGGTGGAGGGGAAATTCAATAGCGAAAAGTCCGGAGGATTGCCCCTCCACCGCCTTCGGACGATCCCACTCCCCAAACGGGTTCAGGGAGGACAACGGTCGGGTTTACTTGGCCCGGCGCACGACGCGGGACAGGCGCAGGATTTCCGCCTCGACCTTTTCCTCGACGATGCGCGGCAGATTGGCGTCCAACCATTGCTTGAGCATCGGCCGCATCAAATCCTGCACCACCCCCTCCAGGGTCTGGTTGGGATTGTCCGAGATCGGCAGGTGCGCCGCCAGGCGCCCAAACGAACCAAGGGCGCTTTCCAGAGCAGGCTCGCCGATCAGGCCTTCGTCGGGATCGACGGCGGGCATGGAATAAGCCGGCGTTTCCGTGGGCTCGACCACGTCGATCACGTCGAGATCCTCGATTTCCGCCACTTGCGGCGTGAGAACAGGCATCGGCGCAGGAGCGGCGACGGGTTCCGGCTCCGGCATTTGCACGGGCTCCGGCGTGGAGAGTTCAAGCACGTCCTCGACGATGGGCGGCGCAGCAGGCGCGGGCGCACCATCTTCTTCGGAGATGATCCTGCGGATGGAGGCGAGAATTTCCTCCATCGTCGGTTCTTGCGTAGTCTCCGCAGCCATATCTCTGTCCCATTCTCCCCGCCCAAAAACGCGGCAGGTGGCCCTCACATTCTTATGGCTTGATTCGCAACCGTGCAGGCTCGCCCCTGGTTACGATCGCCCTAAGCGAGTCGTTTTCCCCAAGAAAGCTAAACCTCAGATGGAGCAGCGTCCAGCGCCCCTTATTTCGGCGGCTTGCTTTTGAGTTTGGGCACCCCGGTGGAGACGATCGTGCGCTTGGCGCGATTGTAGTATTTTTCGGGATTGTACTGCCCAACGCGCGCCTGCAGCGATTGGACGGAAAGCCCGCCATACGACGCCAGCAGCGTGTGCGCGGCGATATAGGAATCATGCTGCGCGTTCACCGCGGACAGCCTGGAATTCAGCAATTCCTGCTCCGCGTCGAGCACATCGAGAAATGTCCGCAGACCAACTTGCTGTTCCTGCTGCACGCCTTCGAACGCGGTTTCATTTGCGGAGACCTGCGCTTCAGAGGCGGTTTGCACGGATTGCGCAGCAAGATAGCGTGACCAGGCCGCATTAACGGTCTCGACCACGCGCCGCTGTGTATCTTGCTCCAACGCATCTGCCCGATAGCTCTGGATCTTGGCCTGACGCGTCTGCGAGCGTGCGAGGCCGGCGTCGAACAGCGGGATGGTCACCCGGCCGACGACGGACGAGGAATCAACGCGACTGCGGCCCGGAGGCAAAATGGAATAGTCGTAATTCTGGCGATCGATCCCTGCCTGCGCCACGATGTCGGCCTGCGGCAGCAATTGGCTGCGGCTCACGCCAACCGCGAACTTCGCCGCTTCCGCATTCAGCTTCGCGGATGTGAGATCAGGATTGGCGTCGAGCGCGGCGTTAATCGCGTCGTCCAAAGATGACGCCAGCGTCGGCAATGCGGGCGGCGCATCCAGCGTCCCGGGTTTTTGCCCCACAATCCGTTCATAGGACGCCCGCGACGCATCCAGTTGCGCGCGCGCCTGGGACAGACCGGCGTCGCCGCCCGAAAGCCGCGCCTGCGCCTGCGCGATGTCCGTCCTGGTGCCCTCGCCCACATCGAAACGGGCCTGCGCCGCCTCCAATTGCTTGCGCAGCACATTCACATTGTTCTCGCGGATGCGCACGCTTTCCTCGTCACGGCGCACATCCATGAAAGCGGTGATCACCTCGATCAGAAATTGCTGCTCGGAGCTGCGATAGGTCGCGTGCGCAGCGCGCGCGGCGGCGCTGGCCTGGCGGATGCCGTAATAGGTGCGGCCGCCCTGAAAAATCGGCTGAACGACTTGAGCGGTGACGCTTTCCGGGTCCGCGTTTTGCGCCTTGCCGACCGTGTTGTTGGTCGTGTTCACGCCGATCTTGGTTTCTGATTGCGCCAGACCGCCCTGACCCTGAAGCGTCACGGTAGGCAACACCCCCGCGCGCGCCTGCGCAATGCCTTCATCGACGCTGCGCGCCCTCTCACGTTCGGCCCGCAAGGCCGGATTGGTGGAATAAGCCAGATCGACAGCGTCGATCAGCGTTTCGGACCACGCGGGAGAAGCAAACGAAAGCGCCAAAGTGGACAGCGCCATCGCCGCCATTCCGGCACCGGCCATCCCGTTCGGACCATCCTGACGTTTGTCGCTCAAGCGCATCTCCTGCAGCTGCTCGCGGAACGCCGCCTTTATGACGGGCGGCGTATGACAAAAGCATTAGCGCGACGCCGGACGGAAATCGCCCCTCGCAGGCGCCTAAGCCCGGCGCGGTCCAGAACCGGCCAGGACATGGCCAATCAGAACTTGAAGCTTGGGGCGGGCTCGAACTCGGGCAAAATTGGCGGCGCCGCCTCGAACATGCTGGCGTACCCCGTGACGCCGTTGGACTTGCGATAGATGCGGGCGTGCCCGGCTGCACGATCGCGCACCACCACGCCCAGACGGCCACCCTCGTTCAACTGGTCGAGCCAGGCCTTCTCCACCGTCACGGCGGCGCCGTCGACATAGATCAGGTCGAACGACCGGCCTTCCAGCCCCGCCCGCAAATCGCCGGCCAGGACTTCCACGGCCGAAAAACCCGCCGCTTTCAGCGCCGCGCCCATCGCCTTGGCGCGGCTCTCGTCGGCTTCCAGAGCCGTCACGTTCAAGCCGATTTCAGCCAGGATGGCGGCGATGTAGCCAAGTCCGCCGCCGATCACCAAAGCGGTCTGCCCCGCTTGCGGTTCAAGGCCCTGCAGCAACTTGGCGCTGTCCCGCGCGCGCCACAGCCAGCGGCCGGGCGCGATTTCGATGTCAGTCTCGCTATAGGCTGCGGCCCCAAGGCCGGCTGGCGCGAAGGCTTCGCGCGGCACCCGGCGGTAAGAAGCCTGAATATGCTTGTCGGTGACGTCGTTCACCCGGACCTGGCAATCGACAAGGGCCTGGCGGGCGGCGGCGGAATCAAAGGTTTGAACGTTCATGACGCTCCTGGACGCGCAATCGCGTGAATCAAGTCTCGCGGCAAGCGTTTAGCGGATGCGAGAAGGACTGGCAATTTGCCGGTCGCCCCACCCGGAAAGTCGAGACGCCGCCTTCTGCCGCATCAATACAAAAGAAAACGGGGCGCCGCTTCGGCGCCCCGTGAAGGCGTTGGGTTTGGTGGGGTGTCTTCAAGGGAAGACAGTGAAAATATCCCCCAAAACCGTTAATTTTCGCTTAACGGCCAATTTGTCTCGTAATGGATCAGACAAACAGGTTTCGCGGTGCGTAACCATAACGCCCGGTAAACTAACGATTCTTAATTAATGTAAGAAATCAATGACTCGCGGGGACGGAGAGACCCGAGAGGCGCTGGAGGCCACGACCGGAATTGAACCGGTGTACGCGGTTTTGCAGACCGCTGCGTCACCACTCCGCCACGTGGCCTTCGACGCGGACGGGTGCTGTAGCAAAAGGAATGAGGCGGCGCCAGCGCGCAGTTTCCAGCTTTTCTGGGCAGAAGCCGCGCCGCCTGTCCCTTCAGCGCTTGACGCCCAGCGATGCGCAAACGCCCTCCGGCCCCCCCGCCCCGCCGGGGCGTTTAAGCGGGGGGAGCGCGCCGAGCGTTACGCGACTTCCGGCGCGCCCGGATAGTTCATGTAGTACTTGCCGGCCATCATCCCGCCGTCGACGGCAATTTCCGCGGCGTTGAGATAGGACGAATCATCGCTGGCCAGAAACAGCGAGACCGCCGCGATCTCTTCCGGCGCGCCAACCCGCAGCAGCGGAATATCCGTGAAGCGCTTGTTGATTTCCGCGCGATCCGATTTGTCCGCGTTGGTCATGAAGGTGTCGACGCCGCCCGGATGCACCGAGTTCACGCGGATGCCCTTGTGGCCCAGCTCCATGGCGGCGCAGCGCGTCAGGCCGCGCACGCCCCATTTGCTTGACGAATAGGCGGTGAGGCCATTTGCGCCCTTCATACCGTCCGACGAGGAAATATTGACGATGGCGCCCTTGCCGCGCGCGATCATGCCCGGCGCAACGGCCTTGATGCCGAGGAATTCGCCGACGAGATTCACGCGCAGCACACGCTCGTATTCTTCGAGGCTGGTTTCCAGCAGCGTCTTGAACAGAAGGATGCCAGCATTGTTCACGAGGATGTCGATGGGGCCGAGATCCTTCTCCGCCGCCTGCACAACGGAAGCCCAGCCGGCTTCGCTGGTGACATCGTGCTTGTAGAAACGCGCCGCTTCGCCGATTTCCTTGGCCAGCGCATTGCCTTCGGTTTCGAGTACGTCCGTGATGGCGACTTTCGCGCCTTCGGACGCAAACAATTTACAGGTCGCCGCCCCCATGCCCCTGGCGCCGCCGGTGATGATCGCCGTTTTACCCTTCAATCGCGCCATGAGAGGCCTCCCCTATTTTCTAAACTTGCGCCAAAGCCGCGCTAAATCCTGGCATGCTTTACGCCCTTCAACGTTTAAAATCCTAGAGATTTTTGCGTTTCCGCCGGAGGCGCGGAATACGGGCAAGTGATTGACGGACCTAGGCGAATGCGCGTCCACTCTCAGCATCCGCACACAGCGACAAACCGCCACCCAACGCGGTTTAACGCCACAAGGCCAGCTGCAGGCGACGCCAAAGGGAGGAACATTATGAGCGAGAAAACTTTGGATACGGTTTGGGACGCCTTCTGCGCACAATTGGCCGAAGCGAAATCCGCGCTGGTGCGGCCGGACGCGCCGCGCGATCCGCGCTCGCAGGCCGAAGGCGTGCGCTATCTGACCCGCCTGACGCGCGTGGCGCTCGACAACATGGTCGAGTCCGGCGATCCGGATTTTCCGCGCCTGTTTCAGATGTCGAACGATACGATCAAGATCGGCGGCGACAATCCGGACAATTACTATCAGAACGCCGTCATCGCAGGCGACCGCACCTATCGCATCAAGGGCAAGCGCAACACCATTCCCTATTTAAGCTTCGGGTCGAAGGCGAACCGCTTCGCCACGACCGGCGCGATGGAATCGACCGGCGAACTGGAAGATTCCGCGATGCATTTCGAAAAGGACGGCTCCTTCGAAATCATCGTCAGCAAGGACAAGCCCGCCAAGGGCAACTGGCTGCCGACCAATGACGACACGTCGATGCTCCTTGTACGTCAAACCTTCCTCGACAAATCAAAGGAAGTCGCAGCCGACATCCGCATCGAACGCCTGGAAGGCCCGGCGAAGCCCGCGGCGCTGACGCCGGAAAAGATCGAAGCGCAGTTGAAGATCGTCGCGGGTTTCGTGCGCGTCACGGCCAATTCCTTCGCCGATTGGGCGAAGCTGTTCATGGCCGAGCCGAACCAATTGCTGCCGCGCGATCAGAAAATGTTCCAGCGGGTCGGCGGTGACCCGAACATCCATTATCTGTGGGGCTTCTGGAAACTGGCGCCCGACGAGGCCTGGTTGATCGAGACCGACGTGCCCGATTGCCGCTTCTGGAATTTCGTCCTGCAGAATTACTGGATGGAATCCGACGAGTACAATCACATCCCGAACGTCTGGGTGAATCCCACGAAAGCCAAATTGGAAAAGGACGGACGTCTGGTCATCGTCGTGTCCAACACCGATCCCGGCTTCGGCAACTGGATCGACAAGAACAACCGCCTCACCGGCACCGCACTCTTGCGCTGGATCAGCGCCAAGACGCATCCGGTGCCGAAATGCAGCGTGGTGAAACAAGCGGATTTGGCGAAATATAAGCCGTGAGCAGTCTCAGGGATTGAAGCCCCTCCCCCGTCATCCTGGGACCGCCGCGCAGCGGCGGGGCCCGGGACCCAGCGTGGAAAATCTCCGGCGGTCTGCGTTTTGCGCTTCGCGTGTAACGCATATTCTGAATCCGCCGGAGCAATTCAGGCCTGGGTCCCGGGCTCGGGGCTTCGCCCCGCCCCAGAATGACGGCGCGCATTAGCGACGCCTAAAAACCCAGGAAAGCAGGCCCCTGACTTAGGAGAAGCAGATGACGATTCTCAACAATAGCGGCCAGGCCACCGATCTCCAGACGCTGCTGGACAAGGAAATGATCCGCGATCTGGTCCTGTCCTATTCACGGGCCGTGGACCGGCAGGATTTCGCGTTTCTGCGAACTCTATATACCGAGGATGCAATTGAGGACGATCACGGCGGCGCCTATAGCGGCCCGGCCGAAGGGTATGTCGACTGGCTGCAGGACATCATGGGCCAGGTTGTCGAGAACGGCGCCCATCTCGTGCACAACCACATGATTGCGCTACTCGGGCCAGACCGCGCTGAGGGCGAAGTCTATCTCAGCGGTCACTCCCGCCTGCGCCTGCCGGATGGCGGCCTTGAGGATCTGACGCACGGCATGCGCTATCTCGATCACTACGCCAAATCCGGCGGTGTATGGCGCTTCGCGCGCCGCACCATCATCGTGGACTGGCTGACCGCCGGCCCCACCCAATGGGCGCCGGAACGCCCCGATACGCGTAACGCGCAGTTTGGCCGCCCCGGCCCCAAAGACGCATCCTATCGGGTTCTCTCGCACCCACTCTTCGCCCGGCGCGGCTGACCTATTGTTTCGGTGAAGAACGCGGAGATCCCGAAGTGTAAACCGTGAGCTGAATAGTCGCGAGACGGCTCAGACTTGGCGCTCTTCCCCCCGCAAGGGGGAGGGGAAGAGCGAGTTCTGTAAGGTATCGCTAAACCGGCTCCTTCACGAACCCGGAATATCCCTCCGCCGCGACCTTGTCGCAGCGCTCGACATAAGCCGGATAGTTCAGGTGGATCATGAAGCGCCGCGGTTTTCCCGGCACGTTGGCGCCGGTATACCAATTGTCGCCTTGCGACATTAAGGGCTGGAACGCCGCCATAGCGTTCAATTCCTCGCCCCAGGCGTCTTGCGCTTTGGAATCGGCTTCGATCACGCCGACTTTCTCCTTACGCAGATCATCAAGGCAGCGGGCGATCCAGTCCACATGCTGTTCGATGGAATAGATCATGTTCGTCAGCACGCACGGGCTGCCCGGCCCAGAAACGATGAAGAGATTCGGAAACCCGGCGACGCCCAGCCCCAGATAAGTCTGCGCACCGTCGGCCCAGTCGTCCCGCAATTTGCGTCCGCCGCGGCCTTCAATGTTCATCCGCAGGACCGATCCGGTGATGGCGTCAAAGCCCGTGGCAAGCACCAGAACATCCAGAGGATAATCCTTGCCGCCCGCGCGAATGCCGGTCTCGCTGACCGACTCGATCGGCTCTTCCTTGATGTCCACCAGACGCACGTTCGGGCGGTTATACGTGTCGTAATAGCCGGTATCGATGCACAGACGCTTCACGCCCAGACGGTGCTTGGGCGTCAACTTCCGCGCCGTTTCCGGGTCCTTCACGATCGAGGCGATCTTGTCCTTGAAATATTCGTTCGCCAGATCGTTGGCCTTCATGTCGAAGGTGAGATCGAAGAACGCGCCCTGGAACGCCAGGCCGCCGCGCTCCCACGCTTCGTCGAAGATGCGTTTGCGCTCGGCCGCATCCACGGCGAGCGCGCTTTGCGTGCCCGGCCCCAGCGCAACGGCGCCGAATTGCTTGCCGCAATGCTCACGAAAGGCTTTGTAGTCTTTCTTGATCGCGTCGGCGTCTTCCTTGGGCAGCGGCTTGTTCTGCGCCGGCACGCAATAGGAGGCCGTGCGCTGGAACACCGTGAGGTCGGCCGCTTCCCTGGCGATCATCGGAATCGCCTGCACGCCGGAAGATCCCGTGCCGATGACGCCGACGCGCTTGCCCGACAAATCCACGCCTTCGTGCGGCCACGCGCCCGTGTGGATGATGCGGCCCTTGAACTTTTCGATGCCGGGAATTTTCGGCAGGTTTGACGTAGAAAGACAACCCACCGCGGAAACTAGGAAGCGGCCCGTACAGGTTTCGCCGCTATCTGTCGTCACCACCCAGCACTTCCGCGCCTCGTCAAACCGCGCACTGGTCACGGTGGAGTTGAACTTGAAATTCTTGCGCAGATCGAAACGATCCGCAACGTGATTGGCGTATTTCAGGATTTCTGGCTGCGGCGCGAAACGCTCTGTCCATTCCCATTGCTGCTGCAGATCTTCGGAAAAGCGATAGGAATATTCTAGGCTCTGCACGTCGCAGCGGGCGCCAGGATAGCGGTTCCAGTACCACGTGCCGCCGACGTCGCCGCCCGCCTCGAAGCCTTGCATCGACATGCCCAGCTCTTGCAGCCGGTTCGCCATGGCTAGGCCCGCAAAGCCCGCACCGACAACGATTACATCCACCATCTTATCGCCCGCACTCATGCGTTCACCCCTGGATTTGCGCGCTAGCCCGCGCATGGCGCGTATTGCTTTTTAATACCGAATGATCACACGCGAGGTTTTGCCCTGGCGCATCAGATCGAAGCCTTCGTTGATGTCGTCGAGTTTGATCTCATGCGAGACCATGTGCGACAGATCGAGCTTGCCCTCGACGAACCAGTCGACGAAGCGCGCCATGTCTGTGCGCTTCGCGCCGCCCATCAGGCAGAAGGTCCAGTTCTTGCCCGACATGGACTGCCAGGTCGCCGGCACCAGCACGTCTTCCGGAATAAGGCCGACCGAGGTCATCTTCGCCCAGCCACCGGAGCTCAAACAGGACAATCCCTGCTCCCAGGCCTTCGCATTGCCCGCGCATTCGAACGCATAATCGGCGCCGATGCCCGTCAAGCCGAACACGAAATGTTGCAGATTTTCCTTCGCCGGATTGACGAAATGCGTGGCGCCCATCTGCCGCGCCAGAAGCTCCTTTTCCGGATTCACGTCGGCGCCGATAATGATCTTGGCGCCAGCGATCTTGGCGCCCTGAATGGCGCTCAAGCCCACGCCGCCAAGACCGGTCACGAGAACGCTCGAGCCCGCCTCAACCTTGGCCGAAAGCACCGCGGCGCCGACGCCCGTGGTGACGCCGCAACCGATGCAGCTGGCCTGTTCCTTCGGCGCGGCAGGATTGACCTTCTGCACCTGATCGCGCGGCACCACGAGATATTCAGAGAATGTGCCCAGCGACAGCATGCCGTTCACCGGCTGCCCGTTGAGGGAGAAGCCCGTCGGAAAGCCCGGCGCATAAGAGCGGCCAAGCTGCACGCAGAAATTCGTACGGCCCGATTTGCAATAAGCGCACTCGCCGCAATCCGGCACGAGATATGGAATGACGACGTCGCCTTCGGCGACCTCCGTTACACCTTCCCCGGCCTTCACCACCACACCGATGCCTTCATGGCCGAGAATGGCCGGCAGCGGATGAGGGAAATGCCAGTCGATATGCCCGAGATCCGAGTGGCACAAACTGGCGATGTCCAGCTTGATCAGAACTTCGCCGGGTCCGGGATCGGCCACTTGCACCGTTTCGATGCGCAACGGCTTGTGCGGCTCGAACATGATCGCGGCACGGGAAGAAATGGGCATACGTTTGAGCTCCTTCAGAGCCCCTCCCGCTTGAACGGGAAGGGCTCTCATTCATAGATCGGAAGACTAGCGTTTCACGTGCGCGGGATCCTGCGAGAGCAGGATCGTCTTCGCTTCGAGATAGGGCAGCAAGCCTTCACGCCCACCTTCGCGACCGATGCCCGATTGCTTGAAGCCGCCAAAGGCGATGTTGAAGTCCGTGCGGAAGCCGTTGTGGCCCACCGTGCCCGAGCGCAGGCGGCGGGCGACGCGATACGCCGCCTCTACATCGTTCGTGAACACCGTATTGTTCAGCCCATAGTTTGAATCATTGGCCAGACGCACGGCGTCTTCCTCATCCTTGGCTGAAATGACGCTCAGCACCGGGCCGAAGATTTCCTCGCGCGCGATCGTCGCGGTGTTTTCGACGTTCGCGAACAAGGTCGGTTCGACGAACCAGCCGCGATTGAGCGACGGCGGACGCCCGCCCCCCGTGACCAGCTTGGCGCCTTCGGCCTTGCCCTTTTCGATATAACCGAGCACGCGGTCGAGCTGGCGCTTCACCGCCAATGGACCGAGATTCGTCGAAGCGTCATACGGATCGCCGGTCTTGATGCCCTTGAAGTTCGCCGCCAGCGCCTCGACCAGAGCGTCGTGCCGTTTTTCCGGGATGATGACGCGCGTAAGGCAGGCGCAGACCTGGCCGCTCATCAGCGTCAGGGAGCCCGCAAGAGTCTGCGCAGCCTCTTCGACGGGGAAATCGTCGAGGATGACGGCGGCGGACTTGCCGCCCAGCTCCAGCGTGCAGCGCGCAATGCGCTCGCCGCAGATCGCGGCGATGCGCTTGCCCGCGGCGGTCGAACCGGTGAAGCTCACCTTGTCGACGTTCGGATGGCGGACCAGAAGCTCCGAAACCTCCCGATCAGCGACGAGCACGTTCAGGACGCCCGCCGGCAGACCGACTTCTTCTGCGACCTCAGCGAGAATGAACGCTTCCGACGGCGCCTCGGGCGACGCCTTCAGAATGACCGTGCAGCCCGCCAGGATGGCCGGCGCGACCTTGTAGGCCATCAGCGAAGCCGGCGCGTTCCACGGCACGATCGCGGCCACGACGCCTACCGCCTCGCGCACCAGAAGGCCCGTGCCGCCGCCATAAGAGGGCTCGTGAATTTCTTCGAACGGGAAGGTCGCGGCGAGCCCGGAATAATAGGCGAACGTGCCCGCCGTGCCCGGCGCGCCGAACGCCGCCAATTGGTGGACGATGCCCATCTGGTTCGTCCAGGCGTGCGCCAGATCCGGCGAGCGCTCCATCAATTTCGCCGCCATCGCGCCGAGATATTGCGCGCGCTCGGCCGGCGTCGTGCGCTGCCATGAACCTTCGAAGGCTGTTTTGGCCGCCGCGACGGCGCGCTCGACGTCCTGCGCCTGGCCCTCGGGGAACACCGCGAAGACTTCCTCATTGTGCGCCGACAGCACGGTGATCTGTTGGTCGGACGACGGCGCAACCCACTCGCCGCCAATATAGAAGCGGCCCGGCCGCTTGAACGCGATGCGCGAATTAACAGTCATGGATCGCTCCCTATTGAAAACACGCCCGCTGCTCACGGGCTTTGGCGTTTATTGATATTCTTCCCATTGCAGCGATGCGGCGCGGGAATCCAGATTGTACGCGCCCTTCACGCCAAGCGCGGCGCGCGCCTCCTCCAGCGGCAGATGGAACACATCTTCGTACTTGTTCATGAAGATCGCGCAATCGGATTGTTCGCCGACCGCCATGCCCAGCTGGATCGCCTTCATGGCCGTGGGCCACGATTGCGGGTAATGCAACGCCGTACGCACCGAAATACGCGTCTGCAGCAGGATCTGCATCGCGTTGACGATGCCGCACAGCTCCGCGTTCAAAAATCGCGGCACGTTCGAAAGGCGCGCATAGCCCGGCACCAATTCACCAAGAATGTCGAAGCCGCCGCCGCAAATGATGTGCTCCAGATCGTGCGTCTGGCCACTGCGCAGATTGTAATATTCCCACTGCGTCTTCGGTTCGTAGCGCGGCACGATGTCGACGGAGAAGCCGTTGTCGAGAAGATACCGCCCGAAATTATAGCCCATCGAGCCTTGCGGATACTGATCGACAAGATCTTGTGCGCTGTAGGTGGAGATGTGACGATCGTTGAACCACTTGTCGAGCGCCGGATTCGCCTTGCGGCTTTGCGTGAACAGCTCTTCGATGCGGTCATTGTCCTCCAGATCGCGGAGGATGTGATAAAGCTTGTAGGCGTCCGACGTGGTCGGCACGTCCTTGCCGCTCCTGCGCAGGCACGCCATCGCGATCCAGTCGCGCATTCGTGGCTCATCCAGATATTTGGACGTTGAAGACAGCAGCGTGGTGCTGCCCGTCATCTTCTGCAGCCCCCGCAGCAGATAAGGGGTGTCGTCCGCCATGACGCTTCCTCCTAGTTCAATTCCTGGGCGATCGCCCTGGACACCTTTATAGGCGTTTCGAGCAGCAATTGCCCCATGCCTTTGGCCGCAGCGTCGAAGCGCGGCGACACATTGATGCCGCCGCCCTGTGCGTCGTACACAATGTAATTGATGGAATGGATGCCCGGCATTTCGAACGTCTCGACTTTGCCGGTCGCCCCGTCTTCAACCAGATGCCGGTAATTTTCGGCCACTACATCCGCTGTGAGGCTGGCGCGGATAAAGGGCAGATATTCCGGCTTGCGGGCGATGACGCCGACATTAAACAATTTGCCCTTCTCGCCGGAGCGCACATAGGCCAGCTTCACCAGCGGCACGTCGACGTCGCCATCCGCTGTGGGCTGCGCCGGCGGGCGCTTGATCATGCTCTCCGCGAAATCCCGGCGGCCTTTTTCCTTGAACGGAATTTCCTTGCCGTCGAGCGTGACCTGCGTCGTCACGCGGTCCCGGTCGATCAGGAACAGATGCATTTCCGTAATCGGGAACGCGCGCGGCGCGCCTAGAATCGGCGGGATCGTGGTGCCGACCGCCATGTTCATGATCGCCGAGCCCTGCTCACGCCAGAACATCATGGCCGAGCCCATATCCTCGTGATCGACGACGACCTTCAGCATAACTTCGCGCGGCTCAAGCTTCTGCGCGCGCGGGCCATACATGGTCTCCGTGCCGATCACCTCGACATATTTCATACGCCAATCGGGCTGGTTGCGATCGCGCAGCATCTTCGAGGTGCGCTCCAGCAGCGCGTCGGCGGTTTTCTTCGCCTTCCCCACGGCATTCATCCCGACAATCGGGATCAGGCCCACGGAACGCCAGCCGTCGTCATAGGTGACGCAGACCTTGTACTTATCCGTCGCCGGATAGCCCTTCGCGCCAGAGACCTTCACGCGGTTCGGGCCAACCTGTTCGATCTTCACCTCGCTCCAGTCGCACACGACGTCCGGAACGATATAGGCCTGCGGATCGCTGATCTCGTACATCAGCTGCTCGGAGATTGTGCCCACCGAGACGAGACCGCCCGTGCCTTCCGGCTTGGTCATGATCACCGTGCCGTCGGCGTGGCATTCGCCGTATGGGAAGCCGCTGTTCGCCCAGTCCGGCACGTCTTCCCAGTCGGTGAAGGTGCCGCCGGAGGCCTGGGTGCCGCATTCCAGCAAGTGGCCCGCGGCGGTGCCGGCGGACAACAGATCGTGATCGTCCGGCCCCCAGCCGAATTCATGGATCAGCGGCCCGAGAATCAGCGCGCTGTCGACCACGCGGCCGGTGACGACGATGTCCGCGCCGGCATCCAAGGCCGCCGCGATGCCGAAGGCGCCGAGATAGGCGTTGATGCTGCCGATCTTCTTTTCCGGGAACGGCTCGCCGGTGAACATGTCGACGACGCTCTCTTTGCGAAGTTCCGGCACGAGACCATCGATCTCATCCCCGGTGACCACGCCGACCTTCAGATCGATGTTCATTTCCTTGGCGCGGGCGCGGAGCATCGCCGCGAGGCCTTCGGGGTTCATGCCGCCCGCATTGGAGATCACCTTCACGCCGCGGGATTTCAGCTCGGCCATGAACGGACCGACATGAACGTCGACGAAATCAGGCAGGAAGCCGGATTTCGGATCCATCTCGCGCAGGCGCCGCATCAGACCCATGGCGCCTTCGCCCAGATAATCGAGCGCCAGATAGTCCATATCCGGCACGGTCAGCAGCTGCGGCACGGCGATCGCGCTGTCGATGAGAGCGCCAGCAGCGCCGCCAACGCGCACAACCTGCCTTTTCGGTTTCGCTGTCATCTCGCCTCCCAAGGCGGCCCCCGTTTCGGGAGCTTCTGTCAATGCGCCGATCGTTCCGCCGGCCAGAACAAGACGAGACGCCAGAATTGGCGCGTCGTCAATGAGATCACACCCTGCATAGAGCGATCTGGCCGCCCTTCGTAGTGCGCGACTTCAGCCTATGACTCACAGTGTCACCCTAACTAAATTCCGAAGCGCATTCGGGCATTTCCGGCCCCGGATTCGCTTGCAATTTGGACCGCCGCTGCGACCATGACCCAAACGCTGGCGCTGACGATCCACGCGCAGCAAACAACAGTCAGGAGGAAGGCAATGTCTCAACGCGTCGCGCTGGTCACTGGCGCCAACAAGTCGATCGGGCTCGCGGCGGTCCGGGCGTTCGCACGGCAAGGCATGGTGGTCTATCTGGGCAGCCGCGACGAAGCGGCCGGCAAGCGCGCGGCCGATGAGGCGAAGGCGGACGGCGACATCCGCCCCGTCTGGCTCGACGTCACCAAATGGGATTCCCTGGAAGCCGCGATCTCCAGGATAGCGGCCGAGCAAGGCAAACTCGACGTACTCGTGAACAATGCCGGCATCGCGCCGGACGATTCAGGCCCCGCCGAAGCCGACATCAACCAGGCGCGTATGGTCATGGAGACCAACACGTTCGGACCGGCGCGCCTGATCCAGCTGGCGCTGCCGCTGCTGCGCAAGTCCGACGCGGCGCGCATCGTCAACGTCTCGAGCGAAGCCGGCTGCATCGGCCGCACGGCGGACGGCACGCTGCAGATGGGCCCGTTCAAGCCGTTCGGCTATTGCCTCTCCAAGGCCGCGCTGAACAGCGTCACGGCGCTTTTCGCCGACCAACTGCGCGATGAAGGCATCAAGGTGAATGCCTGCTCGCCCGGTTTCGTGAACAGCGCCTTGAGCCGGTTCATGGGCACCAAAACGCCGGAAGACGGCGCGCAGATCATCGTGAAGCTGGCCAATGACGGCGCCGACGGCCCAACGGGCGGGTTCTTCACCGACTCGGGCAGCACCGCCTGGTAAGGAGGGCCAGATGCTTCGCCAGGATTTCGACGCCGCCGCAGAGCACGTGCGCAATTGGGGCCGCTGGGGCGCTGACGATGTGCGCGGCTCGCTCAATCATATCGGGCCAGAAGCGCTGAAGGGCGCCGCCGCCGAAGTGCGCGACGGCAAGATGTTTTCGCTGAGCCTGCGCTTCGACAAAGACGGGCCGCAGAACGACGTCTATCGCTTCAATCCGAGACTGACGATCACGCAGGTCGCGCAACAGCTGGATTTGAACGGCGCCGCGACCATGTCCGATGACATGGTGGAAATGCCGCTGCAATGCGCCACGCAATGGGACGCTTTTTCCCACATGCATTACGACGGCGAGATGTATAACGGCTGCAAGGTCTGCGACTCGATCACCGAGGCCGGCGCCACGCGGCACGGCGTCGAGCACCTGGCCAATCCCGGCATCGTCGCGCGCGGCGTGCTGGTGGATGCGGCGCGTTTTTTCAGAGCCGAGCGCCTCGAACTTGGCCATACGCTGAAAGTGGACGACCTCCGCGCCATTCTGAAAGCGCAGAACACCAACGTGCGCGCCGGCGACATCGTGATCATCCGCACCGGCCACATCCGCCATTTCACAGTCGACAAGGACCGCGACTCCTTTCACGGCGACGGCGCCGGCCTGCACGCCGAATGCGCCGAGTGGCTCTATGACGTGAACGCGGCGGCCGTGGCGGCGGACAATGTCGCGGTGGAACGCGTCGACATGGCCGCATTCGCCGATGGCGGCGCCATGCCGATGCCGCTCCACATGCTTTGCCTGCGCGATATGGGCATGCCCTTGGGCGAGATGTTCGACCTGGACGCCTTGGCCGCCGATTGCGCCGCCGATGGGCGCTACACCTTCATGCTGACGGCCCCGCCGCTGGCCTTTACCGGCGCCGTGGGGTCCCCGGTTAACCCCGTGGCGCTAAAATAAGGCCCGTTTAGACCAAAATTCTGCGCAAGCGCCCCGACGCCCGATACACAAGCAGGCTGCGTCGGCCTATTTTGTCCCGATGTTCAAGCGCAGCGATCCGAAAGGCGGCCCATCCGGGGCCGAACCCGGCGAGGCCCCCGCCTCGCCCGAGGACGCATTGCGCCGCAAGGAACTGGCCGGCTTCCTGCGCACTCGCCGCACGCGTCTGGCTCCCGAAGCGCACGGTCTCACCGCCGCGGGCCGCCGCCGCACCAAGGGGCTGCGGCGCGAGGAAGTCGCCAAGCTGCTGGCGGTCTCCCCCTCCTGGTACACCAAGCTTGAGCAGGGTCTTGCGGTGTCGCCCTCGCCGCGTTTGCTGGCGAAGCTGGCCGAGGTTCTGTTCCTCTCGCCGCTGGAGCGCTCGGAACTGCTGCGGCTGGGCCTGCCCAAAGCCGGGGCAGCCACGCACGGCGCCGCCGATGAAATGTTGCCGGCGGTGCAGGTCCTGATCGATTCCATCACGCTCTCACCCGCTTTTGTCCTGAACCCGCGCACCGATTACGTCGCCAGCAACACCGCCGCCCGCGCGTTGTTCGGCGATTTCGAATCCTTCTATGGCGGCTCTCGCAATCAATTGCTGTCGCTGTTCCTGAACGAGAACACGCGCCGGCACCTGCCGAACTGGGATGAATCCGCGCGCCAGCAGGTGGCGATGTTCCGCGCCGTCTTCGCCCGCAACATCCACGATCCCGGCGTCCGCGAGCTGGTCGACACGTTGCGCGCCAAGAGCGCCGAATTCCGCGCTTTGTGGGAGCGGCATGAATTGCCCTCGCAATCCACGCGCATGCTGGACTACCAGCACAAGGAAGGCGTCGCGCTGAAACTCAGCCACTATACGTTCTTCGCCGATCTGGACGGCAATTATCGCGTCGAGGTGTTTCACCCCGCCGATGCTTTTTCCAAGACCTATCTGGCGGATTTGGTGGCGAAGAAGATCGCGCAGGATTCCGGCCGCGCCGCGGAATAGGAATTCCAAGGACTTACCCGGCCGAATTGACCATCTGCTCACTTTCCTCCAAGCTCGGTGGCAAAAGACCAAACACCGGGAGGATCAAGTGCGCATCATCGATGTGGACAGCCATTTCGTCGAACCGCAGGACTGGTTCGAAAAGGCGAATCCGAGCCTGGCGGCCAAGCTTCCGAAAATGACCGCGGCCGAGCAGCTGGTGGACATTCTGGTGGGGGATCTCTTCTCCTCGGTGCCTCCGGCGCTGCGGCCCGACCCGAAGACCCTGATCCCGGAATATGTCTATCAGGCCTATGAGGACTCCCTGCGCGGCGGAAATCCCCCGCAGATCGCCATCGATTCAGGCTCGTTTTCGCCAGAAGCCTACCAGCCCGTCCCACGTCTCGCCTGGATGGACAAGCGCGGCATCGAAAAGCAGATCCTCCTACCGTCCAACGGCTATCACCCCTATCGCCACGCGATGCGCAACGATCCCTCGCTCGCGCTCGCCACGCTCGACACCTACAACAATTGGGCGCTGGACCAGCTCGCCGGTTATACGGAGCGCCTGATCCCGACCGTGGTCATCGACCTGATGGACATCCAGTGGTCGATTAAACAGGTGATCGAGGGCCGCAAGCGCGGCGCGCGCGCCGTCTTCGTCAAGGCCGATCCCCATGCCGACAAGGCCCTGGATCACCCGGATTTCGAGCCCTTCTGGGCCACCTGCGAAGATCTCGGCGTCGCCATCATGTTCCATGTCGGCGGGGCGCGCTCGGCCATGCATCCGGGCTGGGCGAACAATGGCGGCAATATCGCGTCGTTCTATCGGCTGGCCTCGTTGTCGCGCCGCCTGATCCCCCAACTGGCGCTTGGCGCGATGATTTTCGGCGGCGTGCTGGAGCGCTATCCGAACCTTGCGATCATCGTGTCCGAACTGGGCATCGACTGGCTGCCGGACTTCCTCGATTTCATCGACGCCGAGGCGGACAACGAGCACATGCGGATGCTGAACTTCGCGCCTTACATGCTGCCCCTGAAGCCCAGCGAATATATGCAGCGGCAGGTGCGGATCTCGGTGGTGAACCAGCAGGATAAGCTCCGTCCCACCATCGACCGCGTGCCCGAAGGCCTGATCGTGTTCTCCTCGGACTTCCCGCACATCGAGGGCCATCAGGAGGCCCATGCCATCTACGCCAAGCAGATGGAGGGCCTGAGCCAGTCGGCGAAGGAAAGCTTCTTCGGCCGCTCCGCCGCCGAGCTTCTCAAGATCTGATCCGCCACACCCCGGGGCGCCGGTCTCATCCGGCGCCCGGTCCGCCCCTCGCCTCCGCAGCGGCTCACGCCAAACCCGGACCCTGCTCCGCCCTAACCTACCGACAAAAATAAGATTTTATAAAGTGGCGCCCTAAAAGGCGCACTGGGGTCGAAAAAAACAAAAGAACCCTTTAAACGCCTCCGGCATGAAGATGCACCGCGAGGACCAATGAAGCCGTCCAGACGCAATCTGATCAAGGGCGGGGCGGCCGCTTTGGCCGCCGGCGCCTATTCGGATGCGATCGCAAAAGCCGTCGCCATCCGCGCCCAAAAGAAGACCGGCACAATCGACGATGTGAAGCACGTGGTGATCCTGATGCAGGAAAACCGCTCGTTCGATCATTATTTCGGAACGCTGCGCGGCGTGCGGGGCTTTTCAGATCCGCGTCCCCTTTCCTTGCCAAACGGCGATCCCGTTTGGAAACAGCCAAACGGCCGGGGCGGCTATGTCGCGCCCTTCCGGCTCGATTCTCGCACGACGAGCGCGGAAACCATCGACAGCCTCGATCATTCCTGGCGCGGGTCGCACGACCGCTGGAAAAACTACGACGTCTGGGCGCCGGAGAAATCGCCCATGACCATGGGCTATTTCACGCGCGAGGACCTGCCGTGTTATTATGCTTTGGCGGACGCGTTCACCGTATGCGACGCCTATTATTCCGCGATATTAGGGCCCACCCATACGAACCGGCTGCATTTGTTCACCGGCACGAGCGGCCTTTCGGTTGGGCGCGACAATCCCCTGGCCATCCAGAACCCCATCCTGGAAAAGAACGAAACCGCCGACTACCGCAACGATAGTCCCGCGTTCGGGCCGCTGACCTGGACGACCTACGCGGAACGCCTGCAGGCCGCTGGCGTGTCCTGGAAAGTGTATCAGGAATACGACAATTACGGCGACAACGCGCTGGCCTATTTCTTCAAGTTTCGCGGCGCGCAATCGGATCCGCAATTGATGGCGCGCGGCCGCGCCTGGGCGCCCGGCTCGAACGCGCAGAACGCCAAGACCTCGCGCGGCGAACATCTCGTCGCGCAATTTACCGCCGACATCCAGGCCGGGCGCTTGCCCGCCGTCTCCTGGCTCGTGGCGCCATATATCCTGAGCGAACACCCAAAAGCCGGACCGAGCTATGGCCAGTCGCTCACCGCGCGCCTGCTGGATGCGCTCACCGCCGCACCCGAAGTTTGGGCCAGCACCGTTTTCATTCTCAATTACGATGAGAATGACGGCTTCTTCGATCACATGCCGCCATTCCTGCCGGCGGTGGGCCGCGCCAAGGGCGCCTCGACGATCCGGACGACCGGCGAAGTTTACCGCAACGAGCCTGTCGGGCTCGGCGTGCGCGTGCCGATGCTGGCGATCTCCCCCTGGAGCAAGGGCGGCTGGGTGAATTCGCAAGTCTTCGACCATACATCGGTCCTGCGCTTTCTGGAGCGGCGCTTCGGAGTCGTGGAGCCGAACATCAGCGCCTGGCGGCGCTGCGTGTGCGGCGACCTGACGTCGGTCTTTGATTTCAGCGCGCCGGACCGCGAAGCGCCGGAGCTGCCGTCCGCCGCCAATTACATCGCGGCGGCGGACGCGACCGACAAACTGCCGCGACCCGAAATTCCGTCGACCTTCAAAACGCCGGAACAGGAACCGGGCCAAAGACCATCCCGCGCTTTGCCCTACAAGCTTTTCGTCACCTGCAAGCCGGAAAACGACACGGTCGCTCTGGAGTTCCATAATGAGGGCTCGGCCGGCGCAGCGTTCAACGTCTATGGGCAACCCAAGGACGATGGACCGTTTTTCTATACGATCGAGGCCGGGAAGAAACTGCGCCATGTGCCCCTGAAACAGGAGCGCACATACGATTTGAACGTCCACGGACCAAATGGCTTTTACCGCGCCTTCCGCGGCGGCCTGCTGCCGCACAATGTGCGCCTCGTCGCCGAGACGCGATATCAATCCGGCGTCCTGCACATCACGCTTCAGAATACCGGCCCGAAAACCGCTACCGTCACAATGCGCCAACGCGCCTACGGAAATGAGCTAATTACAGCAGCCCTTGAGCCCGGCGAAACGACCGTCTCCAAATGGCCCATCGACGAGGCCGGGCGCTGGTACGACATCGAAATCACGTGCGCCGAAGATTCCAGCTTCCGCACGCGCCTTGCGGGGCGCTGGGAAAACGGCAAACACAGCCTCACCGATCCGCTGATAGGCGCGGCGAAGGCCTAAAGCGCGTAAGCGTGCGTCTGCGCAAGACCGTCGGCGATGTCGGCAAGCTGCTCGAACAGATCAAGACTTGGCCAACGGCCTAACTGGCTGGCGATCTGCCGCAACAGCATGTCCATATCGTTGTAGGCGTCGCCGAACCAGTGCGCCTCCAACGTCTCATAGCTTCGCGGGAAGTCCGTGATGTTCAACTGCAGACCCACAATATTACCCAGATGCGCCGCGCAATCGCGCATGAGCATCCGGTAATAGGAATGTACTTCCAGCAACGCGGTATTGGGGTCGGTGCGCACAAAGCCGGCGCCCAGAGCTTCAGCCGCGCGCAGCCGCGTGATCGTCAGCGTATCGAGAAACTGGGACTCGATCCATTTGGCCTGACTGCGCACAAAAGGCGCGCTGAACCACGCCGTGGAAAAGGCTTCCCAGCAGGAAAAGAAGGTCGCGCGGCGGCGCGCTTCGGCGCGATCCTCCGGCAACGGCAAAAATATGAAGCCGGGAAACGCGCAGTCGAAACACGCGCTGGCGTCCACGCGCGCGCATTGCCGGGCCAGCGCGGCCACCGCATTCTCAAACGCGCCGGACGACGAGCCCGACAAGCCGGCTAAAGCCGTCATGCGCATCACGATGTGATGCCGCACGGCGCCGTCGGGCCGCGTCGCCAGCACCGATCCGGAATCCCCCTCGTCATCGCCGATCAGAACCAGCGGCGGCGGCGAAAAAATATCGTCCATGTGGATAAGCGCGTCTTCGTAATCGTGGGCGATGGTAAGCCCTTCGAGAGACGACAAATCGATCACGCAACTGAGCTGCCGCAGGCATTCCACGGTCTTGCCGGCGATCCTGTGGCCCTCGTCATGAGACGAAAAACCACGCAGATTCATCCGGATCGACTCTGGCAGGGTCGGCGCGCCGGACGGCGCAGGCTGGTTCTGGCCCGTACTCATCCCAGCCTGTTAAGACATCGAGGCGCCCACGGCAACGGCGGGGCGCCGCAATGCCCGCAAGCTACAGCACAACCACGACGCGGCCGACGACTTTGCGCGTTTCTTCATCGCGCGCCGCCAATTCATCGAGCGCGCGCGGCACCTCATCCATGCGGATGGTCTTACCGATCACCGGCCTGATCTTGCCGGCCGCCAGCCATTCGAGGAGCTGCTTCTGCGTGGCCGCGCCCTGCTGATGTAACGCGAAGTTCCAACCCGTACCCTGCTTGATCATCTTGGCCACAGGCTCGAACGCGTAATTGAAAATGACGCCGCAGAACTTGAAATTGCCCAGCGCGATCTTGCGCGGCACCAGGGATTTTTGATCCACCGCAGGTTTGTTCGCGCCGACGGCGCCCATCATCAGATAATGGCCGTTATAACCGAGGCAGTGGAACGAGCGGTCCATCACCTGCTCGCCGATCACGTCGAACACGACGTCGCAGCCTTTGCCTTCAGTCAGATCCAGCACGCCTTGCGCGAAATCTTCGGTCTCGTAGTTCCACACCGCTTCGGCGCCGAGTTCGGTGCAGAGCGCCTTCTTCGCATCATGGCCGACCGTGCAGAACACCCTCGCCCCGCGCAGCTTCGCCAGCTGGATCGCCGCCACGCCGAAGCCGCCCGCGCCGGCATGGATCAGAACGCTCTGCCCCGCCTTCAGATCGGCGCGCTCATAAAGGCCGAGCCAGGAAATGTGGAACGGGAAAAACAAACCGGCCGCATCCGGCAGCGGCAGATCTTCGGGAATTTCAAACGTGCTGCTGGCCTGCGCCAAAGCATATTCCGCCAGGGCGCCGTTGGCGTTCTTGGCGCCCGCGACAACGCGTTTGCCCTGCAGATAGCCCACGCCGTCACCGCATTTCGTCACCACGCCCACTAGCTCCATGCCCGGCGTGAAGGGCAGCGGCGGCGCCGCCATCATGTTCCCGCCTGCGACGCGCTCAAGGTCGTTCGCGTTGAACGGCACCGCCTGCACCTTGATCAGGACTTCACCCGGACCGGGCTCGGGGATCGCCACGTCATCGTATTTCAGCGCCTTGGACGGCGTCGTGAATTCATGCGTGCGCCACGCTTTCATGGTTTGCGCGCTCATCAATCCGTCTCCCTTATTCCGGCTTCAGATCGAAGCGGTCGATATAATGCTTCAGCCGCTCGCGGACATATTCAGGCACGATGCCGTATTCCTCCGGCGAGTAGCGGTGCACGCCATATTTGCCTTGCGGATTGTCGGCGATAAACGCCTTCATCGCGCGTGCGCCTTCATCGGTCATCTCCAGACCCAAGGCGTCATAGATCTGCTCGACGACCTTGAACTGATCGCGCACGAAATCCGGGAACATCACGTCGTACAGAATGGCGTTGGGCCAGGTCTTTTCCGACCGGAGTTTCAGCGCCCGCTGCCACACGCCCGCCAG
This sequence comes from uncultured Caulobacteraceae bacterium, assembly GCA_964395875.1. Taxonomy (GTDB): domain Bacteria; phylum Pseudomonadota; class Alphaproteobacteria; order Caulobacterales; family Aquidulcibacteraceae; genus JBEVJO01. The sequence continues at coordinate 2,336 of CAYNCS010000035.1, read as the reverse complement.
CCGCTCGATCCAGTCCTCCGCGATCTCCGCCTTGTCGACGTGATCGCTGCCCATGGACCGCACCAAAGCCGTGAGGCTGGCGAAGGACGTCATCGACTTCACCGGATCGCGGTGCGTGAACACGACGCGCGCATCGGGATAGGCCTCCAGCATGCGCTCAAGCCCGAACAGATGCGCGCCGGTCTTCAGCACCCAGCGATCAAGCATATGGCCCGATTGCAAATGCTGGAGCTGCTTCTGGTGAAAGTCGTACACATGCCGCCAGTCGAGATCGTAATCGACCCAATGCTGGTATTTCGGCACGCGGAATTGGTTATGAAATAGCGGCGTGCTCATCGCATCGCCCATCATCACCACGCATTCCTGCGACAGCTCCGCGCCCATCGGGTGCATGGCTTTGAAGATGGTATGCTTCTCGTCCATTTTCGGCAGCGCCGCGGCGCACATGGCGATTCGCGGGTCGGTTCCGAAGGTCGCGGTCTGCGGCGGCGGCGACGGGAACGTCACCTCCCAGGTCAACGGCGCACGATTGTGCGGATCCTGCGCCAGAATGTCGTGCAGGATGGTCGTGCCCGTGCGCGGGAAGCCGATGATGAAAACGGGCTTGACGATCTTCTGCTTGGCGATGTCGGGAAAGCGCTTGCGGTCATTGACGTAATTCAGGCGGTTCACGATGTGGCCGAGGCAGCGCTCCTGCGCGATCCACTTCCCGATCGGATTCAGCATCGCCTCGTTTTCAAGGGAATCCACGAACAGCGCCAGCGGCTCCAGGAACGGCCCCTCGCCGAAATCGTCAAGCCCGTTGGTGCGCGTGCGCGCTTCCTCCAGCAGGGACTCGACGTTGAAGCCGAGATGGAAGTTTTCCGCGTTCATGCTCACGCCTTCCCCTCTAGAGCGATGTCGTATTTTTGTATGTATGGCTTGAAGCGCTCCAGGATCGCGCCGGCGTCGAGGCCGAACTCCGCCGCGCCGTAAGAATGCTTGCCGTGCTTGCCCTGCGGCCGGGATTCCAGATGCTTGCGCATCGCCGCTTCGGGTTGCCCTTCGATCGTGTCGCCGAACTGTCCGTAAACGCGCCGCATCGTGGCGATTGGATCGCGCATTAAATCGGCATAGCGCACATCGGCGATCAGGAAGTCCGGCCGCGCCGCGCGGAAACGCTCGATGGCCTCATAGGAACGCGCCAGAACGTCGGTCCATTGCTCGGCGATATAGGCCTTGCGGTCGGCGTCGGAGAAGGTGCCCGTCAGCGTCGTGATCAGGCTGCAGGCGGACGTGATCACCGAAACCGGATCGCGATGCAGCAACACCAGACGCGCGCTCGGCAGCACGCGCACCAATTGCTCCAGCTGCAGCGCATGGCTCGGCGCCTTCAGCGTCCAGCGCTTGCGCACGCCGCCGCTCTGCAGAACCTGCAGCACTTTCTTGTAGTAATCATAGGAAGACGTCTGATCGACGCCCGCCAGCCAGCGCCCATATTCCGGGATGTTGGCCATCGCCTCCCAGATCGTGCTTTTGAAATCCTGCCCTGTGATGCCGATGCATTCGGTCGGGCCGTCTGGCTCCTCGCTCTGCACCACTTTCATGCGCGGATTGATCTGATCGACGATCGCCATCTGCGCGCGCGTGGCTTCGATGCGCGGATCGGAAGCGATGCCCTCCGGCGTGGGCGGCGGCGTGGAATCGCTCGCCTCCCAGCGATAGAGCGGCCGGTGACGCTCGTCCTTCTCCAGCAAATAGGAAAACAATGTGGTGCCGGCGCGGAAGATGCCGACCACCACGAACGGGTTCTCGATCTTTTCGTTGAGCACTTCAGGGTGCGTCTTGATCCAGTCCGTCACCCTCAGGCGGTTGGAGAGCGCACCGATAATCGCCCCCGGGAGCGCCATCTGCCCGAAGCCGTTCAGCTGCGCCTCGTTGGTCAGGGACCGGCACAGCACGCCGAGCCCTTCCCGCCAGGTATCGCCGCCGAAATCGTCCAAACCGGTGCTCTGGCGTGCGGCCGCGACCAGCGCTTCCGGATCGTACGCCATTCCTGCCTCCCTTTATTTTGTCCGGACGCTCGCGGAAACCGCCGCGTTCCTTTATGGAGGGCATAGTGACGATTGCTTGTCACCCGTCAAGGGGTAGTTTGTGACGAATGCGGCGGCGAGAAATCGGCCGCCGACACATTCAAGACCTGGCGTGACGAAAATGCGCCCTCGCGCCGCGCCCCGATCAAAGCGGCGCTGGAAGCCGTCAGGCGCACAAAAGCGGCCACGCGAAATCGCGACCGCTCAAGCTCAGATTTTCAGGAAATCATGGGAGAAAATGGCTCCCCGGGTAGGATTCGAACC